>NZ_FZMF01000060.1 GCF_900197685.1 Helicobacter baculiformis | reverse complement strand
CCCTTTAGCATAGGATAACAGCGCCTCTAAGCCCTCTTGTTCGCTCTTGAGTGCGTCGCGCAAACCTAGCTTCTTAACATCCTTCATAACCTGCTTCATGGTCGCATAGTCGCTTAAAGCCGTGTGGTAAAGCTCTTTATATTTGTCCATCAAGGCGGGGGGGGTCTTCTCTAAAAGGCGATTAATCCCCTCTTTGATGTCCTGACGCACAAAGCCCTCAAAGGCTCTTTGGATGTGATNNACGCCCCTCAAGCGCCTTGATAAAAGGCTTAGCCTCTGAGCTTAGCCCTGACTCTGCTAACTCCGCCTTGAAGTGCTCTAAGGGCGCGCTATTGAGCTTAACGCGCGCCTCACTATTGAGCGCTTGGGCTAGGACGCGATCCATCGCATCTTGGTAACTTTGTTGCGTGCCCTTGTCCAAATCCTCAAAGATCGCCTTCACATCGCCCCCCTTGAGCTTGAGGGCGTTTAACTCTTGGGCTAAATGCGCGGTAGTCTTGTTCAAAATGCTTTTAAGCGTGCCATGCGCGCGCATACTAGAGTGGGCGACTTCACTTAAAAACGCGCTCAAATTCCCGCTCTCATCTGCACGGATAGCGCGGATAAAAGCTTCTTGGCGCTCATTAGAAGAGGGCAGGGCTAGGATCTCATGGACACGATCAAAGCCCTTAAGCATGGGCGAATCTTCCCCAAAATGCTTTGTGAAGCTTTGGCGCAACGCAGAAGGGGGGTTAGACAAATTCACCCCCCCGCCAAACTGCTTAGCAAACGCCTTAAGCGCCTCTTCTTGCTCGGGGGTGTAGACTTGGGCGATCAAGCTTTGCGCCGCCTTAGCGTTCCCATCTAGGGCGCGCTGAATGCGCCCTGTGATGGGGATGTAGTGGATCAAATTCCCCAACGCCCCCGGTGCCCGCTTCAACGCCTCACGCCCCCCCAAGAACGCCACATCGCCCACGACACTTAATACCCCCTCTTGGCGCATGTGCTTGAGCGTCTCTTTAAAATTCTGTGCGCGATCTAAAATAAAATTGGTGAGCATCGCATCCACACCCCCCCCTGCAAACGCCCCCAAAGCGCCCCCCACAACCATACCGCCCACACCCCCCCTAGACCCTTTGAGCGCGCCCCCCACACTTGAGCCAATCAGACTGCCTACAAGAGAGAAGGCGTTGCCCGCAATGATGGTTTTAAAATTATCAAAGAAGCCTTCATTCACCTTGAAGGCTTGCCCATCTTTGAGAACATACA
>NZ_FZMF01000046.1 GCF_900197685.1 Helicobacter baculiformis | reverse complement strand
GCGCGGGGAGTGTGTCAAGCAACCTTGAGAATTTTTTTATGCAAATTTTTTAAAACATATTATAGAATTCAGTTCTTATGCGTTATAATCGCCATTTATAATTTTAAGAATTAGAATTAGTGAGGTGAACGATGGAAGAGATCGTCGTGGCGTTAGTGGGGCAACCCAATGTAGGCAAGAGCTCGCTTATTAATGCGATTAGCGGGGCACACTTGAAAGTGGGCAATTTTGCAGGAGTCACGGTGGAAAAAACCCAAGTAAGCACCACTTACAACAACACTAAGATCACTATCGTCGATTTACCGGGTATCTACGCTTTAAATGACTTTACGATCGAAGAGAAGGTAAGTAGGCAGTTTTTGGAAACTGAACGCTTCGATTTGATCCTAAATGTGCTGGATTGCACGAACTTAGAGCGCAATTTGAGTTTAAGTACCCAATTACTTAATACTCCCCACAAAGTGCTCATGGCACTTAATATGTGGGATGAAGCCCAAAAAGAAGGTTTGCAGATTGATGTGGACTTACTCTCTAAAGATTTAGGTGTGCCCTGTATCCCCACTTCTGCCCATGCGCACTTCAATATGGACCATCTCTTAGATCGACTTATTAGCTTGCACCGCGATGCTAAAGATGTTAGAAGTCCACTTACTACTTCCAAAGAAGAAGCCTTTGAATTCTGCCGTGCTTTAGCCAAGAAGGTTTGCCGCCAGACGCAGGGCATGCCTGAATACACACGGCGTATCGATAAGTACATGATGCATCCAATCTATGGCGTTCCTATTTTCTTGGGGCTTATGTTTTTGGTATTCTTTTTGAGCTTCTTAATTGGCGGAACATTGCAGGGCTATGTAGATGATGGGTTTAGCTGGCTAAGTGATACAATTAAGACACATGCACCCAACGCCCAAATCGGCTCACTTTTAGGAGATGGAATTATTGGAGGGGTGGGGGCTGTCCTCTCTTTTCTACCCTTGATCATGGTGCTGTATTTGGGCATCTCTTTATTAGAAGCCACCGGGTATATGAGTCGCGTGGCGTTCTTGCTAGATGGGGTTTTCCATAAATTTGGCTTACATGGCAAGAGCTTTATCCCGCTGATTACGGGCTTTGGCTGTTCTGTACCCGCTTATATGGCTACGCGCACCCTACAAAATCAACATGAAAGACTTGTTACCCTCTTTGTTATTGGATTTATGAGCTGTAGCGCGCGCCTGCCCATTTATGTGCTTTTCGTAGGCTCATTCTTCCCAGAAAAATATGCTAGTCTAGTGCTCTTCATTATTTATGTGCTCGGAGCCGTAATTGCGCTTTTAATGGCAAAATTCCTTAAGCTAAGTGTTTTTAAGGGGAAAGAAGAGTCCTTTGTAATGGAGATGCCCAAGTATCGCATGCCAAGCCCTAAAGTAATTTGGTATAGTATTTATACAAAATCACTTTCTTACTTGAAGAAAGCAGGCACTTATATTTTGGCAGGGGCGATTTTAATTTGGTTTGCTTCTGCTTACCCTAGAGATGCGAAGATGTTAGAAAACTATCAGGTCCAACAAGCACGCATTGAGGCGAGCAATTTAGAGGCCACAGCTAAAGAGGAGGCGCTCGCGTCTCTTGAGGATAAAAAACAGCAGGAGATTTTAGAAAATAGTTTTGTGGGACGCGTAGGGCGTAGTATTGATGGCCTATTTAAGCCTATGGATTTTGATTGGCGACTTTCTATTTCTTTAGTAACGGGTTTTATGGCTAAGGAAGTTGTGGTTTCTACTTTAGGTGTGCTTTATGCGTTAGGGGATACCAAGCAAGACTCCAAATCGTTCCGTGAAGCGCTCAAAAAATATGTAAGCGTGCCCTCAGCCATTGCTTTTATTGTTTTTGTAATGTTCTATATCCCTTGCTTTGCAGCAACCATTACCTTTGGCAAAGAAGCGGGAGGTATAAAATTTGTACTCTATTTGTTTATTTTTACTACAGCGGTCGCCTACATTTTTTCCTGCATTGCCTACTACGCAACTAAGTTGCTTGCTGGAATTTTCTAATGATCTGTGGTATTTTGAGAAAGATGCATTTGATTTCCCTTGACTTTATTTCTCATTTATACTATAATAATGATACAAACTAACAATAAGGAGTTTTTCATGTTGCCTTCAGAAACAGTTAAATTGCTCAACACCCAAGTGATGGATGAGTTCTATTCTGCTAACCTCTACATGAGCATGAGTTCATGGTGCTATACCCATAGCTTTGATGGTGCGGGTTTGTTCTTGTTTGATCATGCTAGTGATGAATACGCCCACGCGACTAAAATTATCACTTATCTAAACGAGAACGAAGTGGGCGTGCACCTTAAAGAAATTAAAGCCCCCGAGCATGAGTTCAAGAGCCTTGTGGAGGTTTTTGAAAAAGCTTACAAGCACGAGCAACACATCACCCATTCTATTAATGCTCTTGTGGATAAAATGCTTGCTACAAAAGATTACGCCACTTTCAATTTTCTGCAGTGGTATATAGCTGAGCAACATGAGGAAGAAGTGCTCTTCAAAAACATTTTAGACAAGATCAAATTGATGGGTGAAAGTGGTCATGGTTTGTACTTGGCAGACCAATACATCCGCAATATTGCCAAAGATCAAAAGTAGGGTTTTTACTTGTGCCCCTATCGGGGCAACCGCATTTTTTAAAGGTATTCGCCAAGCTAATTATGGCATAGGTGAATTCCCACTCTTGTGAATTCAAAATAGCTTTCAACCATCAAAATTCATAGAATACTCGTTTTCATCGTGTAATTAACCTAAAATCTTTTATCCAAACTGTACAGATTTCCCTTAAAAAATATTTTAAAGTGCTATGTGAGCTTAGCGCAGATTTAGGGGTATGATGCTACAATAATGCATGCGTGTGGATAAATTTTTAAATGCGACCAATATCACCAAAAGGCGCGCGATTGCGCTGGATATGCTCAAAGAGGGGGTGGTGCACTTAAATGGGGTCTGTGTTAAACCCAGTAAAGAGGTGAAGGTGGGCGATGTGCTCCAAATTAGGTATTTGGATCGCCTGAAATCTTACCGCGTGCTGGCAATCCCCACACTTAAAACTATCCCCAAATCCCAAAGTCATTTGTACATACAAGAACTAGAATAAATCCCAATAGAAAGGTTTGCTATGCAAGATTACAAAGATAGTCTCATCCTCCCCCAAACTTCCTTCCCCATGAAAGCGAATGCCATTGCCAACGCCCCCAAGCTTTATGCGCGTTGGCGCGAACAGGCGGTTTATGCCCATATGTTGGACAAACGCCAAAACGCCTCAGAGGGCTTTGTTTTGCATGACGGACCGCCCTATGCAAATGGGCATTTGCACATCGGGCACGCGCTCAACAAGATTTTAAAAGATGTGATCGTCAAACACCAATATTTCTTAGGCAAAAAGGTGGATTATGTGCCCGGTTGGGATTGCCATGGCTTGCCCATTGAACAACAAGTTGAAAAGGATTTTAAAGCCGAGCAACACAGATTGCCCGCAGAGCAACGCCACGCTTTGGACGCGCTGGAGTTTCGCGATCGTTGCTACCAGCATGCCCAAAAGTTTATTGATATCCAACGCGAAGAGTTTTTGCGCTTAGGGGTGGTGGGGGATTATGAAAAACCCTATGAAACTTATAAATACGATTTTGAAGCCAGCATTTATCAAATGCTCTGCATTGCCGCACAAAAAGGTTTGCTCAAGCAACGCTTTAAACCCGTCTATTGGAGCTGGGCATGCCAGAGCGCGCTGGCTGAAGCCGAAGTAGAGTATAAGGATAAGCAGTCCGATTCAATCTTTGTCAGCTTTGCCCTGCAACCACAAAGCGCCCAACTTCTCAGCCAACAAGCCCATTTTAGCACCCAAGAAACCCCTAAAGAATTTGCCCTTGTGATTTGGACGACCACCCCTTGGACCCTAGCGGCTAATGTAGGTATTGCGCTCAAACCCAAGACAACCTATGCGATCACTTCTAAAGGGCATGTGGTCGCGCTTTCTTTAGCCCAAAAGTTGCTAGAAAAGGGTATCTTAGAAGGGGAGATTGTGGGGAGCTTTGAGAGCGAATTGTTAGAGAGGGCTTTAACCACTAACCCCCTAAACCAGCGCGATTCTGTGGTTTTGCTAGGCGATCATGTGAGCTTAGAAGAGGGGAGCGGGGCGGTGCATACTGCCCCCGGACACGGGGAAGAAGACTACCATTTATGCCTACAATATGATTTAGAGGTCTTAGTGCCTGTAGATGATTACGGGCGTTACAATGAAGAGATCTTGCAAAAAAAGCTCTTGCCTGAAGAGTTTTTAGGCCAGCATGTGCTCAAAATCCAACCCAAGATTTTAGAATTGCTCGATCAAAGCCTCTTGCACCACAGCACCATCACGCACTCCTACCCGCATTGTTGGCGCACCCATGAACCCGTCTTGTATCGCGCCACCACCCAGTGGTTTATCATGATGGATGAGCCTTTTTTACAAGAAGATGGCAGTTATAAAACTTTGCGCCAAGTTGCCCTAGAGGCGATTGAGGATGTCGCCTTTTACCCCAAACAGGGCAAGAACCGCCTCAAAGCCATGCTAGAGCAACGCCCCGATTGGTGCGTGAGCAGACAGCGCAACTGGGGCGTGCCCATGGCGTTTTTCTTGGACAAACGCACTCAAGAGCCTCTGCTTGAAATGCCCGTTTTAGAACATATTTACCAGATGTTCAAAGAAAAGGGCTGTAACGCGTGGTGGGAGCAAAGCGTGCTAGATCTCTTGCCAGAGGGGTTTAAGCACCTAGCCCCCAATTTAGAAAAGAACACCCATATCTTAGATGTGTGGTTTGATAGTGGGAGCACCTTTAAGGCGGTGTGTGAAGAGCGTTTGGGGGTTTATCCTAGCGATTTGGTGCTAGAGGGCAGCGATCAACACCGCGGTTGGTTTCAAAGCTCCTTACTCTTAAGCTGTATCAAACACTCCCGCGCGCCCTTTAAAGGGGTGCTAACCCATGGCTTTACCGTGGATTCTAAGGGGCATAAGATGAGCAAGTCTAAGGGAAATGTCTTTTCTTTAGATGAAGTGCTCAACACCTATGGGAGCGATATTTTGCGCCTGTGGGTGGTGATGAATGACTATCAAGACAATTTGAGTGTCTCTCATGAGTTTTTTGCCCAAACTGCTGAAGGGTATAAAAAGGTGCGCAACACCTTGCGCTTTTTGCTAGCCAACACGGCGGGGTTAGAACGCCTAACCCCCCTGCAAGATTTGAGCCTGATAGATTCTTGGATTTTAGCCCTAAGCTCCAAAGTCTTTAACCAAGTGCAAGAACACTTTAAGCAATTTGACTTCGTCAAGGGCTTGCAGAAACTCTTTAGCTTTGTGGCTAACGACTTGAGCGGGATTTACATGGATATTTGCAAGGACAGCTTGTATTGTGATCCCAAAGAGAGCCCCAAACGGCGCGCGATCCAAACGACCATGCTCTATTTAGCCCACCATTTGAGTTTTGCGCTCGCTCCCATTCTCACCTACACCATTGAAGAGGTGTTAGAACACGCCAGCCCTCTATTTAAAGAAGTAGCTTTAGCTGGGGGCGGGGTCTTTGATCTGCAAATGCCCTTTTTATTGGAGGGAGCGGTTGCTCAAAGCGTGTTAGACCAATTTGAGCGCCCCCTAGAATTGCGCGCGCGCTTTAGTGAAGCATTGGACGGGCTCAAAAAGGATAAAAGGGTGAAAACCTCCCTAGAAGTGCAAATGTACCTCAAAGACGCTAAGGACATGGCATTTACCCACTATGCGGAGTGGTTGATGGTGAGTTGCGTGGGGCTTTGGGAGGGCAGCGGGGTGGATGTGTTGTTAGAAACCCCGGATTTTGTTTTGGCACGCGCCTCTTTGAAGAAGTGCCCGCGTTGTTGGCGCTTTCTAGCCCCTAAAGACGATCTGTGTGAGCGCTGTGAAGAAGTCTTGCATGCCTAGCACTCTTAGCCATTTGGGGGCTAAGACGCACTACGCGCAACACTATAGCCCCCATTTGCTAGAAGCCTTTGAGAACCCCCACCCGGGGCAGGACATTTTTACCTGCTTAGAGAGCCAAGAATTTACCAGTCTGTGCCCCATCACCGCCCAGCCCGATTTTGCGCGCGTGCGCATTGCCTATATCGCGCATTTGAAAATGGTAGAGAGCAAGTCGCTCAAACTCTATTTATTCAGTTTTCGCAATGAGGGGGTTTTTGGGGAGGATTGTGTGGGCAAGATTTTAAACGATTTAGTCGCCCTCCTAGCGCCCAAATACCTAGAAGTGCAAGCCCATTTTAGCGCGCGTGGAGGGATCACCATCACCCCCTTTGCCAACTACGCCACGCTAGATTATCAACACTTCAAGCAAGAAAGATTGTTAAAAGCTCTATAAACAAGTTCAAAGGGGCATGGTGCGTTACTTGGCATTACTTTTTCTCATCTTTGGGATTGCTTTTAGCCAACCCCTTAAAGAGCTGATCCAAGAGATGCAAGCGATGCGCGCGCTCACGGTGCGTATGTATGAAGAGAGTTTGATTAGACATGTGGATGAGACATGTCAAGATCCTCACCCCTACCACGATACGATGGAGAGGCATGCCGCCTTGTTTTTCTCTTTGGCTTTAGATTTTATGGATAAGATCCCCCTACTCCAAACCCTCCAGCTAAAAACCCCCCAAGATAAAGAATTTGTAAAGACTCTTAAAGCCTATGAATCCTTGCAACTCTTTGCAAACTTGCGTGGCTATCTCCCCACTCCTGATAGCTGTGAGAATGGCGTTTCGCTCCCTGATGCCTTTGACGCCACCCAAGTTACCCAAAATTTTTTAGATACCTTCAATCTATTTTTTGCTCCCGTATTCAAAGCCCACAAGGAGGGTTCAAGTCTATGGGATGCCCTAAGTAGCCAAACTCTAAAGGTGCGAAAATACAATTCTAGCGCAAGTATCTCTAAACAGCTAGACTCGCTCTCTTATGGATTTGATGATGACGATCTAGATAGAGATGATGAAGAAGACACCTATAGTAGGTTTATTAAAATATTCTTGGGTGTGGATTTGCAACAAAAACCCGCCAAACTCTTAGATGACTATTATCAAGCATGGCTTAAAGCCGCTGGGGGGTCTTAATGCGCGCTTTAGTGTGTGTCTGTCTATTGTGTTTGGCTTTAGTGGGGACTGAAGCCCCACAGGCGTGGCGAGATCAAATGCGCGCCTTGCAATTGGAGATGATCGCTAAAGATGTTGCCTACACGCGTCTGCTTTTAGATCGCAGCGTGGATCAAGAAACGCGCCAAAAACGCCTCCAAGCTTTTGAAAAACAAAGGGCTCAAGATTTTTACAAACAAGCTTGGCCCCTTTTAGATGTCTTCCCTATCTTTAAAGATCGCAAACTCCCCGCGCGCACCCTTAAAGCCTTTAAAAGCATCGCTTTGCTCTTGTTGTGGGAGTGTTTGGAGGATACGCGTTTGACCAACCTAGACTACGATCCGGGCGAATCCGTATATACTGATTTTCTTGAACCCTTCTACCTCTTTGAAGACTCCATCATCCCGCTTTTATTCTCTCCCTTGCTTGCCTCTCAACTAGACCCACTAGACTATGTCCAAAGCCTACCCTCCCTTAACAACGCTTGCGCACAAGGCAAATGCGCCTATTTAAAGGGCTTAGCGAGCGCGCTAGATTTTTTCTATTGGGCTACAGCTGTTAATAATTACCATGATCACTGGGGAGGGGATTTTCACACTTCAGATGAAGATATGGGTCTTATTGTTTCTCTAGCAAATGCTCTTAAGGGTGCATGGTATCTAGTCCAAATCTCTAAAAAACACAACCCCTTTTTAGAAGAGATATTAAATAGCGATCCTAGCATCTCTTTAGAGGCGTTTAAAAATTATGCCTTGCTTAAGGGGTTGTTTTACCTGCACAACACCCCATTTTATCTCCAAGGGTTCTTTCAAGATGAATACTCGAATTTTCAAGATAACTACCCGGAGATTCCTCATTTTTCTACCAGCTATAAGAACACACACACCCGCATTTTAAATCAACCCCAACTCTGCTTGCTCCCTAAATATCTAAGTGATAAAGCCAAGAAAGCTTGTTTAGGGGTTTTGAAAAGCCCGCCTAAGAGTGTGCTTGACTCTCTGCGCGCTCTTTTGAAACAAGCGCGTCTTTTGAGCGTGGATGATGTCCCTTGTGTGTATTTAAACCCCAAAGGTGAAATCCAATATCTCAAATCCAAAAACGCGATTTGTAGGGCTTTGGGCGCGCTAAAAAATCTCCATTAAAGCGCGACATAATCCACCTCTCTAGGGCGTTGGTGTTGGAGCACGAGATTTTTAGATTTAGTAACCCCCTCAGAAGTGCCAATGACCAATAATTTAGCCTCGCTAGCGACGATGGTCTCCCCCTCAGGCATGGGGATGTAGCGCCCATCCTTTTGGATGATCCCGATGACAAAAACCTTAGCGATCTCTCTAAAATGCGCCTCTTTGAGCTTGCGTTGCACCAGCCAACTCTCTTTGGGCACAATCACCTCTTCTAAGTCTAATAAGGTGTCTTTTTTGTAAATGAAGTTTTCTAAAATATTCTCCATATCCGGGCGGATCGCCATTGCGCTCACCCGTTGTGCCATTAATTTGGTGGGCGAGACAACGCTATCTGCGCCTAGCTTTTTGAGCTTTTCTAAATCCTCGTCATTGTGCGCGCTAGCGATGATGTAGTAAGGCTTGCGCCCCAACTCTTTTTCTAATAAGCGCACATTAGCGATTAGGGCAATATTGACAGAAAAGGTTTTAGAAAAAGTAACCACCCCCTTCGCGCTGCTCAAATTAGTTTTAAGCATGCTCAAATTGGTGTGCGGATCGCCTGTGATGAAGTAAGGGTATTTGTTTTTGATCGCCTGCTCTTCAAATTCAGGGTGATCGTCCACCACCACAAAGGGGATTTGGGCGTTTCTAAACTGCTTGGCAAGCTCGATGGTGTATTCGTTATGATAACAGATCACATAGTGATTTTTGAGGCGCGCGATCTTATAAATCATCTTCTTCTCCCGAATGAGTTTGGCTAAGACTCCCTTGTTGATCACCCCAATGAGCACGGCCACCGTGAAGGTCATCAGCGCCTCCCCACAGAACATGATCAAAACACTTAAAAAAATGCTCCATGTCCCAAACTTGCTTTCATCCAACGCCCCAAACCCGGTCGCTGTGAAGGTGTAGGCGGTTTGGAAGAAGGCTTGCATGAGAGAGTAATTCTCCAAGCCCAAATAGCCCAAAGTGCCCAGAAGGATAAAGAGCTGGATGAGCACTAAGGGTAGAGCAAAAAGTTTAAAATGGGCGTAAATCTCTGTGTTAAGTTGGCGAGTTGCACTCTCCTTACGAGGCTTCTTTTTGAAGAGTGCCTTAAGTTTAAACATTGTCCTTGCGGACTATTGGCTTTTGCGCATAGTCCTTAAAGTAGAGGCGGCCACACGGATTTTTTGCTTCGTGCCGTCTTCTAGGGTGATGCGAATCGTACGCAAATTAGGGAGCAAACGCCTTTTATTCTTATTATTTGCATGGCTGACATGGTTGCCTACCATAGGACCTTTTAAGCTTAAATCACATCTTCGTGCCATAATTCTCTCCTTTAAGTAAAAGGGCACATTATAACTTAACATACGTGCCTTTGTGCTTAAATCAACGGGTGGGGGCTTTTGGAGGGGTAGCGGATTCAACAACCGGCTTAGCTACACCAGTATCTTTTTCCATGATGCCTTGAGGTTTAGGAGTGTTGTTGGTAATGATAGGCAGGTTAGGGTAGATGATGGTGGGTTTTTTGCCTGTGAGTGCGCCAAAGAAGGTGGCAATTTTCTGTGCGTCCGCATCGCTAATATGGATTCCTAGTTGCACCGCGCCCATTTCTTTGATCGCATCCTTGACATCCCAATATTGCCCATTATGGAAATAGGGCATGGTTTCTAAAATGTTGCGCAAAGTAGGCACTTTAACCATGCCATTCTTATCTCCTTTGAAATCTCCGACATTAGCAAATTTATACGGGGCAGCCACTTGGAAGGGCTGCATTGTGCCCCCTAGGTTGATCCCATTATGGCAACCCGCACAGCCTTTATCCAAGAAAAGAGCCAAACCTTCCTGCTCCTTAAGACTTAATGCCTTGACATTCCCGCGCAGGAAGTCGTCAAAACGGCTAGGCGTGTTGAGCGTGGCTTCAAACATGGCAATGGTATCGGTGATAAGGTCAAAATTAATTTTAACATTATTACCATAGGCGCGTTTAAAGGCTTTCACATAGCCGGGTATAGAATTGATCTTGGCTTCCACAACCTTGGGATCGGCATTCATTTCTACCGGATTGCTGATGGGTCCTTTTGCCTGCTCGTCTAGGTGTGTTGCACGCCCGTCCCAAAACTGCACGGCGTTAAAGACGGAATTATACACAGTGGGAGAGTTCAAAAAGTGCGGGTTGGGTTTCCAGCCATCCCCTACCGCCCGCGATACGCTATCTACCCCTGCCATGCCTAAATTATGGCAGGTGTTGCAAGAAATCAGATATGAAGTAGAGATTCTAGGGTCTAGATAAAGCATTTTTCCTAATTCTATTTGGGCTTTAGTGAGTACGGCCCCCTTGTAAGAGAGTCCCAAATTACGCACTTTGTCTTGAAGGTATTTATCTAAAACCTTTCCCGTGGGCATGGGCATTAGATTAGTGCCCAAAGCTTTCTTGATCAACTCTTGCGCATTGGGCGCATGGCTAGCCTTATTGGCATAAAGGGTAACACACAATCCAGCAGATATAAAAGACACTTTAAAGATATTTTTGACTGCACTTGACACAATAAACCCCCTGTAAAATAGTTCGGATAGAGAAATTATACGGCGACAATCTTAAAATAGTCTAATGTGTATCAAAATAGTTCTGGATTTTTTGGGGATCATGGGTTTGACTTAGAGCAAGCATCAACAGCACCCGCGCCTTTTGGGGGTTGAGGTTATCTCCGCTAACAAAGCCGTATTGAGAATCGTCAATCTCCCCAGGGCGCGTGATAAACCCGCTCCCCACACGGCTAGAACGCACCACCGCCACGCCCTTTTTGGCCGCTTGAGCTAACGCCTCTAAGATGGAGGGGTAGAGATTGCCATTGCCCATCCCTGCGCTCACAATCCCCTTTGCTCCATGTTGGAGCGCGCTTTGCACAAAATCTGCATGATCGTTAGCATGGCTATAGATAATATCCACACGGGGCAGGTCATGTATCTGAGCGATGTCAAACGCGCTTTCTAAAGTATGCTTGCGCAAAGACTGCATGTAAAAGCGCACATGCCCATAGAGGACATGGCCTAGGGGTCCGCTGTTGAGGGATTTAAAAGTGTCTACGCCTGTGGTGTTGGTCTTGCTCACTTCTCTGGCGGCATGGATGGCATCGTCCATCACCACCAACACCCCCTTGCCCTTAGATTGTACATCGCTAGCCACAGCGATCGCATTGTAGAGATTGAGCGGACCATCCGCGCTCAATGAGTCTGCATTGCGCATCGCGCCCACCATCACGACGGGCTTAGCGCTCTTGATCACCAAATTGAGAAAATAAGCGGTCTCCTCCATCGTATCCGTACCATGCGTGATCACCACCCCATCCACATCTTTTTTCGATAACAGGGCTTGCACGCGTTTAGCTAACTTAAGCCACACGGCATCATTCATCTCTTGAGAGCCGATGTTGCTTATCTGTTCGGCTTTGAGATTAGCCAATTCCTTAGCTTGGGGGATAGCGCCAAGCAAACTATCTACACTCAGCGATCCAGATTTATAAGCACTACTCAGCGCGCTTTTAGAGCTCCCCGCGATCGTGCCTCCCGTAGCTAAAATATAAACATTAGGCTTCGCACACACCGAGCACACTCCCAAAGACATCAAGATGACAAATTTGCATAATAACCTCAACACGGGACCATGATAATGCAAAGAGGTAAACTGGGTGCTAACCATATTTACAACAGATTGAACCCTTCCGTAATAGAAGGGTGGGTGTAGATCATGTCTTTAAGTGCTTCAAAACCTAGTCGTTGGTTGATTGCCAAACTGAAAAGATTAATAATTTCGTAAGAGAGGGCGCAATGCAAGCTAGCCCCTAAGATCGTTTGCTGTGCATTATCTTCTACAAGTACTTGCAGGATTCCAGTCGTGTCTTCTACAACACGGGTTCCGGCGATAGAAGCGCTCTCTAAAGTTTTTACTAATACTTTCTTGCCTGAGCGCTCAATATCCTTAGCGCGCATGCCCACATGGCTATAGGGAGTCTCCACATAGAGCACTTCGGGTAATACATTGCGGTTTTTTGTAGAGCGGGACTGGTTCCCATAAAGGTGTTGGAAGGCAATTCTAAAATCATCTAAACTTACATAGGTCGTAAACATCTCACCTCCTTTCACGTCGCCCAGAGCATAAATATTACCTTCATGATCAGCATTGGCGACAAGATATTCATTGGTTAAAATTTCCTTAGATTTTCCCAATCTCACACCCGCCTTTTCTAGTTGTAACCCTGCAGTGTTGGGTACACGCCCTGTAGCCAATAAAATTGCATCAGCCTCTAAATAAGTTTGTTGTCCAGTTTGAGTATTTTGATAATAGACTTGCTGATCGACGATGCTTTGCAAATTAGAGTTAAAGACCATCTCAATCCCTTGCTTAGTGAGCGATTCTAAAATACTGGCTTGAAACGCCAAGTCTTCTTTAGGCAAAAAGGTATCGCCGCGCATCAGAACGCTTACTTGTGTGATACTCTTCTGCCCCACACGCCCAAAAAGATTAAACATGCTTGCAAATTCTAAACCAATATACCCCCCGCCTACAACAACCAAATGTGAAGGCAACGTGTTAAGTTGCATCAATGTTGTGCTGTCATACACGCGATCGGATTGAATAGGGATCGGGGGCTGTGCAGGAAGTGAGCCTGTATTGATGACAATCTTATGTGCGCTCATCTCTTTACAACTATCTTTATGATAAACCATGAGTGTATGGGGGTCTTTAAAGCTTGCGCGACCTTCTACCACCTGTACCCCCGCACGGGTTACCATATCATAGTTTTTTTGGCGCAAAAAAGACACCATTTTATTTTTTTCTTCGATACTTTCCTTATACCCTAGAGTGCCCTTTTTATGAGTAGCAAGGTGCAAGAGCGCTTTAGAAGGCAGACAACCGATGTTGATACAAGTTCCTCCGTACATCTCCTTAGATTGCTCAATGAGAGCGACTTTTTTACCTAGTTTAGAAGCCTCAGTTGCCAAAGTTTTCCCCGCTTTTCCAAAGCCAATTACAATTAAATCATAATCAAGATTCATTATTTATCCTTGTATATAACGATGGTCAGATTCTCATTATAGCAATATAATTTAGGATTTTAGAGCGCTCTTGTTTGCCAAGAGATGGCATTTAGATTATGAACAAATCTTAGATAATAACATCTAGCACATGGGGTTCTAAAAAACCTTCCAATTCTTCCGTATTTTCTAGCGCACGCTCTAAAGCGTTGTCGCTGTAGTAATGTCCGTGATAACAATGGCGTTTGTCTAGACAACGCATATCAGGTTGCTCATAGAATTGCTCCTGCGCACCGTGTTGTTGCGCAGATGAGCTATCTTCCTTATCCCTATGAACGGCCTTATTCTTTTCTAGCGCACGCGTCTCTTGCACCGCCTGTAGACGTTCCAAAAACTCTTTATGGTTCTCATGATCGAGTTTGGGCAGAGCATTTTGATAGACGATTGAGCCAAAAGGAGAATTTTGATTAATATGGGTAACATTACCTGTTACAGAGGACATGCATGCCTCCTTACTTTAGAGACTAGATCGACTTTAAGATATGATTTTTGATCGCCTGAGGTTGCCATGTCAAACTAATTTATGTAGACTGGCAGATTCATAACAAACTGAAACACCTAGTCATCATATATAAATGATATATTCACAAATCCATGCTAGCATGGGGGGCTATTCTTTGGAGAGTGCTTTTGCGCGTTGTGGAACAGAGAGATTTAAATGTGCGCTTGGGGGTGTTTTACATGGCTTTGGGGGCGTTGAGTTTTGGTTTGCTCAACGCGCTCATCAAGATGCTAGGTTCTTACTACTCACCCCTAGAGAATATCTTTTATCGCTCCTTCTTCATGCTCTTTTTTCTATGGGGGCTTTACTACATCAAACCCTTTTCTTTTAGAGCGCACAAACCCGGAGGGCTCGCTCTTTTGATTTCTAGGGTGTTTGTGGGGCAGATGGGCATGATCTTGATCTTTTACAATATCGCGCACATGGATCTGGGCAGCGCGATCGCCTTTAGTCAAAGTGGACCCATTTATGCCATTTTCATCGCGTGGTGGGTACTTAAAGAGCGCATCACTTGGCAATTGGTGCTCTCTGCACTCTTGGGGATCTTGGGGGTGGGTTTTGTGGCTAACCCGCACACCAGTGGGCTCTCTTGGGGGTTGGTGGTTTCAGGGATTTTAAGCGGGTTGATGGTGTCTTGTGCCTATGTGAGTTTGAATAAACTCAAGGAGTATTACGATGGGGGGTTTGTGATCGTGGTGTTTTCGGTGTCTTTAACGCTGATGAGTCTAGCTCTGATGTGTTTTGACATCCCCCCCTTTGCCTCAGGCTACCACCCCTTGCGTTTTGAGGGGGTGTGGTGGCGTTGGGATTTGTGGCTTTTAATAGGCACGGGTTTAAGCGGGGCGTTGGGGCAGTGCTTCATCACCAAAGCCTATATGATCGCCCCAGCCGGACTCATCTCACCCGTGGATTACACCCGCTTGTTATGGGCGGTGCTCTTTGGTATGCTCTTGGGCGACCCCCCTTTGCATTTTTTGCAAATCTTGGGTATGGGGCTTATCGTGCTCTCTGGAGTGCTCATCGTGCTAGAGAGCAAAACCAAAACAAAGGCAAAATATGAATCGACAAACTCTTAGCTTGCTTTTAGAATGCCATGTTCTAGGCATTGTGGGCTTGAGCCCTGACCCGCATAAGGACAGCCACAAGGTCGGGGCGTACCTGCAAGCGCAGGGCTATCACATTGTGCCCATTTACCCCAAAGTGGATGCGCCCATTTTAGGTCAAGCCGTTTATGCTACCCTCCAAGAGGCGCACCGCGCCCACCCCCTAGATGGGGTGATTGTCTTTAGAAAATCTGCAGCGATCATGCCCTTAGCCCAAGAGTTTTTGAGCCTTACGCCCCTCCCCAAACTCTTTTGGATGCAATTAGGCGTTCAAAACGCCCAAGCCACTCAGTTATTGCAAGAGCATGGCGTGGGGGTGGTCCAAGATCATTGCGCCCTCATAGAACACCGCAGAGCACAAGGTTAAGCAATTCTCCCCTCCAGTGTGCCCAGCCCCCTTTATAGCCGTCTTTTAGGCTTGTTGGTGGTGGTGAGTTTGACACTAGGGGTGGTGAAGAGTTTAGAGATTTCTATTAGCTATAAAGAAGCCCTGCTCTATTTTAGCACGCCTAGCTTTTGGCTGGACGCTCTTTTATTGGGGGCGTTGCGCGATTTGGTGGGGGTGTTGGGCAAATCCCTCCCCCATGACTTGGCTTTGCGTCTGCCCAGTTTGCTTTTGCACGCGCTCAATCTCATCTTGCTTTACAAACTCAGCCTCAAGCTCCAACCCAAAAAACCCTATGATCCGCTCCTCAGCGCGCTCACCTTCGCGCTGCTCCCGGGCGTGCAACTGGGTGCGATCCTCTTGGGTAAGGTGAGCTTGCTCTTCACCCTAGCCCTCTCTAGCATACTCTTATTCCACACGCGTGTCTTTTACGCGCTAATCCCCCTGCTTGCCCTCTTTGATCCAAGCTGTATGGTCTTGCTCACCGCCCTTTTCTTATACGCGCTCAAGCACAAGCACCGCCTCAAAACTAGCTTGTTGGGTGTGGCTTTGATGTTCAATGTACTCTATTTTAAACCCGTCTCTGGGATGCCCCAGGGCTTTTTTTTAGAAACGCTTTTTGTGATGTTTGTACTCTATTCTCCCTGTTTATGCCTTTATTACCCCTATGCGCTCTATGCGCAAGTGATCAAGGCGCGCCAACAGGATAGCTTGGTGGGTATGGTGGGCGCGGTGGGCTTTTGCCTGCCCCTGCTCTTATCCCTACGCCAAGAAATCAGCCCACAATTTCTAGCCTATGGCGTGTTGGGTATACCTATCTTGCTCAAACACGCGCTCTCTAGTATCCGCGTACACCTCCCCCTTTTTCGCACCCATTATCGGATTCGCTACAGCCTTGTCTTTGGTACTTTGCTTTTAGAAAGTGTGTACTTGTGGGGGGGGTATAATCCCTTTGTGCGCACCCACTACATCGCCAAAGAACTCGCCTCAGCCCTGCAAGCCCGGGGCGTACACGCCCTGCACACCTTCGCGCCTAAGATGGCGTTACGGCTGCGTTTCTATGGCATTCAAGAGGGGGGGAAGGTCTTTTTGTTAGAGAGCGACAAACCCGGGGACATCAACATCACCTATAACCGCAAAATTGTCGCTAGCTATAATCTCGTGTACAAGCCCTAGTTTTTGCGCATTAGCGCGTCTATTTGGGCTTCATAGCTGTAATAATCCAACACCTCATAGAGTTCTTCTCTAGTTTGCATGCGCGCAATTTGATCCCTTTGCGTGCCCCTTTCTTTGATGTCTAGATACACCTCTAAGGCTGCTTTATTCATCGCTCTGAACGCGCTTAAGGGGTAAAGTGCCATAGACACCCCCACACTTTTGAGCTCCTCAAGGGTGAATAGGGGGGTGCGCCCAAATTCGGTGATATTGGCTAAAATAGGCACGCTCACAGCCTCAACGAACGCGCGGTATTCTTCTAAACTCTGCAAAGCCTCCGCAAAGATCGCATCCGCGCCCGCTTGTACATACGCCTGCGCGCGGGCGATGGCAGATTCTAGCCCTTCTTGGGCGCGCGCATCCGTACGCGCGATCAAGTAAAAATGCGGGTCTAGTTTTCTAGCTTGGTGGGCTGCTTGCAGGCGATCGCACATCTCTTGGGTGGGTACACATGCCTTGTTGGGGCGGTGTCCACAGCGTTTTGCGCTCACCTGATCTTCTAAATGCGCCCCGGCCGCCCCGCTTTTAATGAGCTGGGTGATGGTTCTAGCAATGTTGAGCGCGTGCCCAAAGCCCGTATCCGCGTCCACAATCAAGGGGGTATCACAGACCGCACAGATACGCCGTACATCTATACACACTTCTTCTAAGCCTGTAATGCCCAAATCCGGCAAGCCATAGGACGCGTTTGCCACCCCCGCCCCAGACAAATACAAAGCCCTATGCCCGATTTTGCTTGCCTGCAGAGCTTGATAAGCGTTGATCGTGCCCACGATTTGCAAGGGCGCGCGCTCCACTAATGCCTGTCTAAATCTCTCTCCTGCGCTCATGCACGCCTCCTAGAAAGCAAAGAGGTCGCTAAAGGTGTCAAAATCCATTTGCAATAACGCGTTTTCATGAAAGACAATCTCTTCAATCTGACTAGCACGCTTGGGGGCATACACCTCCCTTAAAGCCTGTTTGAATTTTTGATAGAGCAGGGGCAACCCCTCTTCGCGTCTGAACCTGTGCCCGATGGGGTAATGGACTTCTAGTTTCTGGGTTTTTGTACCGTCTTTAAAGAACACCTGCAACGCGTTGGCGATGGAGCGTTTGCTAGGGTCTAGGTATTCGCGGGTGTAGCGATCATCTACTGCAACTTCACTGAGCGCTCTTAAAGCATCGATGCGCGGGTCCGCAGCGCTCGCATCGCTGTAGGCGTGCTCGTTTAGATCCCCATAAATGAGCGCGTAAGCGACCATGTATTGGATGCAGTGATCGCGATCGGCGTAATTGTGCAACTCCCCTTCTTTATTGATAATGCGGTGTCCGGATTCTTGGGTGGTGATCTCAATCTTGGCGATGTCTTCTAATCTGTCTTTTACTTCTGCATGCAATTTGATCGCGCATTCTACCGCGGTTTGGGCGTGGAATTCTGCTGGGAAAGAGAGTTTAAAAAGCACATTCTCCATCACATAACTAGAAAATTCTTGGGGGATGTGCAAGACCTCGCCCCTTTCTTGCTGACTCTTCATAAAGACATCTTGATAACCCCAATACTGCGCGCTCAACGCTGAAGGGTAGCCCATTTCTCCACTGAGCGCTTTAAGGGCTAAATCCACACCCCTACTACTGGCATCCCCAGCCGCCCATGATTTTCTAGAACCCGTGTTGGGCGCGTGGCGATAACAGCGCAAACTCCCCCCGTCCACAAAGGCGTTAGAAACCCCATTGCGCACTTCTTCAAAACTCCCCCCTAGCAACCCTGCACCCACCGCTGTGCTGGCAATGCGCACCAATAAGACATGATCTAAGCCCTCTATGTTAAAACAATTCTCTAGGGCTAGAACGCCTTGAATTTCATGGGCTTTGATCATGGCAGTGAGAATCTGTTTGACTTGTAAGGGTTTTTGCCCCTTAGCGCGCCTATCTCGGCTCAAATAATCCCCCAAGCCCCAAATTGCCCCTAGATTGTCTGAGGGGTGTCCCCATTCAGCAGCTAGCCATGTGTCGTTAAAATCTAGCCAACGCACCATGCAACCGATGTTAAACGCCGCGCGGACAGGCTCAAGTTGATAAGTGGTGCCCGGGATTTTCGTGCCCAGTGGGCGCAGCTGTGCCCCGGGTACACTAGGTCCTAGTAATTTTGTACACTCTGGGTGTTTTAAAGAGAGCAGGGCGCAACCAATGGAGTCAATCAAGCACAATCTAGCGGTTTGGTAGGCTAATTCAGAAGTGATCTCATGATCCACCACATAGCGCGCGATACTAGAGAGCAATGTGTCAAATTCAGGTCTAGTAGTTTGCAAAGTTCCCATATGAGCCATGTGTGTCCTTAATGTTGAAATGATGAGATTATAATCTAGAAATCCTAACCCGCAAAAAGCGCATGCCCGATGCGTACCATATTTGCCCCATAGGCGATCGCGCATTCAAAATCCGCACTCATACCCATAGAAAGAATAGAGGCTTGGGGCAGGGTGTCAAACAGATCCTTAGCTTGCCCAAAAGCGCGCTCTAGAGCTTGGGTGTGGTGGTGGCTGGGGGT
>NZ_FZMF01000024.1 GCF_900197685.1 Helicobacter baculiformis | reverse complement strand
CAGAAGTTGGCTAGGGGGTTAGAGGAGATCGTGCAGAAGGGGGAAATTGCAAAGAGACAAGGCAGGAGGGAAGCTTATAATATCGAATATGATGGTTTTGTTGTAGGAATCAATAGAGGCTACAATAAGCAAGGCGACAACTATTGGATAGTTACAGCTTTTGATAAAAAAACGCCCATTGGAGAGAAAATCCCTAAGACAGCACGCGCTAAGGATTTGACTAAAGGGGCGGACAATCTCCCTTTAAACTCTAACAAAGCGCTTTAGCACATCCCCCCTTAAAGAGCAAGAGTTCTAACTTTAGTAAAGCGTGGCTTCACACAGAACAGCTTGAGCAAGAAGGAACAAGAGCCATAGCATTGAGGAGTTTAAAACCCATTTGCGCGCTCTAGGGCAGCGTGTGGAGTTTGACAACGCCACCCGCGCGCTGATTAGGGAGATTGAGGGAAGTATCCCCCCTGATGATGGAGGCGGTGGGGGTGGACTTGTGCCCCCTAGCAAGAGTGAGGGAAGTGAAGGAGGCAATAAGCGCCCAAAAGATAGCCCAGAGGGGTTTAAAGAGGATGGAGGAGAGGGGGGAGGATGGGATATTAAAGAGATTGCCAAACGGCAAGAGGCGGAGAGTGATTTAAAAATGGAGCAACGCATTAAGGCAATGATTGATGCATATTTGCCTCTGTTAAAGCTAGATGAAAAGCAAAACCGCTATATTTTAGGACATAAGGGTTACATAGAGGGGCGGAGTTATTACACAGAACCTATAAATGTAGATAAGGTTAAAGAATTGGTTAAAACCGGAATGGTTAAATTTACAAGAAAGAATGAATGGGATGAGAAAATAATTATAGATTATCCGGGTATTCTCATGCCTCATGAAAAAACAAGCATTAAAAAGCCTATTCCAACAAGCAAAAGTAAAGTTCATTTTAGTAATGATAGTTTTCATATAGTGCCATACAGGGACGACATATGATCTATATCAAAGACTTAGAACGATGGAAAAAATGGTTTGTGCGGATTGAGAGCACAATAAGAGAGCCAAAAGAGGGTATTTTTTGGGGTTATGATGGTCCTTCTTATAATGATGTGGATGATGAAATAGAGGAGGATGAGTTGTTGTTGCGCATAAAGTCGGCTGATGGAGGATACTATTTGCTAGTTTATGGAGATGGCGATATTACCAAATTCACCCCTATACGCAAGGCTACTAAAGAGGAGATGAGTTAGAAAAATCCAGTCCATACGCACAAGGAGGAGTAAAGTTCATTCTAGTAATGATGGTTTTCATATCGTACCTTATGTAGGTAAGAGAGGTGGGAAATGATAGATATTTTTAGCCTTGAGAAATATTTGGATTGGTTCGTGCGTGTTGAAAATAAAAATGGCAAAATAGATGAGGGGGCTTTTGTGGGCTATGATGGTCCTAGTTTCGACCCCGATGAAGAGGGGGAGGATGAAATCTTGTTACGCATCAGAACCCCCGATAGCGATTTTTACCTTTTAAGCTTTGAGAGTGCTGACATCGCTACTTTCACCCCCATTAGAAAAGCCACTAAAGAGGAATTAGGCATGTGGGGACGCTAGCCTAAAGAATAATTCTAGGAGATTGAGGGGGGTTAGATGGTGGTGAAAACTTTGAATACACCACACAAGGAACTAAGAGTTACACAGATTTAAGGGGGGATTTAAAACAAAGTTTGACACCCATTTTAAACCAAGACATTAAAAACAAAGAAGCAGGAGTTATTGCACGCATTTCAAGAAATGGACTGGACAAAATATCCAGTAAAAAAGCCTTAGATAAGAGTCTAGAAAATGGCTTTACCAAAGAAGAACATTTTAGAGTGGGAGCGGATATTAAGGCTCTTTTTGAGACTGTGAGATTGAGGAAAACACATGTTGACTATAAGGGACGTTCAGGAGTAGAAGCAATACATAGATATTTTACGGAGATTAATATCAATAACAAAAAAGCGTAAGCTAAGATCACGGCAAGAGAGACAACAGACCAAGGACATAGAATCTATAGTTTAGAGCTAGAAGAATTAAGCCCCCTGCCTTGAGGATTGTAGCACACCTTACAACCCAGTAGGGGCGAGCTAAACTCACAAACACTTTGGAAGATATGCCTTTTCCACGACTCTTGTAAAGCCAGCATAGGACCATATGACAAAAATGTTTAATCTTAAATTAAAAAAACAACGCCACTAAGGCGTTAATTAGGGAGATTGAGGGGGGTTGGATGGTGGTGAAAAATCCTTTGAGTATAAGACAGAGGAGAATAAAGGGCTAGAAGACTTAAGAATTGGCGCTCGTGTCATA
>NZ_FZMF01000012.1 GCF_900197685.1 Helicobacter baculiformis | reverse complement strand
GGAGGAGGGCGTGTAAATTTGTATCTTGGGGGTAAAGGGCGGCTCCTTTTAAGGGTTTGGCCTTCCGTCCCCCCCCTGGTGGGGTGGGCAAAGCTTGGGCTAGGTTTTACAACTTCTCTAGTTTTGGGTCTGTGGGTTTGTTCTTTACCGCCTCTAGGTTAAGGCCCCTTTGGTTTTTTGGGTTTTTGAGGGCCTTCTCTCCCCCCCCCCCCCCATTTTTCGCCCCGCACACTCCGCAAGCCTCTAGCACGGCTTGAATCAAGGCTTTATACTGCTCCACACTCATACGCACCTCAGCATAGCGTTTTTCCACTTGGGCGCATTCTGTAATGATTTGCTCTTGCACCTCTAGGGGGGGTAGGGGGATTTTAACTTCAGCCATTACATTATTCATTAGCTTAGGATTGGCAGACTTAACAACATAATTCGGTGTAGCCAAGTTTAAGACTAGCGACAAAAATTTATGGTGTATCTTACCTTCATCTATAATCTTTAATGTTCCGCATACATTCGTGCAGTTAAACTTTCCGCTTCTGTAAAAGCAAGTCCCGGCATAAATGCCGTCAGTAGTCCATGTAACATATTCACCCTCAAAATCATAAGTATTTAGATAACCCAAAATCCCGTTATCTTTTGTCTGTGATGAATATACGGGGTATTCTCCTTTATTGGCTTCTATGTCCTTATGACTAATAACTCTACCTCTACCTATGTTACATAGCGATTTGATTTTGACTAACCCATACTTGCCCCCCTCAAAGGGGTTAAGGCTGGCTTGTTTGGGGGTTAAGTTAATCGCTCTATCTAGCACTGCCTTAGAAAAGTCTATCAACTCCCTTAAGGGCGCGCTAAAGAGTTGGTAACCTGCGGGGTCTGGGTCCCTATAGGGGCTTAAATTAGGGCGGGGGGTGTTGGTGCGCACAGCGTGCATAAAGCTTTTAAAGGCATAGGCTAGTTTGGTGGGGTCCTCTGGGTTTTGGGGGTTGTAAAGGGGGGTTTGTATGTGCTTGATACTTTGGACATTGCCTAGTGCCTGACTCTCTAGGTCCTCTGTTTGCGCGCTGGTGTATTTGATGCCCTCATCGCCCTTGCGCTTGCTCCAATCATAGCCCAAGAACTCTACAATCTTAGCCTTGTTGTTTTTATTATCGCTCTTTTTATCCGGAGGGCTTTTGAGAATCAGCACCTCTTCGCCTTGAATGAGAGCAAAGAGGTGCATTTTTTCTAACTCTAGGGCGTGCATTTGCTCTAGGGCTTGCTCTCTTTGCCATGCCTTTAAGGTGTCTTGGTAGTCTTTGCTTTTAAAATACGCGTTTTGTTGGGCTTTGCCCTCTTGCTTGGGGTCTTTGGCATAAAAGCTAGAAGCTTTAAACCACTCTTGTTTAAGTCCCTCTGTGGGGAGCTTTTTTTTAAAGGTTTTGGGCTCTTTACTCTCAAAATCGCTAAAATACTCGCTAAAGCTCTGCTCTAGGGCTGGATTTAAGTTTTTGTCCGTCATGAAGGCTTTAAAGTCCGCATAAGGGTAGCCCCTAAAGGCGCAATATTCTTTTAAAAACTCTGTTTGCTTGAAGTCTTTTTCAAGCTTTTTTTCTTCAAAATTGGCTTTAGTCAGCGCGTCCAATAAATCGGTGCTGTATTTTTGCGCCTTTTGGGCGAATAAAATGATCGTCTGCGTGCCCGTGCTCCCAAAGGTGCGCGAATTAAGTTCCACAATACAGAGCAGTTTAAAATTTTCTAGCAAGAGGGCGCGGGTTTTTTCATACAGCCCCCCCTTTTGTAAGACGCTCACAGGCAGTATGAGCGCGCATATCCCCCCCTTTTTAAGAAAGTGCAAAGCGCGCTCTAAAAAGAAGCATTCAATGGAGTTATTGTTTTCATAACTCTTGGGGTCAATGCCACTTTTTAGGCTAAAGGGGTTCAGCGCGCTAGGCTCGAGCGTGCTTAAAAACCCTTTCACAGAATAGGGAGGGTTGGAGAGAAGGCAATCAAAGCTTTCTAGCTCAAAGCTTTTAGCATATCGGGGGGCGATGAAGTCTAGCGCGTCTTGAAAAATCACTTGGCTTTGGCTTTTGGGGTTGTGAAAAATGCAGGCGAGTTTGGCGACTTTGGAGAGGTCTTTGTTTTTCTCAATGCCATAGACTTTCGCGTCCTTGTGGCGCGCCATAAACTCGGTTAAGAAATGCCCCGCCCCACAAGCAAAGTCTAAAACTTTGGGGTGATTTGGCAGGGGGGGCAAGGAGTGGATGATAAAATTAGTGATGGGCGTGGGGGTGAAAAAACGCCCTTCGGTTTGGTGGATGTGGCGGTTTAAAAAGCCTTCAAACAGATCGCCTAAGAATTGGTTATTTTGGCTTTGGCTCAAGTGCAGGTCGGCGATAAGCCCAGCCACTTGCACGAGGACTTTAAAGTTGAGGTAAAACTCTTCGGAGTTTTCCACCTCAATAAAATTAAACTTTTTGATGTTGAAGTATTTTTGTTGATCAAAGATGTCGTCTAATTTTTCTTTAAACTTGCCTTCATAACGCTGGGCTTCTTTAAAGAGATCGCCAATGGCGCTTTTTTTAACATTGATGACCTGTTTATTAAAGAGTTCTTTAATGCCCATTTCATAGAGGTTTAAAAGTCTGTCGCAGTACAAAAAGGGGTTGTCTGAGATCACGCCCTTGTAGGTGAATTGTAGGTCATTAGGGTTTTTGATTTCATCAATCACCTTACACAAGAACAAATCCACAAGGATATAAAAGCTGTTTTCGTAATTGCCAATAGAATGGTGGCGTAAGATGGTGGCAAATTCGTGGTAAATGCTTGAGATTTGATCGGCAGAGACGGCGCGTAGGTCCTCAAGGCTGTATTTTGTTTTGCCGATATTGTAGGCTTGGATGTCTTCTTCAAAAATGCCCTTCGTGGTGAAGGCGTTTGAATAGGTTTGACTCCAGACTTCAAAATAGCTTTTGGCGTTGGTGTTGCTCGAGTCTGCAAAGCCGCGTTTTTTGTCCTCCTGCTTACAATCGCGGTTCAAACGCTCTAAATGTTCGGGATTGTCCTGCATAGAAATTAAGCGCATGTCAGCTGTGTGCGCGTCTTTGAAAGTGAGTAGGCACAGGTAGGGGATTTTATGCACGGCGTAATAACTAAAGAGCTGGTCGCCATTTTTGAGCGTGGCGTTCCATGCCTTGCTAAACTCATTCCCATAAGTTTTATTTTCAATGAGCACAAGGGGGTTAAATTCTTGATTGAGCACTAAAATATCCCCATAGACTTGTTGGTTATGCCCCACTTTAAAGGTGGGTTCTAAAATGATGTGCTTTGGGGCGTATCCCTTTTCTAGGAGCTTATGCACCGCCACCAAACACACAAAGTTTTCATTAGAGCTAAAATTAGTCGTGGTGTTGCGGTGGATAATAAAGCCTGTGCTAGGATCATCATTGCTAGGGTAATCGCCCTCTTTAAAACGATGATCTAGGGGAGAGTAGGCGATTTTTTTGTGTTTGAAATCTACGCAAATTTGGGCGTTATTGGGGTAAGTGTATTCAAAAACCTCGCCCTTGCGTGCTTCAAAGCCTAGAGAGTTTAAGATGTCTTTTAAGTTGTGTTCGCTGATCACCATGTCCCTTTAAAAAGGGAGTATTGTAGCTTAAAGGGGATAAAAAGACTCAAGCAATGCGCACAATCCATGTTAGGATTTCGGGTCATCTATTCTAAAAGGATTGGTATGTATAAACGCGCTTTATTGTTGGCTTCTTTGGCGGTGGGGCTGACTTGGGGGCATGATTTTGCCAAGCTGAGCGATGAGGAATTGCTTAAAATCGCGGGCACTCTGCCGGCTAGTCAAGCCTTGAATTATCGCATGGAAGTGGTGAAACGCTTGAGATCGCTTGATGAGGGGCATCAAAAGGAGTTTAAAAAGGCTTTTGCTCAGAGCGCGCGGGCGAATTTGAGCAAAATAAGCTGGAAAGAGTTTTCGCACATGCGTGAACAAGTGCGTGGCTATCTAGCTAAAGCTAAAAAGAAACACAGCTCCAAAGAGCTTGAGGCGATGGGTTTGAATATTGACATCTGCACGGGCAAAGAACGCCGTGTTTGGTGCGCCCCTAAGAGTTCTCATTAGATCGCATACTGCTTAAAGAAAGTGTGTAAGCGCGTGTAAATCTCCTCGTTGCGTGCTTCGATATCCTGTTGCAACCAATCACTTTGAGGGAGTCTGGCTAAGGCTTGAGCCTCTGCAAAGTTAGACTTAGCGTATTGGACTTTCTTATCATCAAAATACCCATTGCTGGCTTTGATATTGAGGGGTTTTTCTAGCAATATCTTATTACCAATGGACTCAATAAAAGGTTTAGCCTTAGTCTTATCCCAGCCGGTGTAATTCCTGCGCCACTGCGTGGTTTGAGGGAAGATGTGCTCAATCTGCGCCTGATCACATATGCCTACTGCTTCTTGAGGGTATTTTAAATACATGTTAAGAGCCAACAAGACCTTAGTAAGCTTCTTGCTAGATTTGCTAGAGGTGTTAAAAAGGTCGCGGAAATTGCGCTCACTTTTCCTCGCGGATAGAATCCTGCCCTCTAAAATGTCTTTGCTTTCGGCGTGAAAATCCATAGTGCCGGTTTTGTATAAGGAAGTGTAGGCGTTGTAAATCACATTTTTAAAGCTGATGGTTTTTTTGCTGATGCTGTAGAGCAAGAGATGTGCGCACAAACGCATCAAAAACTCTTCGCAGTTTTTGAAATAATCCTTGCCTCTTTCTAGGCAATACATGTAATATGCAGAATCTAAACACTTCCAATACTCGCTTTCGGTGAGATACAAAATATCGTAAAATTGAAGCGATTTGAGGCTGTATTTGGAACAAACCTCTTCCTCACGCCAAAATCGATCGAGTGTTTCAATGTTTCGCATGATAGAGCCATCTTGCAACATCTGTTTATGTTTGTTTAAAAAGAAAGTTCTTAGGGCAATCTCACGATTCTTATCTCCTTTTTGCGCGCGCACCACATGCATGTATTGCCTAAAGAGAAATTCTATATCGGCTACTTGCTCTAGCTCTTTCCAGCGTTGGATAAAAGCCTCTCTCTCCTGCCCTTTCCTATAAGTAAAAATCACACTTTTAAAAATGTCGGCATCGTTTAAAGGAAGTCCGCGGGCATTTAAGATGTGAAAAATACGCAGGGCAAACTCTAAACTCATCTCTCCATCTGGTCCCTCGCACCCAATGGGGAGTACAATACAAGCGCGCAATACGCACACGCAGAACGCATGGAAACTATTAGGGTGTTCTTTAGCAAACTCATCTAGTTGCTGGCAAAAATAGCGGTAATTTTTCTCGTAATTGGAAGCATTTTTATCATCTATTAACTCTTCTGTAGGCAACCCCTCTTTTAAGATACGCTCCAAAATTGCGCGCTCTTCATCAGCAACCGCCTCACTGCGCAAATGAGGGGCGTTGTAGTCGGGCTCTTTGGTGATGTGATCGACACGCCACAAACAGGACTGGATGCTATCTATCACTCCCTTTATATTGGTGTTATTCTCATTGGAAAGCTTGGCATGCATGGCTCTAAGCAGGAGAACAAAAGTTGTGGTGCGCTGTTGCCCATCAATGATGTATTGCTCCTTAACCCCCTGAAAGGAGTACATGACAATTGAGCCTAAAAAATAGGGGTCATCCTCTAGTTGAGCACTATCGCCCCCCCCTCAAAGAACGCTACAATGTCTTCCCAAAGCTGTGTGCACTGATCTTCTCCCCAAGCATAATGTCTTTGAAAAACGGGAATGACAAATCTATTTTGAGACAGATATTCTAAAATACTCTTCTTCTCCGTTTTCATCATCACCATAAAGCACCTCCATGAAAAAGTTGAAGCCGGAAGCTTAGCATAAAAAAATTTATTTAGGACAAATACACGCGTGGGAGGCGTTTGGTGAGCATGGTGATAGCTTCATAATTGATGATACCTAAGATTTTGGCAATGTCCCCAGCCCCCATCGCCCCACTTGCAGGATCGCCTAAGAGAATCACCTCATCGCCCTCTTGTGCCTTTATACTACCCACATCAATAAAGCATTGATCCATGCACACCCCCCCGATGATGGGCACTTTTTGCCCATGCAAGAGCCCCCACGCTTTATTGCCCAAGATTTTAGAAAACCCATCCCCATAGCCTAAGGGCAAAACCCCTACGCGGGTGTTTTTCATGCAATAGTAATCCTCCCCATAGCCTACCAATCTCCCCGCCGGGATGTCTTTTAAACTCACAATCTGGGCTTTGAGGGTGAGGACATGGCGCAAAGCAAAACCCTTTTTCTCTAGAGCGTCTTGGGTGTAAATAGAGGGGTGTAAGCCATAGAGAGCTAGCCCCACGCGGGCTAAATTCATGCCATAGCTGGGCATGCTCAGTGCGCACGCGCTATTAGCCATGTGCTGGTATTTAAACTCTAATCCCATGCCTTTGAGTTGATCGACAAATGCTACAAATTGTTCGGCTTGTTTTTGGGCGTAATTTTTATAGAGCGCGTCCGCGTTGCTATGGTGGGTGAAAATGCCCTCTAGTTCTAGCCCCTTGAGCTGGGCGATTTGGGCGATGGCGTGCGCGGCTTTGGGGGTGGGGAAGTAACCCAAACGGCTCATGCCCGTGTCTATTTTGATATGCACCTTGAGTTTGCGCCCCAATTTGAGCGCGGTTTGTGAAAAATGGCGCGCCTGTTTTTCACAAAAGAGGGTTTGGGTGATATTGGCTTGGATGAGCTCTTGTGCCATGTGATCTGGAGTGAAGCCTAGAATGAGAATGGGCACTTTTTCAAAGCACGCGCGCAATTCTAGGGCTTCATCAAAGGTCGCTACCCCCAAATACTCCACCCCCTGCTCTACAAAGACACGGCTTGCCTCTAGCGCGCCACATCCATAGGCATTTGCTTTCACCACCGCCATGATGCTCATCTTAGCCCCCAGCAAAGCGCGCATGACTTGAAAATTATGTACTAGGGCGTGGGTGTTGACCTCCACATAGCTAGCGCGCGTGGGGAGCATAGACACCCTGTTGCAACGCGCTAAAATAAGACTTGGTTTCAGCCACCACGACTTTATGGAGCAAGAGTAGGGCGATCAAATTGGGGATTGCCATTAAAGCGTTGGCGATGTCAGAGAAATTCCACACAAATTCTAGCTTGGTGATCGACCCAATAAAGATGGTGATAAGATAGAGAATGCGGTAGGGGAAAATGTAGCGATCCCCAAAGGTGAATTCAATGCTACGCTCCCCATAATAAGCCCACCCGACTATTGTAGAATAGGCAAAGAAAATAATAGAGGCAAAGACAATCCAACCCCCATTAGGATAGAAATAGCGCACACTCTCATAAGTGAGCAAACTGGCGTCATGGAGTTGGTGATAAACCGGAGTCATGAGCACCAATAGTGCGGTGGAGGTACAGACCACCATTGTGATGATGAGGGGTTGTAGCATGGTGATGAGGGCTTGCTTGACCGGGTGTGCGCTCTTAGAAGCGGCCGCTACAATGGCTGCACTCCCCATGCCCGCCTCATTAGAAAAGAGCCCCTTAGACACCCCAATCTCTACAATGGTGAGCAAGCTCACTCCCCCAACCACACCCCCTAAGACCGGTTGAGGGTGAAAAGCTTGCGACACAATGAGTTTTAGCGCGTCCAAGGCTGCGCTAGGATGGGTGAGCACGATATAGCAAGTGGTGAGCACATACAAGAGCACCATGAAGGGCGCAAAATAATCGCTAAACTTGCTGATGGATTTGATCCCCCCCATCAAAATGAAACCCGTAATAGCGGTGATGATGAAACCAGAAAGCCAAGTGGGCATAGAGGCATGGTGTAAGAGAATAGAAGAAACCGCATTTGCCTGAGTCATGCTCCCAATCCCAAAGGAGGCGATCAAAGTGAAGAGGGCAAAAACAAAGGCGAGTTTGGGCATGTGCAACCCGTTTTTGATGTAATACATCGGACCGCCCTTATAACCAAACTTGCCCACCTCGCGGTATTTTAAAGAAAGCACCCCCTCGGCGTACTTGGTCGCCATGCCTACAACACCCGTTATCCACATCCAAAAAATGCTCCCCGCTCCCCCCATCACGATCGCCAAAGACACCCCAATAATGTTCCCAATGCCCACAGTCGCCCCAATGGAGAGCATTAAAGAAGAAAATTGCGAAATATCGCCATGGGAGTGTTTGTCGCGCGTGTAAAGCACCTTGAAGGCATGGATAGCCTTGCTAAATTGAATCCCCCTGAGCAAGAAGGTGTAAAACAAGCCCGTGCCCACTAACAAGACTAATAAGGGCAACCCCCACACCCATTCTCTGACAATCTCTAAGAAAGAATTGAGCGCATTCATTCTCTAAAAAAGGCAGAAAAGAGCATAATATCCGCGCTCTTTTCATTGCATCCACAAGCGATGAGATCGGCGATGATCTTGCCCACTGCCGGTCCAAAGGTGATGCCCAGCCAGCCTAAGCCTGTGGCGTGGATGAGGTTACTATAGTGCGCGTCATAGCCCAAGTAGGGGATGTCATTAGGGGTAAGGGGTCTAAACCCGCTCCACTCTTTGGGTTCTTGCATTTCAAAGGGATGTGTGAAGGTGGCAAAATTCTTCTTCATGTTTTCAATTTGGGCGCGCACAATGCCCGGATCGGTGGTGTTGAGTTCAAGCTTAGAAGTGATGCGTACACTCTCACGGCGCGGGGTCATGGCTAAAAAGATGTCTGCAAAGAGAGAAGAGGTCTTGGGCTTGAGCTCTTCGGGCATTTTAAAGGTGATGCTATAGCCCTTAGCGCCCATCATCAAAAAGCGATTATGGGTTTTTTGGAGCAAGTAGGGGTTAGCCCCTGTGGCTAAAATGATGGTGTGGGCTTCAAACTTATTATGGTTGGTCAACACACCGCTGATCTTTTGTCCACTAAATTCAAAGTCTAAAACCTCTTCATTGTAGTAAAGTTCCACTCCCGCATTTTTCAAGTAACCCTGCAAACTCTCCATCACTTCTTGGGCGTCCACATGGGCGTTTTCTTTGAGCAAAACGCTTCCACAAATATTCTCTTCTCTAGCGATGGGCATATAATCCAGTGTGGCTTTGGGATCAAAGATTTCATAGGTATGCGCGGGGTAGTGTGTACACGCCTTGAGTTTTTTCTCAAAATTCTCTTTGAGAGTGTAGATCATCAAGAGCCCATCTTCTTTAAACCAAAAATCCATGCCCCGATCCAACATCTCATGATAAACCTCTAAACTCATCGTGCCATAGCGTTCAAAGAGCGCCAAAGTGCGCTTAAGAGACTTCGCATTCGCGCTTCTGATAAATTTCCACAGCCATTTATAGAGTTGAGGGTTGAGCCCCCAGTGGATATTCAAGGGTGCTTGCCCTTTGAGCATGAGCTTGATCGTGTCGCACACCACACCCGGACTAGCAAGCGGGGCTTTCTTGAAGGCAGAAACTAAGCCCGCATTGCCAAAAGAAGTTCCAAAACTCCCATCATTTTGTTCAATCAGCGTAACTTTTCTGCCGGCATGGTGCAAAGCGTAGGCACAACTCAAACCCACAATGCCCCCACCGATGATAATGATATCTTTTTGCATAAATCACCCACAACGCGCAATTGCTTCGATCTCCACCAGCCCGTCTTTAGGAAGTTTAGCTACTTGAAAAGTCGCGCGGGCGGGGTAGGGTTCTTGAAAATAACTCCCGTAAATCTCATTCACCACTCCAAAATCTTCTAGGTTTTTGAGCAAGATGGTGGTTTTGACCACGGCGCCAAAATCTAAGCCCGCTTCTTGGAGAATGGCGCGCATGTTCTCCATGGCCTGTTTGGTTTGCTCTTTAATACCTCCGGCAAATTCTGCGCTCTTAGGGTCAATGCCCAACTGTCCAGAGACAAAGACGAACCCGCCGCTTTTAATCGCCTGTGAATAAGGTCCAATCGCCTTAGGGGCGTGATCTGTATGTATTTTTTTCATAAATCTCCTTATTTGACATCATACTCTGTGTAAGTTGCGCTCTAAGACCGATCAGCTATTTGATCTCTATATGTACGGGCTTACCCACATCTTGACTCACCTCTTTAAGCTTAGCATCGGCTTGCTCTCTTGTGGGATAAGGACCGATCAAGTAGCGCTTTTGCCCTTTAAGTTCTTGTATTTGATGGGGATATTTGACAAAAGCCTCCATAAATTTTGTGTTGGGAGTCTTGCTGAATACGCCCACTTGCAAGTAAAACCCTTTTGGAATACTGGGCTGTTCTGCTTTTACACCACCCATCTTCTCCCCCTTAACATGATCGATGGCGATTTCTTCCATCTGTGGTTTTATAGGAGTTTTGGATGGGGTTTTAACCGGCTCTGCTTTGGCAACTTTGGGAGCTTCTTTGGGTTTTTCGACTATTTTTTTAGGTTCCACCTTAGGGGCGGGTTTCTTCTCAAGAGTCTTGTGCGCTAGCTTCTCATGCTTCTCTTTTTCATGTCTGCTATGTTTTTCCCTCTCATGCTTTTCATGCTTGGGTCTAGCCGAGTGCTCTCTGTGTTTTTCTAGAGATTTTTTCTCGTTATGTTTTAACTCCTCTTTTTTGGGTTTTGAGGATAAGGGCGTAGAAGCAGTGCTTACGCTTTTGTCTAGAGGGCTTGCCGGGAGCATAATAGAAGGTTCTGGTACCTGCTGTGCTTGCTTTGCCTGAATATCTCTAACAATCTGATCAAACCTATCTTCCTCCTTTTTTGTATTGTTAGAGGACTCTAGAGTTAGATTTTCAAAATTGTTTTGATTGGGCGTACTATCGTGGAGATTACCTACCCTTTGCAAATGCTCATCATCGGGGATAGAAGCACTTTTAAGTGGCTCGCGCGTGCTCTTATAAAATACGACCAGCACGACCCCCAAAATAATAAGTCCTACGGCCGCGATAAGCAAAATTTTCTTGAGACCGGAACTTTTTGCCTCATGTTCATTGAGAGCTTCACTGATTTTTTTATTTAAATCATGTTTAAGTTCTGAATTATCGATCTCTTGATTAAATTCTGATTTGTTCATGGGAATCCTTTTAAGGTGCTGCGCGCACTACATGTGCTTTGCCCAACTCGCCCCCCTCTCTTTAGCAAAGACTTCATAGGGCAGAATGAGGATATTGAAATCTGGTGGGAGATCACCATTGGGGAAGACACGCCATTCATTGGGCAAGCCCTGAGCGAGTTTCATAGAAAGCGTCTTAGCCAGTCTGCAGCCCTCGCCAAGCTCCGTATGCCCCTTGTGTATATACAAATGCAAATGCCCGGGGGTTTTGCTCTCATAGGCAGTAAAATTAATATACCCCTCTTCTCTTAGAAGTAATTGCGCCTTGTGGTAAAAGCGCTCTGTATTGCGCCCATTGTAATCAAAGACGATGTTCTCTATCTTATTGTTAGGCAAAATCAAGTTATGCGCGATGGTAATTTCCTTGCGCCAATGCTTTTGGATGAGCATAGAAGTGAGACTAGCCCCAACTTTTTCAAACTTGTCATAGAAACAACGCCCCAAATAAGTGACGCGCCGCCCTAAACCGGGTTGCTGTACGAAGTAGTGGCTTGTTTGCATTTTAATGAGCTGTAAATCCATCTCTACCATACGACTTCCTTAGAAAATCGGAGTGTCATAAGTTTTATAACGCTTAGAAAACGCCACCACTTCTTCTCTAATGCGCGCGTGCTTGGCGCTGTTTTGGACATCTTGCAAGACCTCCACGATTTTATTGCCAATGAAATGAAAGTCCTCTTCTTGCATGCCCCTGCTGGTGAGCGCAGCCGAACCCAGCCTTAGCCCACTGGTGAGCATGGGGCTTCGTGTGTCTCCGGGTACGCTGTTTTTGTTGGTGGTGATCCCGGCGCGATCGAGGGCAATTTGTGCGTCCTTGCCGCTATACTCATGCAAGCGCATCACCAGCAAATGGTTATCACTCCCTCCACTCACCAAATCAAAGCCATGTTCTAAGAACACCTTGACTAAAACCTGTACATTGCGTTTAACTTGGATGATATAGTCTCTCCATTCGGGTTTGAGGTTTTCTAAAAACCCCACCGCCTTAGCCGCGATCACATGCATTAAAGGCCCCCCCTGCAAGCCCGGGAAGAGCGCACGATCGATCTTGCTAGCCACTTCTAAATCATCACTCAAGATCAAGCCCCCCCTAGGACCGCGCAATGTCTTATGTGTGGTGGTGCTCACCACATGGCAATGGGGGAAGGGGTGGGGGTGCTCCCCAGCGACCACTAGCCCGGCAATATGCGCCACATCACCCATCAAGAGCGCGCCCACTTCATTGGCGATCTCTCTAAAGCGTTTAAAATCCACCTCCCTAGGGTAGGCAGAATAGCCACACACAATGAGTTTAGGGCGCACAATCTTGGCGATCTTTAAGACCTCATCATAATCAATCCAGCCCTCGTGATTAAGTCCATAAAAAAAGCCTTGAAAATGCTTGCCCGTTAGGCTCACCGGAGAGGCATGGGTTAAATGCCCTCCACTACTCAGATCCATGCTCAAAATGCGCTCATGAGGTTTGAGCAGGGCGTGGTAAATGGTCATGTTGGCTTGGCTGCCCGCATGGGGTTGCACATTGGCAAAGGCGCAATTAAAAAGCTTTTTAGCCCGCTCAATGGCGATCTCTTCAATCTTGTCCACCACCTCGCAACCCCCATAATAGCGCTTAGAGGGGTAGCCTTCGGCGTATTTATTGGTCAGCACACTCCCCATCGCCTCCATCACGCTTTCAAAGGTGTAATTCTCGCTAGCAATCATCTCCAAATGCTCGTTTTGGCGTCGCCATTCTTGGCAGATGAAATCAAAAATTTGCGGATCGCTTGTTTGTAAATGGAAAGCCATATCACTCACTTTGGTTGGATTTTAAGGGTTTCATGGCCGGGAAGAAGATCACATCTTTAATACTCTTCGCGTTGGTGAGCAACATCACCAACCGATCGATGCCAATCCCCTGCCCGGCTGTGGGGGGCATGCCAAGCCCTAGCGCCCAAACATAATCGGTGTCCATAAACTGCGCCTCTTCATCCCCACTCTCTTTAGCTTTGACCTGCTCTTCAAAGCGTTGGTATTGATCTAGGGGGTCGTTGAGCTCGCTAAAGCCATTGGCAATTTCTTTGCCCGCAATGAAGAGTTCAAAACGATCGGCGATATTAGGATCTGTGTCGTTGCGGCGCGCTAGGGGGCTGAGTTCAATAGGGTAGTGCGTGATAAAGGTAGGGTTAATGAGCTTGGGTTCTACCAGCGCGTCAAAGGCTTGCGCGAGCAAGTGCGCATAGGAGAGCACCCCCCCCACCTCCACGCCCTGTTTTTCTAAGAACGCTCTTAGGGTATTGGCATCCTCTAGCGCTTCAGAGCGCACCCCCCCAATCTCCACTAAAGCCTGCTTGAAAGGCACACAGGAGAACGCCTCAAAATCAATTTCTACATCCCCATACGCCAGCTTAGTGGGCAAACCCAAATGCTCTAAGAGAGTGCTGAAAAGCTCTTTTGTCAAGGCGATCAAATCTTCATAAGTCTTATACGCCCAGTAAAATTCAAGCATGGTAAATTCTGGGTTATGGGAGTGATCCATGCCCTCATTTCTAAAATTGCGGTTGATTTCAAAGACCGCTTCAAACCCCCCCACTATCAGGCGTTTTAAATACAACTCCGGGGCGATGCGCAAATAACGCTCCACCTCTAAAGCGTTATGGTAGGTGATAAAGGGGCGCGCGTTTGCCCCCCCGGCAATGGGGTGCATCATGGGGGTTTCTACCTCTAAAAACCCTTTTTGTTCAAAAAAAGCGCGCACACATGCCACAATGGCGCTACGGCGCACAAACACCTCTTTCACCTCTGGATTGGCGATCAAATCCATAGAACGCTGGCGGTAGCGCAATTCAATATCGCTCAAGCCATGAAACTTCTCAGGCAGGGGCACAATGGCTTTAGTGAGTACCTTAAAGCAAAGCGCGTGCAAACTGAGTTCTTTGGTTTTAGTCACAAAGGGATACCCCACAACATTGAGAATATCCCCCACCTCTACGCATTTTTTAAAAATATCAAAAGCTTCTTTGCCCAAGTCATTTTGTGAGAGATAGACCTGCAATAACGCGCTTTGATCTTCAATTTTAATAAAGCATGCCTTGCCCATCAAGCGGATGAACTTCACCCGCCCCACTAGCGCGTACGTGCTCGTTGTCTCTTTCTGCCCCGCCTCCAGCGCGCTAAAAGTCTGCAAGAATTGCGCATTGCTTAGAGATCGCTGCGCGCGGTTTTCATAGGGGTTGAGAGCGTGGGCGCGTAACTGTTCTGCCTTGTGGAGGCGTTGTTGGATATAGGGGTTGTCAAACATAGAATTACTCATGAGATTGTGTAGTGGTGGGTGTTTCTAAATCATTCTTTTTGACTTCTTGAACCCTATTTTGGATAGCTTTGCCTAACTTTTGAATTTCTGGGCGTTGCATCACATAGGAGGCCACTTCTTGCATGGTTGGGTAAAACTGGCTATTGGCATGCAGGTAGGTATCCATAGACTTCATAAAATCAAAGCGCGACGCCCCATAGAGCAAGAAGGCAAAAACCAAATACATTTTTGCGCAGGCAAAGACAAAGCCTAAAGCCTTGTCAATCACCCCAAGATTGCTGAAACTTACCGCTTTGCTCACCACAACCCCTGCAATCAAGAATAAAATCCATACCCCCGCAAGCACGGAAGTAAAGCCGATCAAACTTTCCATAGAGGGGCTATGAAAATCATGCACATGGGTGGAGAAGAACGCCCCCATATTAGAAGCGTAGCGTGAGCCTAGATACACCCCGCACACGATCCCCAAAATACCCGCCATTTCGTCAATAAGTCCGTTATAATACCCGCGAATCCCCACAATAAGAATAACAGCCACTAACGCAACATCAATATAATCCATACACTACACATTTCTAAGTGAATTTAAGACAATCTATCTTAGAATTATAAACTCTGTAAGCTTAAAATTATAAATGACTTAAGATAGAAGAAGGAGCGTAGTTGCCATCGCTAAGGCTAAAATATTATGTGTGGGGCTGGCTTTTGTCCCATACACATTGGGGACTAGCCTTGCTATTTTTGGCACCTGTGTATGTGGGTTCTATGCTTACAAAGCATCCCTTGATACTGACAGGCGCCCAAAGTTTACTCGCTCCTTTAAGTATCTTTGCGTGCTTGCAAGTAGAGAAACAGCGATCCTTTAGCTTTGGTTTTTTAGTGGGTTTAGGGTTATTTTACTGGTGTGCGCTGAGTTTTAGATACAGCGATTATGCCTTTCTTATCCCGCTTATGATGATTCTAATCGCCCTGTGTTATGGGGGGGTTTTTTACCTTCTGTGCTGGCGTTCTTCACCCATTTATCGCGTGCTAACTTTGTGGTTAGCTAGCTACATCCACCCCTTTGGATTTGATTGGTTTGTCCCGGAGTCCTTGTTTGCCTACTCTGTCTTTAAGGTGGATAAATTGAGTTTTCTTTGTGTGCTCATGGCTATCGCCCTACTCAAGCCCCATGAAAACGAACGCTTTTTATTTCTTAAAACCTCTACCCACCTTTATCCTAAGCTTTTAGCCTGTACCCTCTTTGCTCTGAGTTTAGACTGGCATGCCTCCAATGTGCCCCATAACACTTTTAGCCAATTCAAAGTTGCCACCACCCACACCGCCCAAGATCTCAAATGGCAACAACAGCACTTAGAAGAGATTGTGAATCATAATTTAGAGATGATCCGTAGAGCGATCGCTCAACAAAAACAGGTGGTGATCTTGCCTGAAACCGCCTTCCCCTTTGTGCTCAATACCAGCAACTTACTCCCCACCTTGCTAGAATTGAGCGCGCACATCACCATCATCACCGGCGCGCTCACACAAGCAGATCACACATTGTACAATTCTACCTATGTCTTTGCCAATAAGAGCTATCAATATGCCCACAAGGTGATCCTAGCTCCCTTTGGAGAAAAAATGCCCCTGCCCAAATTTTTAGCCGACTATTTAGAAAAAGTTTTCTTTGGTGCAAGTTCTTTCAGCTTGGGGAGTGGGGCTTCTTTTAGAGATTTTGACATTCAGGGGTTTAAATTCCGCCCTCTTGTGTGCTATGAAGGCACTTCTGCGCTTGCCTACCCCCATAGCCCAGACACCTTTGTGGTGATCAGCAATAACGCGTGGTTTGTACCCAGCATTGAGCCCTTTTTACAGCGCATGCTTTTGAAGTACTACGCGCGCCGTTTCCACAAAACCATCATACACAGCACCAATTTATCGCCCTCTTACATCTTAACGCCCACTCTGTTGGGCGATCAAAATAAAGGGTTTTAATGTTAGAAGCCACCCACATTAGCCATCGCTTTGAACATTGGCTTTATCAAGATTTGCATTTACGGCTCAAGGCTCAAGAATCCATCGCGCTTTTAGGGGTGAGTGGGAGTGGGAAATCTAGCCTGCTCAACCACCTCTCTACCATGTTAAAGCCCTTAAAGGGTGTGGTGCGCTTGCTCGAACATGAGAATATCTACGCCCTGCCCATGAAGACTCTCTTGCACATCCGCCGTTACCAAATTGGGATCATCTTCCAAGCCCATTACCTTTTCAAGGGCTTTAACGCGTTAGAAAATCTGCAAGTGGCTTCTATTTTGACCCAACAGCCCATAGACACCGCGCTGCTAGAAACATTGGGGATCGCACAGCTGCTCTCTCAAAGCGTGGGGGAGCTCAGCGGAGGGCAGCAACAACGCCTCTCCATTGCGCGCATTCTCACCAAGAAACCTAAAATCATCTTTGCGGACGAACCTACGGGCAATTTGGACAACACCACCGCTATGGCGGTGATGCAAACCATGCGCGATTACATCCATGCCCATCAAGGCGCGCTCATTCTAGCTACCCATGATGAAAAGATGGCGCGCGATTGTACCCGCATTTATTTGCTAGAACAACAACGACTCAGATTGCTTTGATCACATTTTATAGCTAATAGAAGTCATCACATAAGAGCGATCTTGAGTGGTGGGGGCAAAGTCCAAATTGGGCGCGCCAAAATAGCCAACCTTGTAGCCCCGGTGCATGGATACCTCATAGTAATTCACCCGGAGCATCGCACGGATGCTCTTGGTAATATTGTAAAAACAAGTTAAGCCTAGACTTTCTTCATTGGCGCGGGGAGAATAAGTGAGCCGTCCCAAGACTTCCCAAGAAAATTTTTTATAAGTGCCCCCACCCCGCGCAACTATTGTGATTGCGTTGCTATTATAGAGATTATCTAAACGCCCTTCATAGGGGGTGTTGTCTTTGGTATCGTAATTAATGGGTGTACCAAAACGCGCAATTCTAGCATTAGCGTTTCCAAAATTCTTATAAAGACTCCAACCAAAGTGGTAATTAGAGATAAGAAAATTTTGTTGGAATAAAAAGGAGGCTGTAAAGCGCCCAATCAGATTTCCGCGCCAGTAGGTGGAAGCTAGAGCGTGGCTATAAATAGGAAACCACAAATAAAAATGATTTTGGATACGCCAAGTGCCTAAGTTTTGCTTGGTATCATAAGAAATTTGTCCTTCTGGAGCGCTAAAGTCTTTAGGATAAAACCATAAGAAGGCTTGGATATCCCAAGACTTTCGACTCCAAAAGAGATTGATTGCGTGCATACCATAGTTGATGCGTCGCCCATCAGGATAGCGATATTGTACAGGCGCATAAAAATCTCGAATATATTGCAGGTTCGCGCGTCCGCGTCCATAACTGCTAAACCACTCCAAGCGCCAAGCTCCCTTCCGTACAAAACACTCAAAGCCCTGATTATAACCACTCAAGAAAAGCGCACGACTACGATAGCGCCCCACATTAAAGCCTACAATATTCTTATAAGAGTAACTAATGTAAGCGCTGTAGAGAACATAGTTTCGGGTGTTAACATTGTTGCCATAGCGCGATTTATGCCATGGTGCATCCATTAAATACCCCTGCCAACGCCCCATATAATACCAACTAGCAGGTTGGAATCCTGCATTAGGATCGCTTTGATCAATCAGTGTCCTAGTCGAGTCAAAAGCCAATCCGCCCAATTCACCCCCAAGCCCTGCGCTAAGCTTATGTGCGCCCATGGATTCAGGGAGCAGATTGGCATCAATTTGTAACGCTCCCACAGCGGTAACATAGCTACCCGTGGGGTAAATCCCCTTATCTGAATTGATTTGGGAATTATTAAAACCAATGCGCGAGAATGATCCGATACGCCCGCCGATCTTATAATCAAAAGCGCACAAATGGGAGAGAGATAGTAAGAGCACTAGAGGGCTTTTGGGCTTCAAGATGTTACCTTGTGAAATTGGAATGAGAAATTTTACCATTAAAATAATGCAAAGTGTGCTAATATGGCGCGTTGTACGCGCAACTGATTTTCAAAAAGAGTGTGCGATCTGCAGAGTTAAGCCTAAGATGGATTGACACCACTGATCCCCCGGCCTTCAGCGATAAAAAGTATATTAATGGGCTGTACATGCTTTTGGCATACCCCCCATTAAAGCTATTGGGATCATCAAGACTTGCCCGCTAGACGGGTCTCACAGCCCCTACTTCAAGAGTTGAGTCCCCGACTTTATGGCGGACACCATAATACAAAAACACCTTATCTTCATAGCTAAAGCTGGGGACTTCGACGCGCGAGCTTGTAAGAGGAGGGATTCAAACTATTATTGTGATCAGTTCAAGCAACCTCTCTTGGAAAGTGTTGCATCGCATGCTCCCGCAAGTAACCCAAAGCTTCAAAACCCCCAATTTCAATATGATCAGGTTTATGAAATATCTAAAAATCTCTGAGCAGCTCTGAGTTGGCGCATTTGGACACCCAAAGCCCCTTGTGCCTCTTTAAGCCGCTCAAGAGTCTGAAAGATCAGTTCTTGAGCCGTCTGTAGGGTCTCTAAATCTGTGCCATCGCCTTCTACAAAAGGACAACTCTCCACCAAAGCAAAGGCTTTAGAAAGATTATTTTCTAAAAGCGCTATCTTAAGCTTATCGACCCAATTCATGCTGATGGATTTCCCGCCATGCCTCTAAAAGTCCCCTAGCCACACGCATCACCAACCCAATTTTCTCACTATCATTTTCCAAGTTCGCCTGAGTGAGCACCTTAATTTGATGGGTGTAAAGCCCGGTCAAGTAAACCGCTACTTCACCCCCGCGCTCGTAATCCAAGACATTTAAGAGCTCGGTAAAAATATCAGTTACTTTATTCAAATAAAGAATCTTCTTTTCAATATCGCCTGCCTCAATATGTCGCTGTGCTTGTGCACAGAACTTTAAGATGCCTTCATAGAGCATTTCGATCAGCCGCGCTGGGGATTCCACGGTAACCGAATTTTGCTGGTAAATATTATATGCATTTGCCCTAAACATCGCTTCCCTTTTGTAATGTGGTGTTGGCACTAGTTCTTCTTAGCCGCTGCTTGATCAATCATCATCTGCACGGCATTAAAAGACTTGTTAGCCTTAGAAATCTGCTCATCATAGGCGGCAAAACGCTCAGCCATGGTATCATAACGCGTTTTCAAAAGATCCATAGCGTTCTCTTTATCCTTTCTCAAAGCCTTAACATCTTGGTTTAAAGAGTCTCCATAGAGCTTCAAACGCGCATTACCACCATCGACCAAATTCGACAAAACTTTATCTACACGCTCAAAAATCCCATCTTGATGGACTTCTTTCCCTCCAATAGTTTTATTATCACTCCCATAGAAAAAATCCTGCGTACCTTGAGGATCAGCGCTAACGGCACTAGAAAGACGACTTTCATCTAAACTCATCTTGCCATGTTCATCGAGCATAATCCCGTATTTCATTAAGCTGTCCACGCCCTTACTGGTCGTAAGCGTAAAAGTAACCGCATTAGTCAAAGACGAGCGAATCGTGCGTATATCGCTCACTCCATTAAAAATCCCGGCAATTTTAGTATCCGGGTCATAGCGTGTTGTCTCATCTAACTTAGGAATGAGAGCGTTATAAGCTTTGACAAACTCCTTAACATTATCAATGATTGCCTTATCATCGCGTGTAATGCTTACTGTAACTGGTTTGCCCGGCTCTGTAGTGCCTAATAAGCTTAAAGAAACGCCATTAATGACATCATTAACTTCGTTAGTGGGACGGGTGATGGTGGCGCCGTTGTAGGTAAATTTAGCATCTCCAGCGCTTTGGAGATTTTTAATTGCAAATAAGTCTTGAGCATTGGCATAAGAGCGCACAAATCCTTCAGAGAGACCCAAAGCACTAAGCCCTAGTTTGCCCTGCGCATTTGTCCCACTCAAACGCAACTGCCCGCTAGTGCTATTCAAAATGAGTTTGCCATCATTCCCTACAGAGGCATGCACCCCTTCTAATTGGCTAAGGGCTTGGGCTAGGGCTTGGGCGTTTTGTTCGCTAGAATTGCTAGACTTGGTGATCGCCCCCAAATCTAAAGTTTGACTATTCACGCTAATTATGCCTTTGATTGCTCCGGATTTGGGGGCGGTCGTTGCCTTGAGGAGGTCTCCCTCTGCCTGAGATTTCTCTTGAATAAAGCCTAACTCATGCGCCTTAGCGCCCCCCACCTCCACCGCTAAGCCTCGCTTATCATTGATAACCAAAGATTTGCCATCGTTGATCACCCCTACATTCAAATGCCCATCTTCTACAAGAGCTTTAGTTGTTGGGTTGTCTTCCAAAGCCTTTTGGATCGCTGCACGCAAGGCTTCATTCTTACTCTCCACAGAATTTTGTGCACCCAATTCCAAAGCAATGGGAATCTCCACAGGGTTATTCTGTGCGTCATAGACTTTGATAAAAAAGTCGTCCTCAGGCTTGGTGTCGTTCTTGAGTCCCAGGCTAATAGGGGCATCACTGCTTAAATGAGAGATCACACTAGAGCCAAAATAGACGCGGTTATCTGCACCCGTGTTCTTGCCATTAATCATGAGCTGGTAGGGCTTATTACCTCCTGTTTTCATCACAATCCCCATCACATTACCATCAGTGGCATCTGTAATCGCCTGTGCTACATCCCCCACACTCATACCCGCTTTGATTTTGACATCGTAATTTTGGTGATTGGTATAAAAACGCAAGGTGGTATCAAACTGGCTAAACGCATCATCACGTGAACTAAAATGTGTACCCACTTCGTTAATATCCCCCTGCGCTAAACTCTCAACATCAACCCTAATGTTTTGAAGGGGAATACCTGCACTAACATTAGCTTTAAGTGCATCACCGGTTACATTAGTGTTACGAGCCGTGTAAGTAGAATAGTCGCTCAAGGCTTTGGCAGGAGATCGCAGATTGGAGATGAGGGTTTCAATCTCAACAAGCGCTTTTTGCTTTTCTAGGTTTGCCTCCATCTTTTTCTCGATGGGCTTTACCATCATGTTCTCATCTGCTTTTTTAAGCTTATCAATCACATCATAATTTAAAACTTTGCTCCCAAGTCCTAAAGAACTCAACTGCCCTATTGCCATGATTCACTTCCCATACTGCACTCTCTCTAACCCTTTTTATCAAAGAGAATTCCTACAATATCGCGCATTTTCTTCGTCAACTTGATCACTTCCTGAGGAGGAATTTCACGAATCACCCTATTTCCATGATCGTCTTTAATTGTAACCACCAAGCCCCCAATGTCTTCATTGTAGCTAAAGGTGATATCTGAATGCATGCGCTTCATCTTCTCATTAAGGTCTTTGCTGATCTTCTGCAAATCCTGTTCCTTTAACTCCTGGGCGATGGAATCCGTCTCGGGCTTTTTGTCAAAATCATGTTTGGACGACTCGACATGCAAATCGGCTTTGCTGATAATAGTGTTGGGCAAAACATGGGGCTTTATTTCAGAGATGCTAGCAATATCGCCGGACATGGGCTCTCCTTAAATACAGCTAGATCGGCATTATTATGTTGTTTTTAATGTCATGAATCACTGGATTCGTGCAATAAGTTCTAGAGGGTTAATATGTTTGTCTTTAAGGGTAACTTCAAAACTCAAGCGTTGGTCAATCCGTCCGATCACATAGCCCTTTTGTACATATAAGCCATGTCGAATGGTAGGCGCAATCTTGTCCAGCTGCGAATAGATTGTATGCATGCCATCTTTATGTTCGATGATAATGACTTTCTTTAAAATGGGCACTTCTTTAGCATAAACGACCCGCCCATCAAAGACGCTACGCACCACAGCGTTGGGTTTAGTGGGCACTAGAGTTACCGACTCATTAAAAACTTTGAGGCGGTAGACAGGATCAAAATAAGGTCCGAATTTCTGCACCACTCTATAGCTGCTCAAGGGAGAAATAGTTTTAGGTCCTCTGTAGGTAATAGTTAAAATATCATGGTAGGAGCTTGCTACCTGTCTTACTTCAATGGGAGCTTCAATGCCTTCAAGAGCTGGTTTAGGTATCTGTTCGTGTTCTTTTTGCACACGGGCAATTTCTTTTTCCTTCGCAAGTTTGACAATGTTTAAAGAAGCCAAAAGCTGATCTAACCCCTTGCGTTCTTTATCTAAAGTTTCTAACTTCTTATTGTAGAGCGTCAATTCAGCGCGCATGCTTTCGATAATCTTTCGCTGTGCTTCCACTACAAGTTGTAAATTACGCTTGCGATCTTTTTGGGCGTTGATAGTGGAGCTGATTTGGTTAATATTGTTAGAAAGTTGGGTGATCTTGCTTGCGATCTGCTCTTCCTGTAGATTGAGAGTAGCAAGCTGGTTCTTAGAACGTTGGTTAATACGCTTGAAAACTTCTTGAAGCATCAAATCTTCAGTGCTAACTAGATGTTGTGTCTCCAATACCAACGCAAAAATCACATCTTTTAGCAGAAGTGTGGTTATTTCATCTTGAATCTTGAGGCGATTTTGCTTGAGATTATTAAGATAGAGGCGGTACTCTCCCAAAGATTTTTCCTGCGCCTGACTTTGGGCTTGGTTCTTATCAATGCTTTTTTGGATACTCTGAATTTGTCTAGCAAGTTCTTGGCTTTGCTGGTATTTTTGATTGATTGCGTTGCCCAAAGTGGTTAGATGGTTGCTCAGTTTATTTTTCTCAGCAGTGGTTTCTTGAAGCTTATTGGTGTTGAGGTTGATATTGCGCTGGATTTCTTCAATGCCATCCCCTTCCGCCCCAAGTCCTACACATAGCCATCCCATGACAAGCGCAACGCGCCAAACTTTCATGTGCTTCTCCTTTGGACCACCACGATCCACACGCAGGCTAAGGACACGCTCAGCGATGCTCCTAAGAAGATTGCCAAATCCTCATGCCATACAAAAAGATCGCTGTGGAGCTCTAAAGTATTCAAAATAATCTGAAATTTTTCTTGAGAATTTAAATATAAACTCCCCAGCAGCACCCCTACACTTGCCAACACCGAATCCACCAAAGCCAAACGGAATAAAAAGCCATTTTTGATCCGCATAGGTGCGCCCAAGAGTTCCATAATCTCAATGCGTTTAGAGTATTGTAGATTCCATACACTCACCTGCTTGATCAAAAGTAAGATGGAAAGCAAACCCACTAAAAAGGCAAAAACTAAAGTGCTCTCTTTGAGCAAAAGCAAGAGGCGGTATTCTTGATCGTGAGTTTTGCTAAAAACTTCTACTCTAGAAACCCCCGGTATTCTTAGTAATCTGTCATGAATGTGTTTGAGTTCCTCAGAAGTGGGAAAATGCTGTAATTTAAGCGAATAGAAGAAGGGTAAGCTTTTTTTAAGATTAGCTAAACTACTGGGGCTAATATTCTGCTGTAATCTCTCTAAAAGTGCATCTGGGCTGATAATTTCCAGCGTAGCGCTTGATCGAATATTTTGGCGGATAAATTCTAAACTTAACTTCTGTTGACTTACGATAGCAATTGTGTAGTTTTTGGAAAGTTGCGTTTCACGAATATTGAGCGCGCGTTGAATCCACAACACACTTTCCAAACCAACAAGTAAGGCGATCAGGGGTAATAAAAACGCTAAATGTTCCTTAAGTGTATTCATGTACCTCTCCGTCTTTAATATAAATCTTGCGGTAGGGTACATTGAAATTGCTCGGGATGCGGTGGGTTACCACGACGATCGTGATGTCTAGCTGCTTGTTCGCTCCTTTAAGTAAACTCCAAATCATGTCGCTAGAGTAGTCGTCCAAATTGCCCGTAGGTTCATCAGCAAGAATTAAAAAAGGTTTATGGGCAATAGCACGCGCCATTGCCACGCGTTGCTGCTCCCCTCCGCTGAGTTCTAAAGGATAGCGGTTAGACTTATAAAGCAAGTCCACATGCGCTAAGAGTTTCTCCGCTTGAATATTGCACTCCTCTTTGCGATACCCATTAATGAGCATGGGCAATTTAATATTTTGCTCCACGGTCCACTCTTCAATCAATTTATAATCCTGAAACACCACCCCAATATGGCGACGCAACTCGTTAATAAACGCCCTAGAGGCACGATTTACATTAATATTACACACTTCTAAACTTCCCCCCAACAAGGGAAGATCGCCATACAAAGAACGCAACAGCGTACTCTTTCCACACCCACTAGGTCCAGAAATAAACACGAAATCCTTGCGCTCCACCCTCAAATTTGCCCCCCGAATCACCCATTCATCCTTTTTATAGCCCAAGGATAAATCCCTCGCTACCACAATACTGCTCACAACGCCTCCACCAAAATTTCTTGCAACTGCTGGTGTGCTAGAACATTAGACTGGGTGTTTAAAGGCGCACCCCCCACATACTCCAACACGCCACTCTCTCGATTCCACACCGCGACTTTATTAGTGGGGGTGCCAAAATCCCCCAAACTTAATACTAAAATCCAAAGCTGTGCATATTCTAACACATCTTGGATGTGTAAAAAGTAATCAACTCCCTTGACAAGCCTATGTTTTAACACAAAATCTAGATTTCTAGGCACACCTCTCACATGTGTCGTTGTTTCTAAGCACATATTTTTTATCGATGTGGTAGCTTGGATATGGCATGCCCACACACATAAATCATAAATTTCTCTGCGTTGCTTAATCCAACGCGTTTCGTATTTACTGCTGATAGGTGCGGGGGCATTTTTAGCAATTTTGCATGCACAACTCTCCAACTCTAGCACCAAATCCAAGCTTTGCTTAAAATAAGTTAAGCTATCCGTGCGTAACCAAAAAAGCCCCTTATCAACCAATACTCTCAATATGTGTGCTAAAGTGCGCGTTGCCATGACGCGCCTTGTAGGGTTTTTGTCCCAAGGTACAGGAAAGTGTAAATCCAAGCTCAAACAAGATTGCGCGGGCAAGACTTCTAAAAGCGCACGCGCATCCGCGCGCATAATGTAGAGATTATGCAGTCTTAAGAGTTCTATTTGACGCAAGACTTGCTCTATACTGGGAGTATGAATTTCCACACCCACATAGACCTGTTTAGGGTTATGCTGGGCTTTTTGGAGTAAATGCACCCCCGAACCAAAGCCAATTTCTAAATGAAATGTTTCAAAACAGGCTAGTTGTGCTCCTTCTAGTAAATACGGACTTTCTTGGTACATATGCGCGCCTAAATTCCCTCGCACAAGCGTACAATGACACGCTAAAACTCGCAACGCTTGTTGCAGCACTCCCACAGGAATAGGGCGTGTAGATTTTTCAGCCTTGAATAAATACCCTTGTGGTTGCGTGATCTGGTAAAGGCAAAAATCATAGTTTTTTATCCCACGCACCCGTACGCGAATCAAAGCGATCTGTGCATGTAGCACGCTTTGGGCGCGGTATAAGAAACACACCCCCTCTTGCTCGAAAGGAAAAGCAGGCAGATTAGCCCGAGTGGCGCTAAAATGAGGCATGCATTAGCGATCCAAGCGCAATTCTACTTCTTTACTGGGGCGCGATTCAAGTCCTTCACTATCGACACTCACTACTTGATAGCGGTATTTTCTCCCATTTTCCATATTTTTATCCACAAATTGTGTACCTAAAATAGCTCCATAGCGCAGGGGTTTGGAGCGGGCATTGTTTTCAAAGCGATAGATCGCGTAATTCTTCACACGCGCGTCTTTGATTGCTTCCCAAGCGATGATAGCGCGCCCATCTTCAATGGTACCCTTCGTGATGATAGGTGTGGGTGGGCGAGGTAAGGTAGCGCCCTTAATGGCCCCCTGGGGCAATTCCCCCTCTATGCCATCCTTGTCTAGCGCGACCACTTTATAAAAACGATCCACGCCATCTGTATCTACATTATCCGTATAGCGCGTGTCCCTAACCTGAGCAATCTCTTTATACTTACCATCTAGGGTATCAGAGGCATAAACTTTATAACCTACAATATCTCTTTGGGTAGAGGGTTGCCACTTGAGAGCAATTTTGCGCGTTAAATCCGCACTCGCTTGCACATCAGACACCATAGAGGGAGGGTTTTTTGTCTTGCCCACCACCACCGCGCTAGGTAAAGATTTCGCCCCTTCAAAATTCTCAGCGATCACGCGGTAGCGATAAGCCTGCCCATCGCCTAATTTCTTGTCAAAATATTCGACAAAAAGGCGGTTTTTAACGACTCCAATATTAGCGAATTTTCCCTGATCATCTTCGCGCTGGATGATGTATTTAGCAATGCTGGGGTTAGGATGGGGAGTCCAAAAAATTTTGATTTCTCTAGGACTGGTCATGCTTGCAAAGACATTTTCCACGGGATTGATAAATGAGGTGCGAACACTAATAGTCTTAGACATGGTGGAGATTCCCCCATCTTTTCCCATTGTGGCGATTTGGTAGTAATATTGCCGCTGAGGTGTTAGCCCATCATCATAATAATGCGTGGCAAAGGGACTATGCACAACACCTATTCGCCTAAAGCTTCGATCAGCTTGCATGCGGTAGATCACAAAGCCCTCGATGCGTTCCGGGTGTGCGATGGGCTGCCATTCAAACCCCACGGATTGCACATCATTAATCGTCTTAATACCCTGTACAACAGGCAAGCTTGCATTCGTTCTATCTTCTTGGTGGTCGGCAAAAGATAGGGTGTTGTTCTTCCTAGAAGAAGCACAACTAGCCAATAAGAGCGCAGAAACGCCCAAGAAAATAATCTTCTTGCAAACACCCATGCCAATTAACCCCTTGGAAATGTGATTGGGCGCATTTTACCATGTCATCTGAAAGCTTGGCTTTAAACAAGAGTTTTTGCCCGGTTCTAGGGTGGGTCGCATAGAGCAAATAGGCATGCAACATCGTGCGCGGGGCGTGTAAATCCGGGACACCATAGAGTTTATCGCCCAAAATGCGCCGCCCTATGCTCTCTAGATGGGCGCGCACCTGATGGGTGCGCCCGCTATGCAAGCGCGCTCCAATGAGCTGGTGCGCCTTGCCATCTACAAGGGGGACAAAAAAAGTTTTTGCCAATTTGCCCCCTTTGAGCCTGAGCGCGTCCAAATTCGTCATTTTCAAGCGGTTTTTAGGGTGTCTGCCCAATCTGCACTCCACACACAAAGGGGTGTGCAAATGCCCTGCAATGAGCGCGATATAATAGCGCCCCATTTCCCTACTCTGTAACTGGGCGCTCAGATGGGCATGGCTGAAGTTATTCTTGGCAATCACTAACGCGCCACTGGTTTCTTTATCTAAGCGGTGCACAATCCCACAGCGTCCCGCCCCGCCCAAATCAGAAAGCGCATGCCCTCTTGCCTGCAAATATTCGACTAAAGTGGCTTCTTTGAGGCTGGGAGCGGGGTGCACCGCCAAATGTGCGGGTTTGTTCAGCACTAACAAATCCTCATCTTCATAAAGACATTCAATGTCTAAATTTGTCCAAATAGGGGGGGGAGTGGGGGGGCTCTTAGGGGGGAGAATCCGCACGCAATCCCCATGTTTTAAAAACACACCCCCTTTGGGGCACACTTGATCGTTGATCAACACTAAGCCCGCCTTGATATGTTGCAATGCCTGATTCTTTGCGATCCCTAAAACCTGCGCGACAAAGCTATCTGCGCGGGCGGTGGTTTGTGCGATCGCTTCTATCATGCTTGCTTTAAGTAACGCTCTAAGATCACACAAGCGCTCAGGCTGTCCAACACGCCATTTTTGCGTGCGCGTTGGCGTTGCATCAAGGGTAAATGAGCGGTGTGCTCTAAAGCCTGCTCACTGCTATTCTCCTCATCGACATACACCACAGGCGTAAAATTAACCAAACTCATAAAATGCAAGACACGCTTACGGGTGTCCTCATAACGCACATGGGGCAAGCCCACAAGCAATTTTTCAGGCTTTCTAGTCTTTAAAAGGGTTTGTAAGGCTTGGCTGGCTTGTTGGCGATTGGTGCGCACAATGGGCTCAAGGGGCAAGATCACACCCCCTACACACAACGCCAAACCAATGCGCTTCAAGCCCACATCACAGGCGATGAGAGAAGTACTCATGCCAACACCACACAGCCATTATGGCGCATGATCAAGCCCTGCAATTCGTATTCTACAAGCAAATCTCCATAACGGGCATAGGCTTGTTCGTAGGTGGGCGCGCTCTTGAAAAATTCTAGCAACGCGTCTTGAGGGGTGGATGGATTTAGGTGGTGATCGTGGGCAAGTTGGGCACAAAAGCGTTCTAAATCGTAAATGGCTTGGGCTTTGTTTGTTTGCAACAAGGCTTGTGTACCCAAACTCTCCCCCAAGCGGTGGGGTAGAACAAAGAGGGGTTTTTGATAGGCTAGGGCTAGTTTCGCGCTTGCCATCGACCCGCTGTGCAGATTGGCTTCAGGAATGATCACCAAATCGCTTAAAGCGATAATGAGGCGGTTGCGCTCCAAAAAAGAATGCCGATAGGGTAAGAAATTGCGCGCATATTCGCTCAAGATTAGTCCCTCTTGGGCTATTTTGCAAATGGTGGGCGCGTTAGTGGGAGGATAAATGCGATCCAAACTGCAGGGGGCGATCATAATCGTGTGGGGCAGGGCGTTTTTCTGTGCAATAATGTCCACCCCTAAAGCCCCTCCACTCACCACCACTCCCCCCAATTTGGCGATCGCTTTGGCGAGCATCGCGCTGCTGTGTTGGGTGTATTGGCTAGGGCTTCTACTCCCTACAATGGCGACTTTTAAGGGGGCGTTGAGCCGCTCTAACCTGCCCGTATAATATAAATCTCGCGGGGGGTGCTTGAGAGCGCCCAAGCAGAGAGGCAGAGCGTCTAATTTATGGTAATTAAAATGGCTTAGAGAGGGCATTGCGGATTAGAGCCGTGTTCGAGCACAATCTCCACTTCTAAAGTGTCTATATTGTGATTTGAATTGGTGCGTACATCGATTTTAGTGGTGTGGGTGTATTTTTGCACCACCGCTAGAATTTCTTTTTTCATGTCCTCAATATAGGGTAAGCGCATGCTCCGCTCATAGGAGAGCACCAATTTTAGGCGATCCTTAGCCACGCGCGCGCTATTTTGCCCCTTAAACCACTTATCCAGCAAGACACTCATGCCAACCAACCCTTTAAGACCCCTACTAATCCCCTTTTAGCTTTAAATTCCCCAAATTCCACCTCTTGACCCAAAAGGCGTTGGGTGATGCGTTGGAAAGCTAGCGCGCTCGGGCTTTTGGTGTAGATAATGGGTTCGCCGGTGTTGGTGGCTGAAATGATTTTATCATCTTCGGGTACAAGCCCAATCAAGGGCAGGGCTAAGATCTTGAGCACATCCTCATTAGAGAGCATTTCTTGTTTTTCCACAAGGTCGGGTTTGATGCGATTGATCACGATGTGCTTGATCATCTCCCGCCCCTCTTTGACTTTTTGGCTTTTGGCATCGATGATCCCAATGACGCGATCGCTATCGCGTACACTGCTCACCTCCGGGGTAACCACCACAATGGCGCGATCGGCAAAGAGCACGGCGTGCTCAAATCCGCTTTCAATGCCCGCAGGCGAGTCGATGAGTACATATTCAAACTGGGCTTTGAGCGTTTCAATCAAAGCCTGTACTTTGGCTTTATCTAAAATATTCTTGTCTTTACTCTGTGAAGCGGGCAGAAAATAAAGGTCTTTAGTGCGCTTGTCATTGATCAAGGCTTGGGGCAGTTTACAATTGCCCTCCATCACATCGACCACATCGTAAACAATCCGATTTTCTAAGCCCAAAATCATGTCCAAATTGCGCAAGCCAATATCAAAATCGATCGCCACGACTTTCTTTTGTTGCATCGCCAGCCCGATAGCCAAATTCGCCGTTGTGGTACTTTTGCCCACGCCTCCCTTACCTGATGTGATAGTGATAACCACAATCTCTCCTTATGCCTTGAATAAATGCGCGCGCAAATGCGCGCCTACTGCTTCTAAAAGCTGATCTTGCAGGGCTTTTCTGTGCGCGCGCATGGTGGGGTAATGCTCCGCGCTCTCTTGCATGAACGCGCGCGCAAAATCTCCATTCTCAATCTCTGCCAAGATCGCATGCATGCGCGCTTTGCTCTGTGCATCTACAACCCTCTCCCCACTCACCAACCCGCCATACTCTGCGGTGTTAGAGATGTGCTCTTGCATGCGCGCCAAACCCTTGCTATAGAGTAAATCCGCAATGAGCTTGATCTCATGCACGCACTCAAAATAAGCCAACTCCGCTGGATAACCCGCCTCCACCAACACTTCAAACGCCTTTTGCAACAAACTCACAAGCCCCCCACACAACACCACCTGCTCGCCAAACAAATCGCTACAAGCTTCATGCTTGAAGCTGGTCTCTAAAATCCCTAAGCGCCCCGATCCAATAGCACAGGCATAACTCAAAGCCAATTCTTTGGCATTGTGTTGGACATTGTCCTGGTGAATGGCGATGAGGGCAAATAGCCCGCTCCCTTGTTGGTAATTTTCTCTGAGCGCGTATCCAGGTCCTTTGGGCGCGACCAAGATCACCCCTACCCCCTCAGGGGGTTGGATGTGTTTGAAGTAGACACTAAAACCATGCGCAAAGAGTAAAGTTTGCCCAGGCTTTAAAAAGGGGGCTATCTCTTGGGTATACACCCGCGCATGGCTTTCATCAGGGAGCATGAAGGCTAAAACATCGCTAGCCTGCACACATTCAGCCACACTGCACACTTCAAAGCCCTCTTCTTTAGCTAGAGCAATGCTAGGGCTACCTGCATACAAGCCCACTAGGACATGCACCCCACTATCGCGCAAATTGAGCGCATGCGCGCGCCCCTGCGCCCCATACCCTAAGACTGCCACGCACTTAGAGGTGATCAAACTTACTTTGCTATCCTTGTCCGTATAGATGGGCAAGAATCCCGCACCTCTAGACATACGCTCCCTTTTTGACTATAATTTGCCATTGTAGAGCAAGGTAACTTAAATCTTGTATAGGGGGTAGGATGCGCCAAGATTTGCAGGTGCGCCAGGAGCTAGAGTTTCTCCACAATATGGTTGTGTCAATCTTAGAAGAATTTAGCCCCGCCACTACGCATCATTTTTTGCGTTTAAAAGCACTTTTTGAACATAACACTCCTGAGCATGAGGTAGAGATCGCAACTGCCTTACGAGAAATTGCCCCCTCTGCGCAAATCTTAGAGGTGATTAAGGCGTTTTCGCTTTACAATATCCTCATTAACATTGTAGAGGAACGCTATAAAAACCAGCAGCCTTCTTTGCTCGATCAGGCTTATCAAAGCCTTCTAGAACAAGGCTTTGAATCGCATACTCTAGATCGCATGCTCGAACATATCCAATTTTACCCCGTTTTCACCGCCCACCCCACCGAATCGATGCGGCGCACCTTTTTAGAGGCGACACAGGAAATTTATGCCGATCTCTGCCTCATCTTTGATCATTCTTGCAACCAAGCCACAGCCGCGCGCGCCAAGGAGCATTTGGCTTACCGCTTGCGCTTGCTGTGGAAAAGCCACCTGATCCGCCAAGAACGCCTAGAGGTCCTCTTTGAGCTAGACAATCTGCTCTATATCCTAGAGCACTCTATTTTACCCAGCGCGCAAGAACTCTTGGGCGTGATTCAACAAACTCTCAAAATTCCCCTCAAACAGAGTACTTTGCAGTTGGGTAGCTGGATCGGGGGGGATCGCGATGGCAACCCCTTTGTGAGCAATACGCTCATGCATCAAGTGGTGGTGATTCAGCATGAATTTATTCTCAAGGCGTACCTAAAGCACACCGCTAAATTGCAACGCGAACTCTCCCTAGCAAGCGATTTTTGTTCTGTCTCTAGGGCATTGCAAGAGGACTTGCGCGCCCATTTTGCACGACTTGATCCCACCAGCGCGCGTCTGCATGCCAAAGAACCCTTCAGGGCAAAACTCGTGCTCATGGAACAAAAACTTAAAAACCGCCTCATTGCCCTGAACGCGCCCCTAAAAGTGGATTTTGCCTACCAAGACCCTCAAGAACTCTTGGCTGATATTGATCTCTTGTTAGAAAATTTAGAACCCAGCCTTGCCCAACCCTTGCTAGACTTTAGGCATTTGGTGCTCTTAGCAGGCTTTCATTTGTTGCGCTTGGATTTTAGAGAACACCGCGATGTTTTTCTCTACGCCATTAGCGAAGTGTTTTGCCACTTGGGACTGGCCACTAGCGATTTTTACGCCCTAGAAGAGAGTGCTAAGTTGGAGATCTTAAACCACGCTCTAGCCCAACCCCCCACACCTTTAAGCTCCTTAGAGCTCAGTCCTGAATGCAAACGCCTCTTAGAAGCCTTTAACCACATCGTGTGGGCTAAGCACAAAGTCGGCGCGCCCATCTTTCATTCCATCATCATCTCTATGACCACGCAGGCAAGCGATTTGCTCAGCGTGCTATGGTTGGCTAAACAGCATGCTCTAACCCATGGTCATCCCTTTCAAATTTACATCACCCCTCTTTTTGAAACCATTCATGACCTACAGCACGCCCAAACTATCATGCGCACACTCAGCCAGAACCCCCACTACCGCGCCTATTTAGAGAGTATGCATTGGCAACAAGAAATCATGGTGGGGTATTCAGATAGCAGCAAGGATGGGGGAATTTTTGCGAGCAACTACAATTTGCACGGGGCGATCAGCGCGTTGATGGATTTGGGCAAAGAGTTAGGGATTGGCTTTATACTATTTCATGGCAGGGGGGGGAGTGTGAGTCGGGGCGGGGGGAATTTGCAGCATGCCCTCTTGAACGCCCCTTTACACAGCGTGAATCGTGTCTTAAAGCTCACAGAACAGGGGGAAACCATCAGCTCCAAGTATCTCAACCCCTCTAGCGCGCTGAGCAATTTTTCCAATATTACAGGTGCACTTTTAACTAAAGTTATTTTAGATCGCCATTGTCCTCTAAAAGCGATACCCTCAGAAGCGATGCAGATTATCTCAGAAGTTTCTTGTGAAATTTATCGCGATCTGATTTACGCCACTCCCGATTTTTTAGACTATTTCAAGCATGCTACTCCTATTGCTTTTATCCAGGAGCTCAATTTGGGCTCGCGCCCTTCTAAACGCAAAGAGAGTACACGTATTGAAGATTTACGCGCTATTCCATGGGTTTTTGCATGGACACAAAACCGCAGCATATTACCCGCGTGGTATGGGGTGGGAAGTGGGCTTGAGAGTGTGGGAGATTTGGAGAAATTGCGCGATCTGTATTGTCAAGATGGATTTTTTAAGGTGGTGTTGGACAACATTGCTCAAGTACTCTTAAAAGTAGATTTACAAATCGCCCACCAGTACCACCATTTTGCCACGCACAGCCCTAGCGCGTCGCGTATTTGGGTGCGCATAGAAGAAGAATTTAGCAAAACCATGCGCATGGTGTTAGCCGTGCGTACTGAAACGCACTTGTTAGAAAAGGATAGTGATGTACGCGAGGGTATTCTCTTTAGGACTCCCTATATCAATGCGCTTAATTGTCTACAAATCGCTCTCATCAGCGAGTTTAACACAGCTCACTCTATAGAACGCCAAGCTCAGCTAAAGACCTATATCCACAGCACGATTATAGGCATCGCTCAGGGCATGCGCAATACGGGTTAGTTTCTATGTTTAGATTTTTGCTAGGGATTTGCTTGTTTTTCCTGCCTTTACGCGCTCTAGTGGTGCAACTGATTGAAGACTTGGACCTGAACAAGCGTATAGGTTATTTCACGGCCCAGGTGGTGCTCAAAAACACCCCTCAGAAGCATTTGAGGGTAAGAGGGCATTATTATATCCAATACCAAAGGCTATTCTTTAACACCCTGAGTGTGCAAAAAATCCCCAGTGTTAAAGGTGCTAAACTCCCTAAACCCACCCCTCTTCCCTCACTCAAAGCCTCCCAAGAACTAGGTACACTCAAGCTTAAAAAAATTGCTAAGGGTACACGCATTCATTTTAAAGAAAGCGATCCTAAGAAGATGGCAACATTGCTCGGGGTGAATTATGCGGACTACATCGCCTACAAGCCCGAGTCTGAGAGACTTGTCATGACAGGGGCGCAAGGGGCAGGTGGTGTAGCTACCCCTCAAGCTTTGGGCGTACACTCTAAGAGTCAGGAACCACAAAGCGCACAGAGACATTTTTCCAGTCTCAACAGCGCAGGCATGCATTCTTTGAGCCCACGATCTAGCCGTGCACGCTCTTATGCAAGACGCACTAGAAGTGCCAGCTCTAAAAGGTCGCGTAGCACGCGTAGCACTTCTAGATCGCGCACCACACGCTCTAGCCGTAGTGCTAGTGCCTCTCTGCGTACGCCAAGCACACAGACACAAAGCAATCTAAATCCCCAAGTTATCTCGGATGAAGGGATTGAGCGCCCGTCTACTCAACCCATCCACGCCAACAACACCCCCCAAACACCCCCACAGGCTAGCTTTAGCCTCCCGCAAAGCGCCCCCTCAGTGTCTAATTTTTTGCCCCTACCGATTCCAGAGAATTTAAGCCTGCCTCCCACTTACTCCCCACTTCCTAGCAATCTCCAAACTCCCCCTGTATTGCGCTCAGAAAAGGCATCTATATCCCCTGCTGAGGTGTCTAGTGCCCCTACACAATCCTCACTCGCCACTTCAACACAGACCCTAGAACCCAAAACGACCCTTCCTAAACAGGATACCCCAGAAGCTTCTAAAACTCTTACACCTCTAGAATCGCCTCCCTTATCAGAAAAACTTCCCGCACAAGATTCCCTCGTACAAGGAGCGGGCATGGGCGCGTATCAAGAGGTTGCCTGTGGCAATTGGACCTATGACGATACCAAATTGCAGGCTTATCGCCCCACCATTATTAAAAGTTTGGACAAAGCCAGCGGGCAGTATTTGGATTTGAGTCCATGCAATTTTGATCACGACCAAAGCAGTGGCAAGAGTGGCAAGATCACCCTAGCTTACACCCAATTACCCGATAAAATAGAAACTCTAGGTCCGACTAAGACTTTGCACACCTTTAAAATCTCCAAAGCTAATTACGCTCAAAAGCTCTGCTACAAGGCCAAAACGCGCCAATGTCTGCACATCGAGCCCAACACCAACCAAGTATGGACAAGCACCTATTCCACCACCACCATTAAAACCACTCAAACCTACCAACGCCCGCCCCAAGTAGGCGCGTCTGCGCCCACCTATTATGTGCGCGAGATCACAGACACCAAAGCCGATCGCCAAACTAGCATACAGGATAATGGGCTCAATTTGAGCGCGGATTTTATGAAATTTGTAGAGGTGTATGAGGGGCAGTATTTGGACGATACGATCAAAAATTCACCAACTTATACGGAGTGGAAAACGCACTTTGTACGCCCTCATCAGGGCACATGCGCCAAGTATGAAATTGAAGAACTCATCAAAGACAAGCGCGTGCGTCCCAGTATCCACAACACCCGCATTGTGTGTGTTGAAAGTGGGGATTATGTACTAGAAAGCGAAACTAGACTTTAAAACGACTGGCAAAAAAGAGGGCACACAACACACCCACACTCAAACCAGCAAGGAGTGCGCCAATGGTATGAGCATTGTAATAAATCCGTGCGCCCATTGTCAAAAACGCTAGAGGCAAAAAGATCAGCCACACTCGACCATAACGGCGCACCAAAAAAGCTAAAGCACAAGCGATCATAGAGGAATGCCCGCTAGGCATGTTTTTAGAGCTTCCACTAGGACGTTCTCCTAAACGTCTACCAAAGATCGCCACATCATTAAGTCCCCATTTGAGCGCGTGTGTGGCAATAGTAGTCGCAATGCTCACATGCACAATTTGAATCAAGCCCACCACATCTCTTTTTAGCAAAGGCAACGCTAAAGAAGCAATAGTAGGCACAAAGCGGACATAGTGTTCTGTAGCGCTGAAGATTAGAGGGATTTGAGGTTGTTTAGCAATCTTTGGAAAAGGAGTGATCGCCCCCACCACAAAAAGCAAGATAAAGAAAATAATGCTTTTAAAAGGTAGGCTTTCGGGCAGGCTTTTAGCATAGAGTGTTTTTAATTTAGTGGTGTTCATAAGCTTTAAATATATCTAAATCAGAGCTATATGCGTTACTGGTCCCCTGCATGCCAAATGCTCCCAAAATGCTAGAAAAAACCATTTCTTGAGAATATTGATCTTGGAGAGGTTTAAATGCATGTGCTTTTTTAAAGAGATCGTTAGCATAGACAATAAAAGGAATCTCTTTTTGAAAACTAGGGGCTAGCAGAAAAGGTGCACCATGCAAATACATACCATACTCGCCTAGACTTTCCCCATGGTCGCTCATGTACAATAATAACGCTTGGCGTTGAGTATGCTGCAGGGTGTTTATCATGGTGTCTAGCACCAAATCATTGTAAGCGATGGTGTTGTCATAAGCATTAACCAAACTCTTTAAATCACAAGTATTGGGCTCACTGTGTGTGCAGATAGGCTTAAAAGGGGTAAAATCGCGAGGTATCTTATCCACATACAAAGGACCATGCGAGCCTTTGAGGTGCAGAACGATCAATAAATTATCGTTAGGGTAACGCGCTATTAAAAAGGGTAGAGCGTGCGCTAGAGCCATATCAAAATTGAGCACCTTAGCCTCTACACCTTTAGATTTGAGCCATTTTTGCCATGTATCTTTACTAGGTTGCCAATCAATACTCATGGGAGGTTCGGCACTATTAAGACTAAGCCACACTACCTTAACACCCTGTCGATGCAGAAAAGAGGGGAGATTTTCATAACCCTTTTGGCTCGTGAGCATGCAAGTGAGAGCAGCGGTGGTGTAAGTGGCGCAAGAGGTGGCTTTAAGTGCCAAAATTTCATAGCGATTCAAGCGATCTTGCAATTTAGGAGTGGTGGCTCTAGTATATCCATAAATGCCATAATTAGCCCGCCGTGCGCTCTCGCCAATAGCCAAAACTATAACTGCTTTATCAGATCTAGGATGCACATTATCTAAGAGTTTAGGGGGATTTTGATGCCATGAAGCCAAGAGAACGCGGAGTGCGTTCACGCTATAGCTATAAGGGAGACTTAAGCCCCCAATGTATTTAGCATGGTGGTCAAAGAAAAGCCATTGTTTGGCATGGGTGAATCCCCAAATAGCAAATAGACAAACAGAGCTAACAAACAACCAAACCTTTGCTCTAAATGCACCTTTTTGAATGGGAAGAATATAAAAAAAAGCTCCCACACCTAAGCCTCCAAGTGTGTAGACCCATAAACTTCCTCCCAGCAACTCGCCCGCTTCATTGATATTAGTGTGTAGCACATTGCCCAACATGTTCTTAGTTAGAAACACATGATAGGTGTGAATGTAATAAAAAGCAATGGCGTTACACAGACTAAAAAGCGCCATCATTGCTTGCATGCACCGATTGCCCAACATGGAGAAGATAATAAAAACAATATTTGTCGTGCAAATGTAGGCAATGCCCACACTTAGCACAAGTCCAAATCCGCCCTGATGATCCAAAATATAGTGCAATAAAGGTGCATGGAATAAAATGAGAGAAATCACGCTATAGGCTGTCAAAGCCATAGCAAAAGAGAGAGGCTTAGTAAAAAACTTACGAACCATCTATCTCAAGAATTATTTAGAAAACTTACTTGCCCACATAAACTTGACGAGGGCGCGTAATGCGTGCTTGGGTGTTTTTGACATGCTCTAAAAGTTGTGCACACCAACCCACCGTGCGCCCGATGACAAACACAGGCGTAAAAAAGCGGGTAGGAATCTTCAGGGCAGTTAGAATTGTGCCTGAATAAAAATCCACATTGGGATAAAGATTACGCGCAATAAAATATTCATCTTTGAGCGCCACTTCCTCTACCTTGGCGGCAATCTCATCAAGTCGTGGATTCATTTTGATCCCTTTAGTCTGTAAGTTGTCCTTGATTTGTTTAAGAATACGCGCTCTAGGATCGTAGCTTTTGTATACTCTGTGTCCAAAGCCCATGAGCTTAAAGGAGTCGTTTTTATCTTTTACACGTGCGATGTACTTGTCCACATTTTTAACATCGCCAATTTCTTCCATTTGCAACAAGACCTTCTCATTTGCACCCCCATGCAAATGTCCCCAAAGCGCGCTGATACCCGCACTGATGGCTGCATAGGGATGCACGCCTGTAGAGGCAACATTGCGCACGGTAGTAGCCGAAGCATTCTGTTCGTGATCGGCATGCAAAGTCAAGATCTTATCAAAGGCTTCTACTTCTAGGGGATTGATTTCTATGGTTCCATGCAGTCCCTGCTTGAGTCGTCCATGCGGATAGCCACGCAACATGAAAAGAATATTCTCAATGTAGCTTCTAGTAACATCAGGGTAAATAATAGGTGCACCGATCTCATTGCGGTAGCAAATTGCAGCTAGAGTGGGCATTTTAGCGATAATGCGCCTAGCCATCGTTTGGTAGTCTTCTTCATTTTTCATTTTTCCATGATCGGAATAGAAAGTAGAGAGAATCGAAACCCCACTACTGAGTTTAGCCATAGGATGAGCATGTGTGGGGAAAGCTGCGAACATGTTATGCAAAGTTTCATGGATAAAACTACGATGACGCAATTCTAATTCAAATGCCAAAGACTCATCAGCATTTTGCGGTAATGCATCTGTGAGCAAGAGTTTGCACACATCGCTATATTTGTATTTGGCAACAAGCTCTTCTAGAGGGTAGCCTTTGTAGTAAAGCTCGCCTTTTTGCCCATCAATATAGCTAATGGTAGATTTACATCCGGCCGTAGAAGCATAGCCCGGATCGTAAGAGAGAAGTCCTGTACGCTCATAGAGTTTAGAAAAATCGATAGCCTGACCCCCTCGGGTGCAGGTGATGGTGTCAAACTTGAATTGCTCTTGTGTCGTATCGTTGATCAGCGTGATGGACATGAATTTTTCCTTTCATAATTTAGCTTAAATTATACCCGCCGAAAGATTAAACCAAAGCCCAGCACTAAAGTGTTTTGGCAATTTCTAGGTATTTTTGGAGCACCTCAGAGCAAAGTTCCTTGATAGCTTGGCTGAGATTCTCAAAGTTATCATCTAGGTAGGCTACAAAAGCTTTGCCCATCAGTCCAGTGACTGAACCTGCTAAAGTCGCGTTGATCATCCCTCCTGTGAGACTTCCCACTCCTGGAATCAATTTTAACAGGCTTCCTGCTGTTGCGCGTGCAATTAAACCTGTGCCCAGCACGCCTACAAAGGTAGTTACTAAAGTCTTAGCATTTTCTTCAGAAACCTCTAGATCATAAATCTTGCTAATGTGAATGATCATCGCAATTTGTGTGGGCAATAGCAAAGCAAAGTCAGAGAAGGGAATGGGGGTTGCCCCAATAGTCGCTGCTGCAGTGGTGTAGCCTAAAATGGCATTATGCGCGTCGTCTTTGCGCCTTTGGCGCAACTCCTCTTTAGCCTTTTTTTGCATTTCTGAATCGTATTGTTGTTTTCTTTCAAGGGCAAGTTTTTGTGCCTCATTCAGGAGATTACGCGATTTATTAATAAGCTCTTTGATACCTCTGATCTTCTTGATATCACCTTCATCATCTTCAATCTCTAGGGCTCTAACACGCTCAAAATGCGCCTCTTCCACTTGAAATTTAGAGCGTACCACCTCTGAAAACCTTTCCCCTTTATCATCTTTATCCTGCTGAGCCTTGGTAATCACTAGGATAGTTGGAATTCCATGCGCCTTGAGCATTTTATAAAGTTCTTCCTCACCCTCTTGTATCCGTCGCCCGGATTCTTGGATACACAGCCAAGCGATGTGGATTTGCTCATCAAGCATCGCCCCTCTCTTGGTGTCTAAGAAATTTTGAATCTGAGCTTTGGTGTTGGTAAAGTCTTTCATCTCAAGCCCCTTAGTATCATAGATACTCAAATCTTCTTTGGTATAGCGCTCAATTTCTTGGGTTACCGGTTCTCCCTGTCCTGTGGGGGCAACCTCTTCTCCAAAAACAGCATTGATCAGTGTGCTTTTGCCTACACCCGTTCCCCCAGCCACTAAGATATTGAGATTGTAGCTTGTAACTGGACTCTTGCCTATAAACTCTTGAGCTTTTTTAAAGCCCTTAGACATGAGTTCCTCTAGATTTAACACAACTTCAGATTTAGTAGCCATAAGCGCCCTTTCTTTCCTGCTTTATGGTAGCCTAACCAAAAATTTTAAACCCCTTATGCTACAATGCCATAAAATTCTTAAAGGAGCTTCTATGTCATATAACCCCAAATATTTATCTTTACCCACAGAGGGGGAGACTATCAGTCTCAAAGATGGTAAGTTGCATGTGCCCAATAACCCGATTATTCCTTTCATTGAAGGCGATGGGATTGGTGTGGATATTACCCCCGTGATGCGCAAAGTAGTCGATGCGAGCGTACAAAAGGCTTATAAGGGCACTAAAAAAATCGCATGGTATGAAGTCTTTGTAGGCGAAAAGTGTTATAACAAATTCAAAGATAAAGAGGGTTTAAGTCTAGAAGAACAATGGCTACTTCCCGATACTATCGACGCGCTCAACCACTTTAAAGTCTCTATCAAGGGACCCCTAACTACTCCCGTAGGCGAAGGCTTCAGGTCGCTCAATGTCGCTCTGCGCCAAAAGATGGACCTCTATGTATGCTTGCGCCCTGTGCGCTGGTATTCCAGTCCTAGCCCTGTCAAAGATCCAGGTAAAGTAGATATGGTAATCTTTAGAGAAAATAGCGAAGATATTTATGCCGGCATTGAGTTTAACCAAGATACACAGGAAGCCAAAAAGCTTATTAAATTTCTGCAAGAAGAGCTTAAGGTTACTAAAATCCGCTTCCCTAATACAAGTAGTATTGGGGTTAAACCCATCAGTTTAGAGGGCACAGAGAGGCTTGTGCGCAAGGCGATCGAATACACCATTGATAACGATCGTGATAGCTTAACCTTTGTGCATAAGGGTAACATCATGAAGTACACCGAAGGGGCATTTATGAAATGGGGTTATGCCCTAGCACAAAGAGAATTTGGCGCTAAATTACTCGATAAAGGTCCATGGTGCACTCTTAAAAATCCCAAAACGGGTAAGGAGATTGTGATTAAAGACATGATTGCGGATGCCTTTCTGCAACAAATCCTACTACGCCCAGCCGAGTACGATGTGATTGCGACCATGAATTTGAATGGGGATTATATTTCCGATGCGTTGGCAGCAATGGTAGGTGGGATTGGGATCGCTCCGGGGGCGAATATGAACGATAGTGTCGCGCTCTTTGAAGCCACTCATGGCACTGCACCAAAGTATGCTGGGCAGAATAAAGTTAATCCGGGCTCTATTATTCTGAGTGCAGAAATGATGTTACGCCACATTGGCTGGGTGGAAGCAGCCGATTTAATTGTGCAAGCTATGCAAAAAGCCATTGAAAGCAAAAAAGTAACTTATGATTTCGCCCGCTTGATGGAGGGTGCAACAGAGGTTTCTAGCTCTGAGTTTGGTGAGGTAGTCATTGCACATTTGTAAGGAGAATTAGGGTATACAGCAAGAACAAAGGGGGCATTGGGTGCACCTTTCTTTAAAAGCGTTGTCGGGGTGCGCACCATGTGCGTTGAAATTGCCAAACGATCCAAAGGGGCTTTCAAACATTAAAAGCTTCCGTTTGCACCTTAATCCTGAATCCTTACAATCACAAATCAACATAGAGTTTAAAACTTCGTCTCACACATTGATAGAACCTGTGTAGAATATGATGGGAATTATAAAAAAAGAGATGGCGAGAAATTTCATATAGATAAAATCGATGACGAAAGATCAAAATGGGATTAAGTAGATTGGGCAGACTGATTGGGATTATATTGCTTTTGGCTAATTTAGCTTGGGGGGTAGAGTGTGGCAATGATGACGTTGATCTTAAAGATCAACTAGAAAGTTTCGTGGAACGGATCATCGCACAAAGAAAGACCGATATTGATTCAAGCAGTCAAACCAAGACAGCTTATGTGTTTACGGAAAATAAAGCCCATGTCGGCAGTACACTTTATTGTGGCTTGATAGCGCGTTTTTTTGGAGCGAGCATGGAAGGTTCTAAAAGTGTTGTGAGTTTGCGTGCCATGTGCTTTAATCTTTATAAGAAATCCAAAGAAGACTCTGGAGGATTTAAAGGATTTTGTCTGGCTTTAAACCCTAAATCCATCCAATCACAAATCATTATGGAGTTTGAACAGAACACGTTTAACTTGCATATCAACGAATCTTATTTAGAATGTGGTCATAAGCGTTTCAACCATGAAATCTTAATCTTTAAGCCAATTCAAGATCGCTTGAGGTCCGGCTATGTTTTACAAGAGTATAGTCGCGAAAGCGATGCAGGTCTTGATCCTTTTTATCGCCAACAAAGAGACGGCAAAACTATTTTGATGGATGAAATGGATTTTGATGTGTTGCAAGATTTGCAACAACACTGTTATGAGAAAAAGTATTGTAAAGAGGGGGGTGATTAAAATGGCGTTACGCGGAGTGTGCGCTATTTTAGGGTTTTTATGTGTTTTGGCTAATTTTTGCTGGGGCGGTGCATGTGGCACTAGTCAAGCCGCCGCCCTAAGAGCGCAAGCGCAGCAGTTTATAGATTTAAGCGACCCCGAGCAGGTGGCTTATGTGTTGGATGTGTATAAAGCAGATGTCGATGATACTCTGTATTGTGGTTTTGTGGCGCGTCTTTTTGACACGAGGGCGGACGAGTCAGCCGTGAATGTCCGCGCCATGTGCTTTAGATTAACCAAGACATCTAAAAAAGGCTCTCATGTATTTAAGGGTTTTTGCTTGGACCTGTACCCCTCATCTACCCGTTCACAAATTGGCATGGAGTTCAGAAAAAACGCGTTCGTTTTGCACATTAATGAATATTATGTTGAGTGCGACCACGAACATTACGATGGAAGAACTTTAACTTTTGAGCTGGTTAGAAATCACAATCGCTATATTTTGCAAACATATAGCCGCGATAACGATGATGGTTCCGATCCATTTTATCGTCAAAAAAGAGATGGTAAGAGGATCTTTATGGATCAAATTAATGGTAGCGTTCTAGAGAATTTGGAGAATCACTGCTATAAGAAGCACTATTGTCAAACATGGGAGGAGAAAAATGGGATTGAGTGAGATAGTTATGCTACCAATTAACATTAGAACGACCTAAACAGGTTTTACACTTATGGTGGGTATAATATTATATTTTAATCATTGATTAACACTATAGACTTTCTTAAGCAGAGGAGGAATTTTGCATCACGATCGCATGCGGGATGAAATACGAATCCCCCAACCCACCACCCAATTTTCTGAATCTTTTAAAGATGTGTGTGCGCAATATCGCTTGTCCCAACCAGTCTTCCTTAAACTATGAACGTCGCACTGGAAAGTACGGAAGCCCTTTTATTAGGCATTGTTGGCTTTGTTACAGGGATTACAGCTGGGTTTTTTGGTATTGGTGGGGGTGAAATTGTTGTGCCCGCAGCGATTTTTGCAGGCTTTAGCTACAGCCATGCCGTGGGAATTTCTTTATCTCAAATGCTTTTTTCTTCTCTTGTGGGATCGTTCATTAACTATAAAAAGGGGTTACTGGACTTAAAAGAAGGAATTTTTGCAGCAGGTGGGGGGCTGATAGGGGCAATTTTAGGAAGTTTTTTACTAAAAATGATAGATGATCGGGTGCTCATGGGCGTGTTTGTAGTGGTGGTATGCTACACTTTTTTTAAATATGCCTTTGGGCACAAGGATCAAGACTATCAAAGTGCCCACTTTCGCATGCATGCGAGCAGAGATCCTTTAAAAATTCCCATTGTACATTGGCATTTGAGCAAAACTCATATCATCTTAACGCTAGCGGGTCTGATCACAGGTATTTTTTCTATCCCTCTTGGTATGGGTGGGGGGATTTTGATGGTGCCTTTCTTGGGCTATTTTTTAAAATACGACACCCACAAGATTGTGCCGCTAGGGTTGTTTTTTGTGATCTTTTCTTCCCTTTCGGGGGTGATTTCTTTGTACCGCTCAGGCGTACTAAACGATCATGCCCTGCAAGCTGGATCGATCACGGGGTTGGGCGCGCTTGCAGGGGTAGGCTTAGGAATCAAGCTTATTTTGCTAGCTAATGAGAGAATCCATAAAATCCTCTTGCTTGGTATTTATGCTCTAAGCATTCTAGCTACCCTCTACAAACTCATAGAAACATTAGCGTAATGCGTATTTTTGTGATCCATCTCTGCCAAGCCACTTGCGCGCAATATGACTTGCATGAGCGCAACATTAACCTCCTTTTAGAGAGTTTGCATGCCCAAGATAAACACGAGATAGAAGTTTTTGAAGCAATCTATGCCAAGAGTGAGAAGGGGTTACACCCCCTAGTGCGCGCCCATGCGCAAAGTTACTTTATAAATCCCCATATAGGACTCCATAAAAATTATCGAGCATGGTTAGAGGCATGTTACTATGCAATCAAATTCAGAGGGAAGATGATGAGCTTAGGGGAGTTGGGTTGTTATGCCAGTCATTATACCTTGTGGCAACGTTGCGTAGCGTTGCAAGAACCTATTTGTGTGCTTGAAGATGACATAATGCTACAATCCCATTTTTTTGAGAGTTTGGCGCATTTGCAGGAGCATATAGAAACTTTGGGTTGGGTACGTCTCATGCATTTATTTAGTTATCTAAAAATCCCTACAACGATCTCTAAGGTGCAAGAAATCCGAGAGAACACATGTGGGAGTGGCACACAGGGTTATTGTATCACCCCCAAAGTGGCTTCTATTTTCTTAGAAGTGAGCAAAAACAAATGGGTTATGCCTGTAGATTGGGTGATGGAAAATCACTATTTACATGGGGTGAGAAATTTTGTTATCGAGCCTTTCATGATCGCAGAGGAACAAAATTTGAGCACGCAGGGTAATGTTATCAGAGAAGAATACAAATGTGCGCGCTCTTTATCTTGGCTCAGAGAGTTAAACCGTTTCTATGTCCAACTTCACAAGTAACTTTTTAGAACTTCAAGAAGCCTTGTTAAAGTGGTATGCCCGGCATGGGCGCAGGGATATGCCCATTCGCCACCTAAGCGGCCCCCATGCTCCCTATCAGATTTATATTTCAGAAATCATGTCGCAACAAACCCAAATTAGCGTGGTGCTGGAACGTTATTTTAATCCCTTCTTACAAGCTTTTCCGACCTTATCTGCTTTGGCTAGCGCACCCCTAGATCGTGTGCTATGTCTGTGGAGGGGTTTAGGTTATTATGCGCGGGCTAGAAATCTACACAAAAGCGCGCAAATCTGTTGTGATACATATGGTGGGCAATTGCCTAGAAATTACGCCCAGTTGCGGGCTTTGCCCGGTGTAGGAGCTTATAGCGCACGGGCAATTTTATGCTTTGGATTTGGGCAGGCTGTGGGCGTGGTTGACGCTAATGTTGCTAGGGTGTTGTTGCGTCTATTTGCTATTTCTCCCACCCAACCCAAACTAGCTTCTATTTTGCAAGAGCATGCCGATATGTTTGTTAACCTTCTAAACCCTTTTGATCATAACCAAGCACTTATAGATTTGGGCGCGCTCGTTTGTACCAAAGAACCTCGATGCCACACCTGTCCCTTGAATTTTGCCTGTCAGGGTAAAAGTATGCTAGAGAAATTTAGTGCACGCAAGAAAGTCCCCAGCATCCCCCTGAATCTGCATTGTGGCGTGTGCTTAAAGGATTCCAAACTCTATTTAAGTCGTGCCACAGAGGGACTATATGCCCATCTATATCAATTTCCTCTTTTAAAAAACCAAGAATTAGTAACTCTACCCTTGCTAGGAAGTGTAAAACACAGCTACACCAAATACCGCGTACAAGCCATGCTCTATCACGCCAATCTGACAGATTTGCAACAGGAGGGACTAGAGGTGATCGCGCTGGATGACTTAGAAAATACCCCTATGAGCGCCTTAAGCATGAAGCTCTTAAATCTATACCGGCGCGTACACCCCCACACCACACAATATACACAACTATATTCCTAGCGTTCAATAGGGACGCATGCAAATGTGCTAACATACGGATTTTATTATGAGCACAACAGGTAATCTATGAAACAAGTTTTTTTTACTCACGATCAAATTTGCCTTTATCAAGCCAGTGCGCTTAACGCCAATCTTCTGTCCCCAGAGTGCCTAGATTGTATCATCACCTCCCCGCCCTATAATGTGGGCATCGATTATAATATTAATGCGGATAATCAAGGCTACCAAGAGTATTTAGATTTTAATGCTATTTGGCTTGAGAATGCCTACCAATGGGCTAAAACAAGCGCACGACTGTGCTTAAATATCCCTCTAGATAAAAACAAAGGTGGGCAGCAGAGTGTGGGCGCGGACCTCATCACTCTAGCTAAAAAGATCGGTTGGTGTTATCACAGTTCCATTGTGTGGAATGAGGGCAATATCTCTAAACGCACAGCGTGGGGGAGTTGGTTAAGCGCGTCCGCTCCCTATGTAATAGCTCCCGTTGAACTCATTGTCATCTTGTATAAACAAGTGTGGAAAAAGCAGAATAGAGGGGTAAGCGACATCTCTAAAGAGGAGTTTATGAGCTGGACTAATGGGCTGTGGAGTTTCAATGGAGAATCTAAAAAACGCATTGGTCACCCCGCGCCCTTCCCTAGGGAATTGCCTCGCCGTTGCATCAAACTCTTTTCTTTTGTGGGAGACACCATTTGCGATCCCTTTAGCGGGAGCGGGACAACCATGCTTGAAGCGCATTTAAACCAGCGCGCCTTTATTGGCATTGAACTAGACCCAACTTATTGTATGCTTTCTAAAACGCGGTTTTTAAAGATTCTGGAGGCGCAAAATGAGCATTAGTCAACAAGATTTAATCATAGAGTTTTTCAAGACGAATCCCCATCGAGATATCGCACATCCAGAAGTGGTAGATTGGGTGGTGAGAGAATATAAAGAGCGCACAGGCAAAGTCTTTAGGGATCCAGATAGAGGCATTCGTTCCTTGCACCAAAAGGGACAATTAATCAAGGTCTCTAAGGGAGTTTACCGCTATGAGCCCAATTTTGTATCACGCCAAGATTTGGAGGATTTTGGACCGGCCTTAAAAAAACAAATCTTAGAGAGAGACGGGTATCAATGTGTTATCTGTGGAGCAGGGAAAAAAGAAGGGGTGGAACTGCATGTGGATCACATTAAGCCTAAAGATTTAGGGGGTAAGGCGTGTTTAGAAAATGGGCAAACCCTATGCGCAAGGCATAACTTTTTAAAAAAGAATTTGAAACAAACAGAGACGGGTAAAAAGATGTTTAGACGCATGCTGGAAAGCGCACAAAAGGCGCAGGAGGCAGAACTCGTTGCGTTTTTAGAAGAAATCTTAAGTGTCTATGAAAAACACGGCATCAACGGACACATTGTATGGAAGAAAATCTAAAACTTGCTTTATGCCTCTCTAGTTCCACAGCTTGGGCATTTGCTCCAACACCATTTTGAATTTTAAGCAAACTATTAGGTAAAACACATTAGGTTTTTGTATCTAACTTAAAAGAACCTAAAATGAAAGTCGCGGTTTTGATGAGCGGGGGGGTGGATAGCTCCTATAGCGCATATTTATTGCAACAAGCTGGGCATGAATTGCTAGGACTCTACCTCAAATTGCACGCCAAAGAAGAAAAGCATGCGGTGTATATCCGCAACTGCCAAGAGGTGGCAAAGTTTTTAAATATCCCCTTTGAAGTGGTGGATTTGCAAGCGGAGTTCAAGCAGGGCGTTTATGACGCGTTTGTACACGCTTACGCGCAAGGGCAAACCCCCAACCCCTGCGCGCTATGCAACCCCTTGATGAAATTTGGGCTAGGCTTGGAATTTGCCCTAGATCAAGGCTGTGAAAAGATCGCCACCGGGCATTATGCCCGCTTAGAAGAAGTCAATGGGGTGTTGCGCATTAAAGAGGCAAGGGATAGCAGTAAGGATCAAAGCTATTTTCTCTACGCCCTGCCCCAAAAAGCCATTGACCGCCTGCTCTTCCCCTTAGGGGATTTGCTCAAAAGCCAGATCAAACCCCTAGCCCTAGAAAAAATGCCCTTTTTGGGGAGCTTGCAAACCTATAAAGAATCCCAAGAAATTTGTTTTGTGGACACCAATTACATGGACACACTCAAAAAGCATGTACAAGTGGATCAAGAGGGCTTGGTGCGCAATCTCAAGGGGGAGGTGGTGGGCACACACAAGGGCTATATGCACTACACCATTGGCAAACGCAAGGGCTTTTCTATCAAGGGCGCGCATGAGCCCCATTTTGTGGTGGGCATTGACGCGTCTAAGAATGAGATCATTGTGGGGCAAAAGGAAGCCCTTGCGATCTCCACCCTAGAGGCGCAAAATAAATCCCTGCCTGCCAATTTCAAAGAGGGCGCGTACTTGGTCAAGGTGCGCTATAGGAGCACCCCCACTAGCGCGCACATCAGTTTAGAAAAAGACACCATCCGCGCGCGCTTTGAAACCCCTGTTTATGGCGTGGCACCAGGGCAGGCGTTGGTGATCTACGATCAAGATCGCGTGCTAGGCGGGGGCGTGATCACCAAGAGCACTTCTTAAAACTTCCAGTGAAAGTTGACATGATAGGGTCCTGCGCTAGAGGCGCTCACATGGCTGCCCATTTGGGGCAACTCAATTTTGACATGCTTTTGGCACTTGCTTACAAAGTCTTCATACTGCCCTAAGTGCATGGAGTGAGCTTCGTAAGTTGTGATATTTTTTAGGGTGGGAGTCACCTTGCCCGAAACAAGCACATCCAAGATAGTGTCAAATAAACTCGCCTGTTTGGGGGGCGCACCCTTCAAAGCAACCGAAGGCAAACGATAAAAGCCAACATGAACCCCGGAACCCGAACCCTCCAACACATAAGCGTCAGCGCAACCCGAAAGAGCCAGCATAAAAGTTAATGGCTTAACGACCCCATTTTGGAACCTCCCAACATAGTCTAATTCATCAGACTCTAGATTTCTGGACTCTAGCACAAAAAGCTTAATTGTATCCTAGTTAAAACAGTCTCTTGGCATTTATAACAACTTCCCAGCCAAGAAAACTTTTTAAGACCCACGGCTAGAAATGTCATGGTATTTGTTAAAGATTGTCCTGCAGTGTCCAAAGAAAAATAAAGAAAGATACCTTATTCTTAGGCATTTATCAAAGATACGCAATACTTCTCTTTCTAAAATGGGGTGTTTAGGCCAATATATAGAGTTTTTGGATCGTGGCGATTAGGGTCTTTTTATGGGGGTCTAGGATCTCTAGCTAGTATTGGAAGGCTTTTGTGTTCTTGGTGGAGCTCGCGCTATTTCTCCAGACGCGCCGCTAGCTGGGGGAGCTTGAAGCTCATTAAAGTCTTGCCACTGCCAGAAATGTGCCACACATAGCCCCCCATTTTTTGGTCTGTCGTAGTTTTTTTGGTGGTGGGTGATACGATCGTAAAGCACAAAGTCCTCTAAATCCTCGATGTGATCATTGTACACATCATCCAAAAGCTGGTAAATTCAAAGGAATTTTATTTTGATTGCCCCTTTGGTGCTACTATTATATTTTGTATGCGCACCATTGCTGATCGCAAAGATTTGCACAAAGCCAAATAAACTCTCTTGATGCCCTAAACTCTCCTTTTGGTAGCGCTGGATTTGCTCAAAAGCTTCTTTAATCCTTACACTTCTTTTTTCAACTCAATATGCAATATGCGCAAAAGCAACCCATTGACCAAAATACTCGCATCGTAGCGGTTCTTGCTATCAGAGGTTTTGTATTGATAGATCGCCTGCAAAAAATTGTTATGCATACGCTCTTTGTCCAAAAACTTGATATTTTTACTCTCCCCATTGGCAAACTTGAAATGTCGCACATGATCGCGTTGGAGGATGTGACTTTTATTCATGTGTTTTGTGTTAATCGGGTTGCTTTGTTGATAGAAACGCTCCCATTCGGAGTCGCTAAAACAAAGATTGTTGAGCTTTTCTAGCTGGATTTTTAAATTGGATTTAAGACTTTGGGCATTAGATAAATGGATATGGACGATTAAAGAAAAAGGTTAATGCAACGGCTCAGACAATTACAAGCGCTTGTGGATACAAAGACCGATGCCACATAAGATGCCTTGAATAGGGAGAAGATGGGGTGCCATAAGCAAATCATGAATTCAACTTCAATAACTTTAACTCCTCAACCTTCAAACTTAACTCAAGCTACCACTATGTCGAATACTCTAAATCAGCAACTTACGACGCCACCAACTATTAAAGAATTCAATACGCAACCAAACACACAGCATTAAGCATCACATCCCAACAAATTACCCGACAAGACCTCCTAGAAATCCAAGTCATCACCCAATCGCAACCCACAATCCCCACACTATCTCTAAAGAAGTATGTTACCTTTCATAACGATGTGAACTCTATCTCTCTAGGTAAACTAGGTGCACTAGAAACTAATTTGCTCTTTGCAATTTTTAATAATCTCAAAGATAAACAAGATGAGTTCTTGGTGTTTGAAGAAGGATATTAAAGCAATAATAGGGGCTAACTATCAATATCAGTAATCTCTATAAGATCGTTAAGAATCTTTGGGAAAACATCAGAGCAGCTAACTTTTGGATTCTTTATCCCCGCACCAAAGAGAACATCATGCCTCTTTGACTATGGGGATATAAGCAAACCGCGCGCTAAACCCCCTGAGTTGCATATATAGCCCC
>NZ_FZMF01000013.1 GCF_900197685.1 Helicobacter baculiformis | reverse complement strand
GTGGGGGTTTGGGGGGGTCTTTAAAGGGCGGACCCTTTTGCAACATCTCGGTTAGTAGGGCAGCTTTAACCGGGTCCATTTTGGCTAAAATTTTGCCCATGTCTTTGGCTTCGAGAGTAGAAAGAATTTGAGCGGCTTGACTGGGAGGTAAGTCTTGCAAGATAGGGGCAGCTTTAGAATCTTTCATTTTGGCGTAGGTGCTAGAAAGCTTGCTTTGACTGGCGGTCTTGATCTCTTTTAACAACTCTTCATTTTTGGCGATCAGAGTTTTAAGTTTTTTTTCACTTTCTGCTTGGGTCTTTTTAAAGGCATCTTGTTTGTCTTCAAGCTCTTTGAGTTTGAGACTTAGAGCTTTTTCACGTTCTACAACCTTAGCGCTCCGTTGATCGAGTAAGCTTTGGGTTTGGTTTTGCAAAGTCTGCAAAGTGAGCGCGCGCTCTTGTAACCTCTGTAATTGTGCATCAATTTCAGCTTTGCGGGATTCAAAAATGGCATTGCATTGCAAAAATTGTTGCGAAGGGGTTTGGTCAGCATACAAAAGTAGCCCACACAATGCCCATGCGTAGAGTCTAGACATGCGTACTTCTTTGCTTTTGGATAAAAATACTCGTTCCAATTGCATCCATCTCTTTGTGTTCAAGTCTTCTAAGGCGCGCCAACTCTTTTTGGGTCTCTAAAGTTTCCAAATAAGAGATTTTTTCATACTCAAGACTGGCTTGTCTGTAAGCTTCTTGTAATTGTACAGCCCTTTGCTCAAGTTTAGCGATTTCTGCTTGTGCTTGCGCGAGTGCGTAACGGTAGTTGTGTTTTAAAGCGTTGAGCTGGGCAAAACCATGCATACCTCCCTGCATGGGCACACTTAAATCACAGAGCTGTGCATTGAGGGCAAGTAACTCCTGCTCTTGATGAGTAATTTGGGCGCGGTTGTTAGCAAGAGCAATTTCAGCGCGCTGTACAGCTTGACGCTTAATTTTAAGCAAAGCTTTAAACTGACTCATCTTAAAATCATCTCCTCGCGTTTTGGACTGGTAGAAATGGCACTAATCTTTACATTTATAAGTTCTTCGAGTGCACAAATATAAGCTTGTGCTTCTTTAGGTAATACCTCAAAAGTGTGCACACCCGCACTACATGCCCACCCTTGAAAGCGCTTATAAATCGGCTTGACTCCTTGCAGAGAATCGGGCATGTGTAAGAAAGTTTCTTCTCCTCTTTCATAGCCCACACACACTAGAATCTCTTCTAAGCCATCTAAAACATCTAATTTCATTAACGCTAATTCTGTACACCCGTTCAAACGGCAGGCGTAGCGCACTGCAACGGCATCAAAGTACCCACAGCGGCGTGCGCGCTGTGTAGTTGTGCCAAACTCATGTCCTTTTTGGCGCAACCATTCTCCCATAGCGCCCTCTTCTTCACTGGGAAATGGTCCATTGCCCACGCGTGTGCAATAAGCCTTAGCCACCCCGATCACTTTATCAATGTCTTTCACGCTAAGTCCGCTCCCCGAGCACGCTCCAGCTGCAATAGTGGTCGAACTAGTTACAAAGGGATAAGTGCCAAAATCCACATCAAGCATACTTCCCTGTGCGCCCTCTAGCAAAATGCGTTTGCCTTTTTGCGCCCCCTCCCAAAGCATTCCGGTTGTGTCTGCGATATGGGGCAAAATTTTGGGGGCGTAAGTGTCTAAATATTCTGCAATAGCGCGCATATCCACTTGCACATGCATGTGTGCTAGATTGTGTGCAATTTTTTCTTTGAGCAACTTGGGGTAGCGTAAATCCCCCACACGCAAACCCACTCGCCTGATCTTATCTTGATAGGCTGGTCCAATCCCCTTACGGGTTGTACCAATCGCACTTTGGGCTTCTTGATCGCTCTCTAGCATTTGATGATAGGGCAAAATTAAATGGGCGCGTTCGCTTACAAAGAGTCTTTCTTGAAGGTTACCAAAAAGTGCAATTTCTTTAGCAAGCGCGTCTAGTGCAACCACCATGCCATTTCCAATGATATTTTTGCATTGAGGGTATAAGACCCCTGAGGGGATTAGATGCAACGCGTAGGTGCAATCTTGAGTTACGATAGTATGCCCCGCATTATGTCCGCCTTGAAAACGCACAACAAAATCATAATTTTGCGCCAAGCGATCCACTAGCTTACCCTTACCTTCATCTCCCCACTGCACTCCTACGACCACATCTGCCATTTAATTCCTTCTTTTAGACTACACAAAGAGTGATTGCACACTCTCATTATGATAAACCCTGCGAATCACTTCTGCAAACAAAGGTGCAACGCTTAAAGTTGTGATCTTGGGATGAGAGGTTTTAAGTGGAATAGAGTTGCTCACAACCACTTCATCTAGCTCACTTTCTTTAATGCGTTTGAGCGCATTTCCACTCAACACCGCATGTGTACCCAGCGCCATTACAGAATGTGCTCCCTTAGCTTTGAGCATGGCAGCGGCTTTACAGATAGTCCCGGCTGTATCCACCATGTCATCCACCAAGATCACATCACGCCCACGCACTTCCCCAATAATATTCATCACTTCGGACTCATTTGCGCGTTCGCGTCGCTTGTCTACAATGACCAAATCCATGCCAATTTGGCTAGCAAAATAGCGCGCCCGTGCCACACCTCCAATATCAGGGCTAGCCACCACCGGATTTTTAAAATCCTTTGAACAAATATAATCTCTAAAGACAATCGAGCCGTAAAGATTATCTACCGGGATATTAAAAAAGCCCTGAATTTGTCCAGCATGCAAATCCATCGTGATTAAGCGATCGATACGCACGGTTTGCATCAAGTCTGCCACCAACTTTGCGCTAATAGGCACTCTAGGAGCGGCTTTACGATCCTGTCTAGCATAGCCAAAATAGGGCACTACAGCAGTGATTGAACTAGCTGAAGAGCGGCGCAACGCGTCCACCATCACTAATAGTTCCATCAAATTATCATTTACGGGTGCACATGTGGGTTGTACGATATAGACATCGCGCCCGCGTACAGACTCGCTAATTTGCACATTGATTTCACCATCGCTAAAACGCCCTAAGACAACTTTAGAAAGCCCCACATTGAGATGTTTAGCGACTTCCTTGCCAAAGCTAGGGTGCGCGCTCCCGCTAAAAATTTTAAAGCTCCGTGTTCGCATGCGCGTTCCTTTCATGGGGTAAAATAAGATTCTCCTTTTTTCTTCAGTTCTTGATAAATAGCTTCAAAATCCACGCCATAGACGCGCGTATTGCCAATCACACTGACAAAATTTGTGTCTTTATAAAAGCGGGGCACTAGATGCCCATGTAAATGCGCACTTAAGCCCGCCCCACCCGCATCTTTGAGATTAAATCCCAAATTAATTCCATCTGCACCAAAGGCGTACAAAAGTTGTACCCCCTGATAAATGCGTGTTTGCAGGTGATGCCAGTCCTCTAAGCTTAGCAGTTCCGGACTATCAACGTGGTGGTGGGGGATCACCATGAAATGCCCCGGATTATAGGGATAGCGATTCATCACCACAAAAACGCGCGCGTCGCGGTACAGGACATGGTTACCTTCATCTAAATGGGCTGCTTGACTGATGGCGCAAAACACGCAACCATGCGTGTCTTCACCTTGCAAGTAGGGGCTTCTCCATGGCGCATAAAGTCGGTGCATGGTATTCCTTTAGATGTAGTTGGGCGCATCATTGGCAAATAAAATAAGGTCTTTGGGTAAGGTCATGGTTTGCAGGACCGATTCAAGCTGACTTTTATCTCTTAGAAAAACTTTTTGGATGCTCGTGATAGCCTGTCCCAGTGTTGTTGTGTTAAGTTCACCTGTGATAATAGCAATGTCAAAGACACGATCGATAGCCTGCCCTAAAGTGGTATTGGATTCTATGTCGCTCTCTACTAAACCCGGAGTTACAATAATTTTACGCCCTGTATAAAGACTACACAGCCGCACTCCTTCCAACATGCCCTTTAAATTACCATTAAAGCCATCGTCAATGATGATTTTATCATTAACATGTAAGACATTCAAGCGGTGAGGAACGGGATTAAGTTTAGCAACTAAGCGTTGTAGCTGGGCAACAGGGATTCCAAAATAAAAGCCTACCATGATTGCCAAAGTAAGATTTTCTACATTGAAAGCTCCTAAAATTTTGCTTTCAAAAGACACCCATGTTTGATCCAAGAATAGCTCAAAATGCGTGCCCTCCAAAGTGGCTTGTATATTTCTAGTTTTTCCGGGATAAAAGGTGATCTTTTCTTGCGGAATCTTTTGACAAAAGGGTTCTAAAATTTCGCTTTTATAGCAAAAGGCACGCTCTAAACGCGGTGAATCGAGCAATTCTGCCTTAGTTTGAGCGACATTTTCGATTGTTTTGAAATATTCAATGTGTTGTTTGCCCACTTCAGTAATGATAGCGTAATGGTGTTGTAAGAGTGAGGTAATTGCCTTGATATCTCCGGACTGACGCGCACCCGCCTCAGCAATATAAAGAGTGGCGTTCTCACCTAGATTTTGATTGATATCTTGACTCAAACCCAGTAAGGTATTCACACTTCCTGAGGTGCTGTAGACAATGTACTTACCTTGTAGCATTTGGTGGAGGTAATTTTTAACGCTAGTCTTACCAAAACTTCCTGTGATGGCGATGATTTTTAAATGGGGCATGCGCGCGAGCTTATCCCTAGCCAAGCGCACATAGCCTTGCGCACAACTTTTTTCAAAGCCTAAAGATGCGCCATGCACTAAGGCAATAAGTATTAGATAGCGCCAAAAAACTATTTGCCCCCAGAGATGCACCAACCAAGCGTCCATTAACAAAAAAAACAAAAGAATAGTGAAAAAGCGCACCACGCGTGGTGTGAAAACAAGTTTTTTGTCCAAGCGCGAAGCCCAAAACACTAGACATGGGATCTGCACCCCGCCCACAAACACATAGAAAGCGAGTTCAAAATGCTTTAAATGGGCGGTCACAAAGACTGCTAAGGGCAAGAGTACATGGTAAACATGCCAACGCTTTTTGTGATGCTTTGTAAGCACGCGTGCAAAGCTGTAATGATACCATTGCAGCAGAGTTATCAGGTAGTAATTCAGACCTAACATAAAAATCCAAATTGCCCCTAATTCTAAAGTCCCCATGATTATTCCTGCTCGCTAGGGCAGTTAAAATATTCCAAACAATGTTGTTGCACCAACGCCCCCTGTTTTAAAAAGAAATAGTGATCCCCCTGCAAGACAATAAAGCGATTCTTAGGAATAAGGGTAGCAATCTGTTGCCCTGCCACAAGAGGGGTGGTATTATCCTGCGCACCCCATAAAATCAGGGTATTTTTGACGCATGCGCAAAAATGTGCCCTAAAATCTTCTTGAATCGTGTACTTGAAAACCTCATACATCGCTGGATTTAGATCTTGCGCATCCGCACTTCTGAGCGCGCGATTGCTCATCCCCAGCATTCTTAAACCTTTAGCCAACTTGATTTTTAGACGTGTTTTCCAAGATTTTGGCAATACAATACCTGCACTGCTCAAAAGCACTAAATTAGAACCCTGTGTCAGTGTAGCAACTTTGCCTCCAAAGCTATGTCCAACCATCAAATCTGGGGTAACCTCTAGGGATTGAAAAAAGGTATCTACAATATGGGCGTAATCTTGTGGGGTAAGAAAAGTTTGGTTGGGACTTCTGCCAAAACCGGGTAAATCGAGGTAGAAATGTCTGTAATCTGTAAAATATGCTTTGAATGCGTGCTGCATTAATTCTTTAGAGCTCCCCCAGCCGTGCAAGAACGCAACACTTTTAAGTGCGTTCTTGTTGTGCAGATCGTAAGCGATCTCAAAATCGCGCCCTTGATATGCCACCTTGCGTTTAGCCATTACTTATTTTTTTGAATCTGATTGATATAGTGGTAGGTAATAGAAACAGAGGGATTTTTAGGCAGAAGAATATTTTCAAGGACATAAGTAAAATCCTCAAAAAGGTAGTGTGCTAGACTCCCGGGAATAGGGTTAATTTCATTTAAAAAGATTTCATCATCCATCACAAAAAAATCGCAACGGATGATTGCTCCCACGAAAAAAGGCTCGTAAACCTGTTTAAACAACGCGCGCATGCGCGCTTCTAATTCCGTGCTAACCTCTGCTTTAAGCACCTTTTGTGTGCGTCCAAAATCCAAGTACTTTTCTTCAAAACTCAAAAACTCTTTTTTCTTGGGTTCCTCCACGATAGAAAAGATATAATCGCCCCCTTCCACCATGCAACCTGCTAGATTGTATTCTTTAATCCCTGCTTTAAAAGGTTCTACGATCACTTGGTTATCAAATTCAAACACTTCATCTAGAACGTATTCCACATCTTTAGCCTCCTTGATAATGCCAATGCCAATAGAGCTCCCTAGGCGATTAGGTTTGGCGATCAAGGGGTAAGCCAGCGTTTTTAGCGCATTACTTTGGTGTTTATCTAAAAAAACATAGGGCAAGACTTTAATCTCTCTCTCTTGCGCAAATGTTTTGGTTAAATACTTGCTACAACTCAAGACACATGCCTCTACTCGAGGTCCAACGAAAGGCACTTCAAAAAAGTCTAACAATGAGGCGAGTTTACCATCTTCCCCATCACCCCCATGCACGAGATTGATAAGAAGAGAAAAGCCAACCTGCTTGCTCCCTAAAAGTCCTTGCGTATAAAAGCCATGCTGTTTTAAAATGAGTTCTGGACACTTCTGATACTGCCCTGTAGCAAAGAAGCTTGAGCGCATCTCTCTAGTGGGAATTAGGTAAAAGCGACGCATGCCATCTAAAAAGATAAAATGCCCGATTTCGGCACCCAAAACCTCTTTAAGCGCGATCGCGCTCACGATACTAATTTCATGTTCGTAGCTCTTTCCCCCAAACAAAACCCCGTATACCACTCTCATCCTTTTGTAAGCTTAAAAACAATCGGCGCATTATAGCCAAATCCCTCTAAAGATTGCCTGCAAGCGTGCTAGCATTTTAAAGGTTTTTTAGGATAAAATGCCCCTTTGCAAACCCCATTTTAAGTTGTGATTATATGCAAACTAATATCTCTAAGGCACTTTATGAAGCTAAAAAATTTCTTCGCGATAAAGGTGTGCGCACTGCACTTGAATCAGAAGTGCTTTTAGCCCATTTGTTAGGTGTAGATCGCGTGTACTTACACATGCATGCCCAAGAAGAGTTAGATAGTTTTGCCCTTGATCGCTTCATGCGCATGGTTAAGGCGCGTGCTAAGGGTAAACCCATCGAATATATCACCCATGAAGTAAGTTTTTATAGCCGTCTTTTTTTTGTCGATGAGCGCGTGTTGATCCCTAGACCAGAGACTGAGCTTTTAGTGCACCAGGCCTCCGAGTTAATCCAAGAATATGGCATTAAAAATGTGGTGGAAGTTGGGATTGGAAGTGGCGTTGTAGGGATTAGTTTAGCCTTGCAACACCCGAAAATCATGGTAATGGGTACAGACATCTCTATGGATGCCCTAGAGGTGGCTAGTATCAATATCACCACCTTTAGCCTGCAGGCGCGTGTTTCTTTAATGCACACTTCACTTATACAGGGTATAGATATTCCTGCACGCACTTTAGTGGTGAGCAACCCCCCCTATATTCCCTTAGACTATCCTCTAGATAACTCTGTACGCTATGAGCCTGAAATCGCGCTCTATGGGGGTGAAGAAGGTAATGAAATCCTTAAAGCTCTTATCGATGAAGCTGCAGATAAGCGTGTAAAGTTCCTTGTCTGCGAAATGGGCTCTGATCAAAAGGCCTCGCTGAGCGAGCACTTAGAGTTAAGGGGCTATCGTGGCACTTTCTACACCGATTACGCCAAGCTCGATCGTGGCTTTGTTGCCACACTTAGAAGTTAATTGCGTTCCTTATAATGCGTGTAGTCAAAGCTTTTTAGCAGAGTGAATTTGTCATGGGTAAGCACACCCAAAGCGGGTAAGGCAATGCCATTAAAGGTATTGTTCTTGACGATCGTGTAATGTAGCATGTCTTTGAAGATAATTTTATCACCCACTTGCAGGGGAACTTCAAAGCAATAAGGTCCAACAAAATCCCCCGCCAAACAGCTCGCTCCCCCTAGAAAATAGCTAAATTCCCCGGTCTGCTTGCCTTCAAAGACATTCCCATCCCCAGCCACTTTAAAAATTTCTGGCTTATAGGGCATTTCCAAACAATCAGGCATGTGGTTAGTGATACTCACATCTAAGATAGCAATCTGCCCCTCATTTTCTACAATATCCACCACACTAGAAAGCAAGAAACCCGTTTGCCAACCTACTGCTTCCCCGGGCTCACAAAAGATTTCTTTGAGATTTGGATAATCCCTTTTGAGTTGTTGCACTGCTGATACTAAGACTTCTAAGGCATAATCTTTTTTGCTAATATGTTGCCCTCCGCCCATGTTCAGCCATTCCATCTGTGCTAGGGTCGTGCCAAAATGGCAACACACATGCTTTAAGGTTTCTTGTAAGGCGGGTGCGTCCTGCTCACAATGGGTGTGAAAATGTAACCCACTCACCCCTTCTAAACCATAGCGCGCTACGCCCTCTTTAAAGGCTTGAGGCGTGATACCCAAACGGCTATGCGGGGCACAGGGGTTATAGATGAGGGGATGCACTTCACTAAAAAGAGGATTGATGCGCAAACCTATTTTGATGGGCGAAAGTCCCAACTTATGTAGCTTTTTGTTTTTTTCTAGCACTAAGTTCTTGTAGGCATGGTATTGAGTGAAAGAGTTGAAAATAACATGGGTGGCGATGGGCAAAATTTGGGCGATATCGCTAGGCTTAAAGGCCGGGCTAAAGACACAGATTTCCTTACCGCTCTCTCGAGAGCCAAATTCTTCATAAGCCAATAAAGCTTCATGCACCCCACTTGCGCAACAGCCGTGTAAGCTTGCACGCACCCACTCAAAGCTCCGCCAAAAAGCAAACCCTTTGAGTGCAAGCACAATTTTAATACCCGCTTCCCTCTGTGCTCTCTCTAGAATCGCAAGATTATGTTGTAATTTAGAGAGCTCCAACACATAGCAGGGTGAGGGAATGGAGTGGTAATCTAACATCAGGCACTCTTGACGGGCAGGAATTGTTTGATGATGCGTTCCACATCCAAAGGATTGGATTTAGAAATAAAGTCGTCCGCGTGCAAAGAGCGCGCCATCTCCTCATTGCTACTTCCACTCATGGATGAATTGACTACAATGGGAATTCTAGTTGTCGTTGCATCCAACTTCACGCGTCTAATGACTTCAAATCCGCTCGCTTCTGGCATTTCTAGGTCTGTGATAATAAGCCCAATATCTTCAACGATAGTCTCTTTATCAAAGAGGTAATTCAAGAGTTGTTGCCCATTCATAAAATCTAGGTGCTTGATCCCCAACTTATCTAAAATCACCTGCATGGTTTTGAGCACGCTGGGGGAATCGTCGGCGAGCAATACCATCTTATCGCTATAGAGCTTGGAGAGTTTGCTCAACTCCTCATGACTTTCCTCTTCAATCCAAGGGAAGACATCGGTGAGCATTTTCTCAATATCCACCACCTGCACCAACCGTCCATCAAAATAACGCGTACGGCTTACTAGCTTGCTATTACTCGTATTACCTCCCACGCCCGCACTCTGCTCGATTTCCGTCCATTTCTTATTTAAAATGCGATCAGCCTCATAAATGCGCACTCCAATGGTCCAACGCGAAAACTCGCAAATCATAATGATGTCGTCCTCATTGGCTTCTTTTTCAATCCTGAAGGGGCGCAGATCCTTCTGCTTGTTATTGCTGTCATAGTAAAACCACTTTTTCATATCGATCAGGGGAATAGTGAGCTCGCGAATGATGATGAGCCCTTCCACTAGAGAGTTAGGCTCATGACTAATCATGGTGAGACTTCCATTATACTTCACCACTTCGCGGATTTTAAAGACATTCACCGCATAGAGGTCCTTATTCTTACCTAATCTAAAACATAAAAGTTGCAGTTCGTTATTGCGGTGTAGGTTAGTCACTTGATCAATATGGGCGAGATTGTTAGCCATGCGCGCTCCTTAGGGCAAGATGAAACTCCATTATAGCATAGCTACACATTGAACCTAAAATGCATCACATCGCCATCTTGTACAATATAATCTTTGCCTTCAATGCGCAACGCTCCCTTAGCACGCGCATTCTGCTCACCCCCATAGGTAATAAAGTCCTCATAGCTGATTGTCTCAGCTTTGATAAAGCCCTTTTCAAAATCCTTATGGATTACCCCGGCGGCCACAGGTGCGCTAGAACCCTTGAGAATGGTCCACGCGCGCACTTCTTTCACCCCTGCTGTAAAATAGCTAATCAAGCCTAGTTCTTGAAAGCCTAATTGGATAATCTGTTCTAAGCCACTCTGTGCGACCCCCAAACTCTCTAAAAACTCTTTTGCTTCTAGAGGGGACATGTCTACCATCTCCTCCTCTAATTTGGCGCATAGGCTCACAAAACGCGCCCCGCGCTCCTTAGCTAAAGCCTGCACACTCAAAGCATGTGCGTTTAAAACACATACATGTTCTTCATCCACATTTGCCGCATAAATCACTTTTTTACCGCTTAAAAAACGCAATTCGTGATTTAAGGTCTCAAAACAGGGGTGATCTTTGTGCGCAAAGGTGCTCACTGGTTGCATCTCTTCTAAATGCGCTAAAAGGGTACGCGCAAGCTCGAGTTGTGGTTGCGCGTCCTTTTGGCTTTTGGCGAGCTTTTCTAGGCGTTCTAGGCGTTTTTGCAAGTTTTGCACATCGGCTAAGATAAGTTCTAATTCAATGGTTTCAATATCAGCCAAAGGGTTGATCGCAGAGTTAACATGCACGACATTACCATCTTCAAAACAGCGCACAACATGCAAGATGACCGCACACTCGCGAATATGGGCTAAGAATTGATTTCCCAAGCCCTCGCCAGCAGAAGCTCCCTTGATAAGCCCAGCGATGTCAATAAACTCCACGCTAGAGTATTGAATTTTTTCAGGTTTAACAATTTTAGCCAAAGCTTCTAGGCGGGCATCGGGTACATTCACTAAGGCCTTATTAGGATCGATGGTACAAAAGGGGTAGTTAGCGCTTTGGGCTGAAGCGGTGCGCGTGAGCGCGTTAAAGGTGCTAGACTTGCCCACATTAGGCAAGCCCACAATCCCGATAGAGAGCCCCACTATTTAAGACTTTCTAGCACAAATTCTATGCACGCGCGCACGCCCGCCCCGCTGGCCCCTGCCATATTTACATCCCAATCCTTTTCGATGTAAGCAGGTCCAGCAATATCAATGTGCAGCCACTTGTCTTTGTATTCTTCGCGGATAAATTCATTCAAGAATAGTCCAGCGGTTACCGCACCTCCGTAACGCACGGGGGTGATATTACTAATGTCTGCTATCTTAGAATCAAGCAATTTGCGCAAATGGCGATTAAAGGGCAATTTGGCCATCAACTCTCCGCTTTTGAGCGCGGCGTGTTCAAACGCGTTTTTGAGCGTTTCATTATTGCCCATGATCCCGCTGGTATACTGCCCTAAGCCCACCACACATGCTCCCGTTAAGGTGGCAAAATCCACCAAAATATCTGGCTCTAAATCCTGTGCAAAGCTTAAACAATCTGCTAGCACCAAACGCCCCTCTGCATCGGTGTTGCGCACCTCGATAGTCTTACCCTCTTTGGAGATGAGAATATCATCAGGGCGGTAAGCATCCCCAGCAATCATGTTCTCTGCCAAGCCTAGCACGGCGTGCACTTCGTCCTCTGCCTTCAGATGTGCGAGCGCGTTGACTACAGCTAACACCGCGCACGCCCCGCCTTTGTCCGCTTTCATGGTGATCATATATTCAGCCGTCTTAATGCTAAGCCCCCCGCAATCATAAGTTAAACCCTTGCCAACTAGGACGATTTTTTTCTTAGCGTTCTTGGGTTTATAGACCACATGCACGAGTTGGGGGGGGTTAGCCGAAGCGCGATTCACAGCTAAATACGCGTTCATGCCCTTTTCTTTGAGGTAATCTTCCCCGTGCACAAAACACTCTAACCCATTTTTTTCTGCTAAATCTTGGGCTTTCTTGGCAACATAGGGGGCACTCGCGACATCCGGGGGAGTGTTGACTAAATCACGGGCTAAGTTGACATGTTCAACGATAACATGGGCTTTGTGGGCAAGCTTTTCTAGATTACGCTCTAAGGTTTTGATCTCATGGTTAAAATCCTTTGCCTCCCCTAAGGCGATCGCCACTTCTTGCAGGTGTACGGGCTCCTTCTTGCTCTTATAGACTTCATAGCTATAGAGTCCAAACTGCAAGCCCGTTAAAATGGCTAGCATGGTCTGTCCTAAAGGACATTCGCCCTCATCAGTGTGTTTAGCGGCATAGAGTCCTACTTTGGCACTTTTAAAATGGTATTTTTTAAGGGTTTTCACTGCTAAACATGCTGCTTCTCTAAAAAGGTGTACATCATTATGTGCCACCCCGACATATAATCTCTTGTGCGCTTGATCTAAAAATACACCCTCACCCTCGTAATGGAAGGTGTCTAAAATTTTCTTATGGTGTACCCACGCGTGGTTGAGGTTTTTCTCTACCACAAAGACAACAGAAACATCAGCTTCAACTTGCTCGAAGGGAGCATGGTCTAACTTGATTTGCAACATCACTATCCTTTCTTGAGTTTTAAGTCTTTTTGGACTTTTTGGATTTTCTTATCGATCTTCTTGGTGTGGGCTTGAAAATACCAAATGACAAACCCCAGCACACAAACCAATAGTAGTATAACAAGGTAGGGATAACGCTTAAGTACCCCGAGTAGATTAAAAATCTGCTCCCCAAAAAACCACGCCAACACAATCGTAATGGAAGCCCATACAAAAGCACTTAACAAATTAATGATGGCAAATTTAAGCGCGTTATAGCGCGTCAGACCGATACTAATGGGAATGATGGTGCGCATGCCATACATGTAGCGTTGGATGAAAATCACAAACCAGCCGTATTTTTGCAAAAGCAAGTGCGCTAAAGCTAACTTGCGCCGTTGCTTTTCAAGCTTTTTATTAATGTATTGCTTGCTTGTGCGTCCAATATAAAAGTAAATTTGATCTCCGCTAAAGCCTCCCAAAGCCGCCACTATAATCGCCCACACTAAGTGCATATGCCCTGCATAACACGCCATGCCTGCTAAGATTAGACCTATTTCGCCCTCTAAGATACTCCAAAAAAACAAAATAAGATAACCCCAAGTGGCAGCATACTGATCCCATAGTTCTATAATATAGGCTTCCATCAGTGTCTACTTTGAAGACTTAGCATGGATACTCCAAAATACTGAAGGTGTTGACTTTCTCTGCCACTTTTTCCAACCCCCCAAGCTCTGTTAAATTGATCAAAAAACATGCTTCTAAACATTTAGCCTGCAATCTATCCAAGAGTTCCAAGCTTGCTAAAGCTGTACCTCCTGTAGCAATCAAATCATCGATTAACAAGACATGCGCGTCCTTAATTTCTCTTAGTGCATCTGTATGCATTTCAACACTATCCATGCCGTATTCCATCTGATAAGAGGCGCTGATCGTTTTGAAAGGTAGTTTGCCCTTTTTGCGCACGGGTGCAAACCCTGCCCCTAGAGCGTAAGCCAAACTCGCACCTAAAATAAATCCGCGTGCCTCAATACCCACTACAAAATCGATACTATGATGTTGATAGCGCACTCTGAGTGTTTCAATCAGTCTAAAAAAAAGCGTAGGGTGGTTAATGAGCGGAGTGATATCTCTAAATAAAATTCCAGCTCTAGGATAACCCTCAATTTCCCTAATTGCCTCATGAAGCTGGTTTTTGAGTTTTTGGCTGAACATAAACTTCCTTCGATTTCTTATAACAACGCTTCGATTTTTTGCTCTAATTCACGAATACGAGCTTTATATTTATCTGTTTCTAAGCGGTATTGAGCATTACGCTGCTTTAAGACTTTAACTTCATCTTTGAGCGCATTCATCTCATGGGTCAAGATATCAATATTGCCCAAAGAGCGTTGGAGTTGTAATTGGTGTTTTTGGATCAACACTTCTGCCTCTTGCAAGGTGAGCTTCATAGACGCAGCGTATTTTTCTTGGCGCTTGGCTACCGAGCGGTAAAAAAACGCGCGTACAGCCATATAAACTACAAAGAGCACAACAAGAGTGATAAGCATCCACTCGGCTAACATAAACACAAATCCTCTATTTTAGCAATGCGACGCGCGTGTCGCCCGCCCTCAAACTCCGTATGCAAAAAGGCATGCAAAATGCTCTGAGCCACCCCAAAGCCGATCACATTCTGCCCCAAGCAGAGTACATTAGCGTCATTGTGCAAACGCGCCATTTGCGCCATGTAGGCGTCCGTGCACAACGCCCCACGCACATGGGGCACTCTATTGCATGCCATACTCATGCCAATCCCACTCCCACATACCAGTACCCCTATAACCCCCTCTTTGATTTCTTGAGTCACCTGTTTAGCCATGTCCGGATAGTCCACCCTCTGCCCTCTTGGAGGCTTGTAGACTCGCAAAGCAACCCCTTGCTCTCTTACACACTCCTCTAAAAACTCGGCTAGATCCAGCCCGGCATGATCGCAACCTAGCACAACTTCCATCATCTTCCCTCAGCTGCTAATGTTTCTAAACCTTGCAAGCTCTTAAACATACGCTTCCAACGGACTTTAAAAATATCCTTAGAATTGCGTACTCCTTCGCTATTAGTCAGGTTAAGGCTGAAGTATGTAAACCACGGCGTACCCACAATGTGGCGATAGGGCACACTCCCCCAAAAGCGCGAATCACTACTATCGTCCCGATTATCGCCAATCATAAAAAAATGATCGGGATCGATCTTGGTGTAAAACACCACTTCATCACCCAAATCAATTTGTCGCATGCTGATTTTGACATCTTTGATATTGAGTTGGTGGTTGTAGAGGGCTTGCATAACATGGAAGGTTTGATTTTGATGTGCGTAGAAAATGCCCTTGTGTTTTGAAGCATAAGGTGCAAAGACAAAATCTTTACCCATAAAGTTTTTAATCTTGTGCTTGGGAAAATGCGTAGCAATGTAATTGGGATCATTTTCGCTCTCAAAGGGACGTAAATAAAAACCCTCCGCATTGAAGATCACCTCATCGCCCCCTAGTGCAAAAAGCCGTTTGACATAGTAGCCTTTGTCTTGGGGCGGAATAAACACCACCACCTCACCCCGATTAGGGCGTTTCCCCTCGATCAAATGCCCATTGCCTTTAAAGTCAGGTAAGAGAGGAATATCTAGCCATGGAAGTCTAGGAATACTGATCCCATAGGCGAATTTCTTTACAAAAAGCATATCTCCCTCGTAAAGAGTGCCCACCATAGAACGAGAAGGGATAATAAAGGCTTGGGCAACAAAGAAAATAGCCAAAAGCACCAAAACGATTGTCCCTACCCAACTAGAGGCAAAACGCGATAAAGCTCTTAGCATGAGCGCTCCCACAAAGCGGTCTGCGTGGCTAAAAGCGTGTTTTGCAAAAGCGCACTAATAGTCATAGGACCTACACCACCGGGCACGGGAGTAATGTAACTCACCTTATGGCGCACGGCTTCAAAATCCACATCTCCTACAATCTTATCTCCCTGCTTGTTGATCCCAATATCCACCACCACAGCTCCCTCTTTAAGCAAATCTGGACCAACTAACCCCACTTTGCCCACACCTACGCACACAATGTCTGCCTTTTGGGTATAGATACTCAAATCTTTAGTCAAAATATGGCAGATACTCACACTCGCTCCCGCATTCAGCATTAAGGAGGCTAAGGGCTTGCCAATAATATTGCTCGCCCCCACAATGACCACATCTTTACCTTTCACGGCAATGTTGTAATGCTCTAAAAGTTGCATCACCCCCATCGCGGTCGCGGGCAAAAACCCTTTGAGCAGGCTATTAGAATACACCCGCCCCACATTGAGCGGGTGAAAACCATCCACATCTTTATGGGGCGCGATGGCTTCTAAAATCTCGCGCGTGTCCATGTGAGCTGGCAGAGGGAGTTGGACTAAAATCCCGTGCACGCTTGAATTGGCATTAAGCGCGTGTAAAATTTCTAGAAGTTTGCTTTGTGGGGTTGAATCTTCTAGGTGCTGTAATTGGCAGTTGATCCCCACGCGCGCACAGGCTTTCACTTTCATGTTAACATACACCCGACTAGCCGGGTTATCGCCCACCAAGATCACCGCTAAAACGGGCACGACATCTAAGCGCGCCACTTCCTCTTGCAACATGCTCTCTTTGTGTTTAGCTAAGGCCTGCCCATCTAATAAGACCATATCCATCCTAAGAACTTTTTGCGCTATTATAGTGAAAATTCTTTGAAAAGGGCTAGGATGCGCAAAGCGATCGTTGCGTGGCTGTGTTTGGGCGGACTTGGCATGGGCGCACAGAACGCGCCCAAGAACAAAGACAATAGCTTCATCACCATCTTAGAATATGGCAAGGAACTGTATAAAAACCCTAGAGACATTAGCTGCGTGAAATGCCATGGCCTGCTAGGAGAAGCTAAAGTGATCACCCGCTACACCCAGCATAATAAAGAACGCGTCTTCAGTGCCCCCCCCATTTATAACTTGAGTTTTGAGCGCTTTAAAAACACTCTAGAGCGGGGGCGATCCATCATGCCCAAATACAACCTAACCCCCGATGAGATCAAGGCGATCTATTACTACATCACCTCCACGCGTAAAAACTAGGCCCCTTGCGCGTTGTTATAACGCTTAAACACCTCTTGACTCACCTTGTAACTGCAAAACTTGGGGCCGCACATGGAGCAAAACTCCGCCTCTTTGAAGACTTCTTGGGGTAAAGCCTCATCGTGATACTCTCTAGCGCGATCGGGATCCAAGGCGAGCTCAAATTGTTTGTTCCACTCAAAGGCATACCTAGCATCGCTCATCAAGTCATCGCGTACCCGTGCATTCACCCGACCGCGTGCGATGTCAGCGGCATGGGCGGCGATCTTGTAGGCTAAAATCCCCTCTCTGACATCTTTAGCATTGGGCAAGCCTAGATGTTCTTTAGGGGTTACATAGCAAAGCATCGCCACTCCCTTCCAGGCGGCTACACACGCCCCAATCGCGCTAGCGATGTGATCGTATCCGGCCGCAATATCGGTTACCAAAGGTCCTAGCACATAAAAGGGGGCTTGGTTACAAAACTCTTGTTGGAGTTTGACATTGCGCTCAATTTGATTCAAGGGCACATGCCCGGGGCCCTCAATCATCACCTGCACATCTTTTTCATACGCCCTTTGGGCTAACTCGCCTAGCACTTTCAATTCGGCAAATTGGGCGGTGTCGCTCGCATCGGCTAGACATCCCGGGCGCAAAGAATCGCCCAAACTCAAGCTCACATCGTATTGTTGGCAGATGGCTAGAATCTCATCAAAAGCGCTATAAAAAGGGTTTTGCTTGTGGTAATGCATCATCCAAGCTGCCATCAAACTCCCCCCCCGACTCACAATGCCCATTTTACGTTGACTCACATAGGGCATGTGTTCGAGCAAAAACCCGCAGTGAATCGTAAAATAACTCACCCCCTGTTTAGCCTGTTTTTCTAACACCCCTAGCATCGTCTCAATGTCTAGTTGCATCACATCGTTATGCACATCGTGCAAAATTTGATACATCGGCACGGTGCCAATGGGTACACTAGAGGCGTTAATAATCTCTTGGCGAATCGCGTCCAAATCCCCCCCAGTGGAGAGATCCATCACCGTGTCCGCTCCGTATTTCATAGCAACCCGCAATTTTTCTACCTCTTCTTCTACAGAGTGGATGATGGCAGAGCTACCGATATTGGCGTTAATCTTAGTTTTGAGCGCGATCCCAATGCCCATAGGTTCTAAATTTTGGTGCTGGATATTGGCTGGGATGATCAAACGCCCCCGCGCCACTTCAGAGCGCACAAGCTCAGGGCTCACCTCTTCTACATTGGCGATATAAGCCATCTCCTCTGTGATCACGCCCTTTTTGGCGTAGTGCAACTGGGTTTTAATGGGGTCGTTAGCGCGCTTGGCGCAGTACTCACGGCTCATAGGACTCCTTTATTAGTAAAGTTTCTAAGACTAGCACACTTTTATATGCCCTCTCTTAAAATGGTTTAAAATCACTCAAAATGACATCATGGTATTTGTCAGAAGTTTATAACTAAAGGAACGAAGTTTTCGCCCGCCTATAAAGCGGGCATACTTCAAGTTTTAAAACGATAAAACCTTGATATTGCTATCATCTTGGAAAGTGCGGATAAAGATAATGTTGTTAGTATTGCTGCAGACCTGATTAGGCTGCTGTTTAGGAGCGTTAAGATTGCAAGTGGTCGTGCTGAAATCCTTAGTCATAGCATCGATTTTAACGCTAAAATGAGGTGCTTTAGAGTTTCGCACTCTTGCCACATAGATAGTGTTAGGGAAAATGGTAGAACCGCGCGTGTCTGCAGCCGTTGTAGTCTTATTGATGGCATGCATGATTCCTCCAGCAGCCATTAGAGCCATTCCAGTCTCTCCACCTGCCGCAGCTCCGGCTGTCGATAACCCTTTACCTGCACCTGTTTTTAAAATTGCTGAAGTGATTGCGCGAGCTTTGATTGCAGGTAGGGTTTTTTGGTATTCTGCCTGAACAACTCCATCAAAGTGAGAAAGAATTTCGAATTTTTCAACTTTAGTACCTGTAGAAAGAGTGAAGTTAGAGTGAAAATCCACGCCCGGTTTTAAAAGAGGCAGAGCGTAGTTAAGATTGGCATTCTTATACTCCTCCAAAGTGGGTTGCGCGCCATCTTCTACAATTATCCATGTTATTTTTTCTTTAGAATGCCCCTCAAAATATTTAATGTCTTGAGCCACTACAGATGCTTTGCTCACCGCATAAGCTTCTTTGAGTCCATCAATACCCTTACTATCTCCACTAATGCCATAGAAGAGACCCGCAACATAACTCACCAAGGGATTAATAAAGCCTTCATAAGCAGCTAATGACTTCAAACTAGAATATTTGGCACTCAAATCCTTATCAGGGGTCGCATTTTTTTCTTTAGACTCACGCGCTTTTTCTAGCATGGCATAGCGTTGCTGGAGTTGCTGTTCAAAATAAGAGAAACTATCTGTCATGCTTTTGAACTTGTTGGCATCTTTTTTCTTGGCATCTCCTTGGTCATCTAAAGTTTTTTGAATCTCTTTGGTATAGACATCTTTAATGCGACGCTGGCGTTCCATTGTGCGGTTAAACTCTACTCTAGCATCTTTGAAATTACCCATGAAAGCGTAATCTAGCGCCATGTAATAATTGGTCAAAGCCCATTCATACATATGCCCTTCGTAAGGGATATTAGTTGCGCTTCCAAAAGTCGCCGCTCCTGCCTTAGCGATCCCCTTTGCCATGTTATTTAGATTAGTGTCAAAGGCTTTATTTGCTTTATCAAGCACACTTAATGAATCCTTATAATTACTCATCATGAATGCATTCACACCATCTTGTAGTTCCCACAAAGGAGAGCTAACCTGCTTCTTATCTTTAGCGAGGATATTCTTAGCAAACTTATCTGCTTGCTGATTTTGTTTAGCATAATAGGCATTATGGAACTTTGCTAATTGATCGCGACTCTGTGTATTGGCACAGCCCAACAAGACCGCACCCAAAGCCATGCATCCATAAACCCCAACGCGTGTTTTCATAAAAACTCCTGAGTTCAATTTTAAGTTACAAGTATAGCCAAAATATACTCTACTACCGCGTCTGTAGCGCTTTTCACGAGGGACAATCACGCCACCACCATAAACTATCAACGGATGCGCGGACATTGGGTTAAGGCAAAGGGCAGATATCATGAGTTGATTTTCCATTAATATCTACAAGTATAAGATGTGCGTTATCCGACTCTCATCTACTCAATCCCCGCCTTATCAAAGTTTCCATTTAATGAAATTATGCTTTAATACCTCGTTCAGATTACAATAGGGAGCTAGTGGTGGGAGCAAATGGCGTGGTAGAACATCCTTACTTTGGGGTGTTTGTTCTCTTGGTCTTTAGCTTTGTGGTGTTCAACTGGACTTTAAAAATCCAACGCTATCTTAGCCGCTTGATGGCGCAACGCAAGAATGAAAAGCTTAAGCTGTCCGCTTACGAGTGTGGACCCCTAGCCCTCAAACAACAAAACCGCGTCAGCCACCAGTTCTATGTCATGGCGATGCTCTTCATTCTCTTTGATGTAGAAATTGTGTTCATGTTCCCATGGGCGTTGGATTTTAAGGACTTAGGGCTATTTGGCTTTATGGAGATGCTCAGTTTCATCGCCTTACTGGGCATTGGCTTTGTCTATGCTTTAAAGAGAGGAGCGCTAGAATGGCACAGCATGCAGTGAATTATCTCAAAAATAACGGGCTTCCCATCGCACTCACCACTTTAGATCACCTGCTCAACTGGGGGCGCAGCAATTCGCTTTGGCCTCTTACCTATGGGCTAGCTTGTTGTGCGATCGAGATGATGGCTACGGGGGGTTCGCGCTTTGATTTTGATCGCTTTGGGACCATCTTTAGAGCCTCGCCTAGACAATCTGATGTGATGATCATTGCGGGCACGCTCACCAAAAAACACGCCGAGTTCACCCGCCGCCTTTACGATCAAATGCCCGAACCCAAATGGGTCATTTCTATGGGCTCATGCGCCAACACGGGGGGGATGTTCAACACCTATGCCACGGTGCAGGGGGTGGATCGCGTCATTCCGGTCGATATTTATTTGCCCGGTTGTGCCCCCCGCCCCGAGACCTTGCAATACGCCCTAATGGTGTTGCAAGATAAGATCCGCCGCGCTAAGGCGATCAAAACCGACCCGCGCAAAAGCCTTGCAAGGAGCACGCATGGTTAGAAAACAACGCCCCAATGCCAATGTGCAAAAACAGGTACATTACTCCGATCGATTCCATGTCATCAAGCCCACCGCTAAATCTCCCATCGTGGGCACACCCTATGAGGTCATCTACAATCATTTAAGCTACAATCACAAAGTCTTAGAGTGCTATATTGAGCTTAATTGCGCAGTCTTTTGGGTAGCAAAGCAGGAGGTGGCAGGGGTTGCTGCTGTGCTTAAAAAGGTGGGCTATAGCACTTTGAGCGAGATGAGTGCCATTGACTTTTTAGAACAGCGCAATCAATTCGAACTCTTTTATCAATTTGTCTCTTACTTGCCCAATTTTGCAGACAAGCGGCGCGTGCGCGTGAAATGCGTCTTGGGCGCGCAAGAGAGCGTGGAGTCCTTAAGCCACCTTTTTAGCTCCGCGCTGTGGAGCGAGCGCGAGGCTTATGACATGTTTGGGATTGTCTTTGAAAACCACCCTTATTTGCGCCGTATTTTGATGCCAGAAGATTGGGTGGGGCATCCTTTGTTGAAGTCCTACCCACTTAAGGGAGATGAGCACGCCGCATGGTATGAAGTGGATAAGATTTTTGGTAAGGAGTATCGCGAGATTATCGGACCTGAACAGCGCGATAGCGCGCGCGTAGATGAGAAGGATACCTTCAACTTCTCAAAAGTGGGGCATGAACAAGCTAAGGGCTTGGTTGCCAAAGACAATCCGGGTAAGCACGCCTTTCAAAAGTCCTTATTTGTCAAAGACCTACACACTGACGCGCCCACAGAACTCAAAGAGCGACCCTAATGGCACAGATTTTTACCAAACTCAAACCCCAATTTGAAAATGTGCTCTTTGAGCAAGATGGCAATAAAATGGTGGTCAATTTTGGCCCCCAGCACCCCTCTTCGCATGGGCAACTGCGTTTGATCTTGGAGTTAGACGGGGAGAAGATCACCAAAGCCACTCCAGAGATCGGGTATTTGCACCGCGGGTGCGAAAAGCTGGGCGAAAACATGACCTATAATGAATACATGCCCACCACAGATCGCCTAGATTACACCTCTTCTACAAGCAATAACTACGCCTATGCCTATGCGGTAGAAAAACTCATCGGGCTAGAAATCCCTAGACGCGCGCAAGTGATTCGCACCATGCTTTTAGAGCTCAACCGCGTCATCTCCCATGTTTTTTTCTTGAGCGTGCATGCCTTAGATGTGGGCGCGATGTCGGTGTTTCTCTATTGTTTTAAGACGCGCGAATACGGGTTAGATTTGATGGAGGATTATTGTGGGGCGCGGCTCACACACAACGCTATCCGCATCGGGGGCGTGCCGATGGATTTGCCCCCAAACTGGTGTGAGAGTTTGCAAGGCTTCATCAAGGAGGTGCGCGCCACCCACAAGCTCATCAGCGGGCTACTAGATAGCAACCGCATTTGGCGCGCGCGCCTAGAGAATGTGGGCACTCTCACCCAAGAGATGGCAAAATCATGGGGGGCTAGTGGGATCATGTTGCGCGCCACCGGGATTGCCTATGATGTGCGCAAAGAAGAGCCCTATGAGCTCTACCCCGAATTGGATTTTGATATCCCAGTGGGTTCTAATGGGGATTCTTACGATCGCTACTTGCTCTACATGTATGAAATTGAGCAATCTTTGCGCATTTTAGAACAGCTCATCCCCATGTATGCGCCCACAGATACGCCCATCATGGCTAAAGCCCCCGACTACATCTCTGCACCCAAAGAAGACATCATGACGCAAAACTATGCCTTGATGCAACACTTCGTGCTGGTAACCCAGGGCATGCGCCCCCCTAGGGGCGAGGTGTATGCGCCCACCGAATCGCCCAAGGGCGAGCTGGGCTTTTTTATCCACTCTGAAGGGCAGCCCTATGCTTACCGCTTAAAAATCCGCGCTCCGAGCTTCTTTCATATTGGATCGTTGCAAGATGTGCTTGTGGGGCAGTATTTGGCGGACGCGGTTACGATTATTGGATCGAGCAACGCCGTCTTTGGGGAGGTGGATCGATGAGGCGTTTTGACTTGCGCCATTTGAGAGATGAACCCAACCAAGCGGTGTTAAAACGCTTGGGAGAGATCTTAGATAGCAGTGTGAGCGCGGGCGAGGTGGTGATTTTCATGGTGGAGGTGGTGGATTTTGATCTAGTGGAGCAGAGCGCAGAATTTGTCAAGGCGAGGGGGGATACCTTGATGAATTCGTTGCGTTTTAATCGTGTGGATTGGACCTTGGTGGTCAAAAAGGGGGCTTGATGGTTTTTAATATTGATGGGCAAGAAATTGCATTTCAAGAAGGGCAGACGATCTTAGAAGCCGCTAGAAGTGCGGGGGTGTATATCCCTGCCATTTGCTATTTGAGCGGGTGCTCCCCCACCGTGGCGTGCAAGATGTGCATGGTGGAGGTGGATGGCAAACGCGTTTATGGTTGCAACACCAAAGCCAAGCCCAACACGCATGTATGCACCAATACTAAAGAAATTGTAGCCGAGCGCAAGATGATCATGCAAACCTATGATGTCAATCACCCTTTAGAGTGTGGGGTGTGCGATAAGAGTGGGGAATGCGAGTTGCAGGATATGACCATGCGCATGCAGGTAGAAACCCAGCCCTTTGCCGTGCGCGATAATCTAAAACCCTTTGCCTTTTGGGCACAGGCTTCTTATGACCCTAATTTGTGTATCATGTGTGAGCGTTGCGTAACCACTTGTAGCGATAATATCGGGGATAGCAATTTAAAGGCGCTGAAGGCGGATCTGCACGCCCCAGACAAATTCAAAGCCAGCATGCCCAAAGATCCTTTTAGTGTGTGGAGTCGCAAACAAAAGGGGATGATTGGCTTTGTGGGGGATACGCCTTGTTTTGATTGCGGGGAGTGTATCGCGGTGTGCCCGGTGGGCGCGATTGTCTATAAAGATTTTAGCTATAGCGCGAATGCGTGGGAGCTCAAACGCATTGACTCCACCTGCGCGCATTGTGCTGCCGGATGCTTCATCAGCTATGAAGTGCGCCATTTTGACACTTTGGGCGATGATCTCAAAATCTTTCGGGTGGGCAATGACTTTTACCATAACCCCATCTGTGGCGCGGGGCGTTTTGCCTTTGATGTGCATGCAAGCCCTAAGGGGAGCGCGCACATTGAGCAAGCCGTACAAAAACTCCAAGAGGCTAAGGTGGTGTATATCGGGGGAGATGCGAGCAATGAAGAGGCTTATTTGGTAGAGCACTTGCGCCAAAAGCTAGGCTTTAAACTTATTAATGAAGAGGTGCGCGCGTTTCAAAATTTTTTAAATATCCTCCAGCCAAGTGCCTTTGGCGATCTAGAAGACATCAAACACGCCAACCTTATTTTGACTTTGGGATCTAAGATCCGCACAGAAAACCCCTTGATGAAATACGCCATCGCCAACGCGCTCAAGGTCAATAAGGGGAGCGCGCTCATTTACGCCCACCCCATCAAGGACAAGGCGATCACCAAAATGAGCCGCGCTGTGTTGTCCCTCACCCACGCCCCCCATGCCGAAGAGATTGTGCTAGGGGCGTTTTTGCACGCTTTGGGGCTAGAACACCCCAGCTTACAACCCCTCTTAGAGAGTTTGAGCGAGGGCGAAAAACCTCACTACACCATGCTAGAATCCATTGGGCTGGCTTTGGGCGATTTTGAAAAAATGCAAGCCTTGATCGCTAAAGCCTCTAAGATTGTGCTCATCGCCGGGCAAGAACTCTACACCCACCCTAAAGCCTCCAACATCGCCTCACTTTTAAAAACACTCAGCGCGCGTTGCCCGGTGATCTTAGTGCCCCCTAGCACGAATGCTTTAGGCATCGCCTCTATTTGCACTTTGGATACACCCACCATGGAGTCTCCTAGTGTGGGGATTCGCACCAAGGGGGATTACACTTTAGATTGCGACAACAAGGGCGCGCACAGAGTAGATTTCATCTTGCCTAGCTTCAACCAACTAGAGGCGAGTCTGACCAATTTTGAGGGGCGTTTGTTGCCCATCAGACCCGCCCTGCGCTTTGAAGGCTTTGATCTAAGCGACATCGCCCAGTATTTTGGCTGTGTGGGGGAGAGCTTGGTAGATTATACCCACATGCTCCCCCAAGAGAAGGGCTACCAACCCATCGCCTATGACACCCTCAAAAATTTCTATAGTAATGACAAGTGCAACCACAGGGGCTATAAACTCAACCCCCCCCTCTATGCGACACAAGAACCCCCCAGCGCGCCCATCCAAGCGATCTTGCCTAGCGAGTTTAACGCCTATTGCAAATACCCCGAAACCCAGTTTGGTACGCCCACTTTGCAAAGCGCTAATCTGCAACTCAAGGCGGGGGTTTATGTTTCTGCAGCGCACCTAGAGAAGTTAGGGCTAGAGGAGGGGGCTTGCGTGCGTCTGAAAAAGGGCGATTTGCATTTAGAGGGGGCGATTTATGTGGATCACAGCCTAGAACAAGAGATTTTCATGGTGAGTCCTAATTTAGACACACAGGGGATCTTCGCCCAAGGGCTATTTAGCACCCTAGAGTTGGAGCGCGTATGAGTGTAGAGATCCTAGAAACCTGTGTCAAAATTTTAGTGGTGGTGTTGGTGTTTGCAGGCTTGGGCGCGTTTGCCACCTATTTGGAGCGCAAGGTTTTAGCCATCTTTCAACGCCGCTTAGGGCCAACCTATGTAGGACCCTTTGGGCTCTTGCAAGTGATTGCCGATGCGATCAAACTCTTTTGTAAAGAGGATGTGATCCCCCAACACGCCAACCGCCTCATCTTTGCAGTTGCGCCCGTGATCGCGATGGTGAGCGCCTTTGTCTCTATGGCACCCATCCCCTTTTTTGGGGATTTCACCCTCTTTGGGCACACCATCAAGCCCATCATTTCAGACATCAATGTCGGCTTGCTCTTCTTTTTAGCCGTGGGCGCGGCGGGGATTTACGCGCCCTTGCTCGCGGGTTTGGCTTCTAATAGCAAGTATTCTTTGATCGGATCGGCGCGCGCAGCCATCCAGTTGTTGAGCTTTGAAGTGGTGAGCACTCTGACAATCTTAGCCCCGATCATGGTGGTAGGTTCGCTCTCTTTGATTGAGATCAACAATTACCAGTCTGGGGGGATCTTGCATTGGCTGGTGTTCAAACAACCCCTAGCCTTTTTCTTGTTCTTGGTGGCTAGTTATGCCGAGTTGAATCGCACCCCCTTTGACTTATTAGAACATGAAGCCGAGATTGTGGCGGGGTTTTGCACCGAGTATAGCGGGCTCAGATGGGGGATGTTTTTCTTAGCTGAATACGCCCACCTCTTTGCCTTTTGCTTTGTGATCTCTTTGATCTTCTTTGGGGGATATAATCCCCTAGGCTTTATCCCCGGGGGGGTGGCGATCTTGCTTAAAGTCTGTTTCTTTGTGTTTTTGGCGATGTGGGCACGCGCCACCTTCCCGCATGTGCGCCCCGATCAACTCATGCGCTTGTGTTGGAAGATCATGTTGCCCTTGTCCTTGGTCAATATCTTGATCACCGGACTTGTCATCTTAATCTAAGGAGAAAGTATGGCGCAACAACGCTACAAATGGATCGCCCAAGAACCCAAGCCTGCGACCACCCCCCAAAAGTTCTTAGGCACGCTCAAATCCACCTTTGGGCTGGATCTCTTCAAGGGCTTGGGGCTCACCATTAAAGAGTTTTTTAGCAAGGATGTTACGATCCACTACCCTATGGAGGTTTTGCCCTTAAGCCCGCGTTATCGCGCCGTACATCACCTCCAAAGACTTTTAGAATCGGGCTCTGAACGCTGTATCGGGTGTGGGTTGTGCGAAAAAATTTGCACCAGTAATTGCATTAGAATTATCACCCACAAGGGCGCAGACGAGCGCAAACACATTGATAGCTACACCATCAATTTAGGGCGTTGTATTTATTGCGGGCTGTGTGCGGAGGTGTGTCCTGAACTAGCTATCGTGATGGGGCAACGCTTTGAAAATAGCAGTGTGCAACGCTCCCAATTTGGGGGCAAGGCAGAGTTTTTAACCGATGTGCAGAGCGCGCGCGATCACAGCCATGTAGAATTTGCCGGTTTTGGCGCGCCTAGCCTAGATGCGCACACGCGTTTGCAACAAACCCCCCTAGATTACGCCAAAGATGATCCTAAAGAAGACACCCCCCAAGCCAAAGAAGAGGTGAAGGAAGAGGAAAAAGCCCATGTTTGAAACCATCGCCTTTTATTTCTTTGCCGTACTCACCTTGGGCATGGCTTTGGTGGTGATCACCACAAAAAATATCTTGTATGCGATGAGCGCGCTAGCGAGCGCGATGGTTTTCATCGCGGCGTTTTTCTTTCTGCTGGATGCGGAGTTTTTGGGCGTGGTGCAGATCATCGTCTATGTGGGGGCGGTGATTGTGATGTATGCCTTTGGGATGATGTTTTTCAACGCCTCTGAAGAGGTGATCGAACGCGCGCATGCGCCTAAGGTGGTGGTGTTCTTGGGGGTGTGTATGGCGGTGGTACTGGTGTTTGTTTTGGGCGCACCCTTTGTAGGGCAGTACGCTTCTTTTCTCAAGGACGCGCTCAACAACGCCCCTAGCGCTGTTTCTAACACGAAGTTGGTTGGTTACGCCCTCTTTAGCAAGTACTTGCTCGCCTTTGAAGTGGGCGGCTTGATGCTCTTAGCCGCGTTGGTGGGAGGCGTTGCCACTGCTCTATACAAGAGTCATTTTACCCCTCCCTCAAAGGAGAACGCGTGATTGGTCTGCCCCATTATTTGGTATTTGCGGCTCTGCTCTTTTGTGTCGGTTTGGCGGGCATGTTGCGCCGTAAGAATATTTTGATGCTCTTTTTTTCTACAGAGATCATGCTCAATGCGATCAATGTCGCGTTTGTGGCGATCGGGCACTCTTTGCAGGACATCAATGGGCAAATTGTGGCGTTGTTTATGATCGCCATTGCTGCGGGCGAGGTGGCGGTAGGCTTGGGGCTGGTGATCCTCTGGTTTAAAAAGCACAAGAGCCTAGACATTGACACCCTAAATCGCATGAAAGGCTAGGCATGTTAGAGGTCCATTGTGCGCAAGTCTTGCTGGGCGCGGTGCTGTTTTTACCCCTGCTAGGTGCGCTCTATGCGGGCTTGCTGGGGGGTTGTTCTAAATCCGTGCATGTAGGGGTGCTCAATTCTGCACTCTTAGCGGGGACATTTATTAGCGCGTTAGTGCTTGCTAAGGGGGTGTTCTTTGATCACACCTTATATCATGTCTATCTCTTTGATTGGATCGCTGTAGGGGGGTTTAAAGTCGGTTTTTCTTTCATGCTCGATCCCATTGGTGCGGTGATGATTGTGGTTGTAACCTTTGTCTCTTTTCTAGTACATGTTTATTCCATTGGTTACATGCTAGAAGACAAGGGCTATAACCGCTATTTTAGCTATCTCTCTGGCTTTGTCTTTTCTATGCTCTTTTTGGTGTTGAGCGATAACTTTTTGGGGCTCTTTGTGGGCTGGGAGGGGGTGGGCTTGTGTTCCTACCTGCTCATTGGGTTTTGGTATCACAAGGCAAGTGCCAATAGCGCCTCCATTGAAGCCTTTGTGATGAATCGCATCGCCGATTTGGGCATGTTGCTAGGCATTTTATGGCTTTATTGGGCTTTTGGCTCGTTGCAATATGAGGTGATCTTTGCCAATATCCAGGGCGTGGATCATAGAATGTTGCTAGGTATGGGCGCGCTTTTATTTGTGGGCGCGATGGGCAAGAGCGCGCAATTCCCCTTGCACACATGGCTAGCCAACGCGATGGAGGGACCTACGCCCGTATCCGCGCTAATCCATGCCGCCACGATGGTTACAGCGGGGGTGTATTTGCTGGTGCGCGCCCACCCACTCTATGCCCTTGTGCCTGAATTGGGTTATGCCATCGCGTGTTTGGGGGCGTTTGTCGCCCTCTTTGGGGCAAGCATGGCTTTAGTTAATAAGGATTTAAAGCGCATCATCGCCTACTCCACGCTTTCCCAACTGGGTTATATGTTTGTAGCGGCCGGGTTGGGGGCTTACTGGGTTGCGCTCTTCCACCTCTTCACCCATGCCTTTTTTAAAGCCCTTTTGTTCTTGGGGGCGGGCAATGTGATGCATGCCATGCACGATGAACTAGACATCAGCAAAATGGGCGGGCTTTACAAGCCCTTGAAATGGAGCGCGATCTTTATGACCATTGCCTCTGTGGCACTATGTGGGATCTACCCCTTTGCGGGCTTTTTCTCTAAGGATAAGATTTTAGAAGTGGCGTTTGGCACGGGACATCATGGACTCTTTTTAGCTTTACTCATCGGGGCACTCTTCACCGCCTTTTATAGCGTTAGGCTCTTGATGTTGGTCTTTTTTGCGCCCAAAGTACACAGCCTTGAGCACCCCCATGAAGCCCCCAAATTTATGTTAGTGGCGATGAGCCCTCTTGTGCTCTTAGCCATCATCGCTGGCTTTGCAGAACACCCCTTTTTTGGATTTGTGCGCAACGCTATCCATGTGCCCTCCTTTTTAGATTACCCCGTGCCCACATGGCTTTTACTCGCGCTCACTACAGGGCTCGTGTTGCTCGCCATCGCCTATGGGGTGAAAAAATACCAACGGGGGATGATCTGCAAACAAGATCATGGCTTTTTGTACAAACTCCTCTACAACCAATACTACATTCCCCAACTCTATGCCCTGCTAGCGCAAGGCTTTTTGCGCATGGGTAAATTTCTATGGCGCAAGCTAGAAGTACGCGCGCTAGATGTCGCCATCGACGCGCTGGCTAAAATCCCCTCCCTCTTGGCTCAAATTTTAGTGCCCATGCAAAGTGGCAATTTGAGCGCGGCTTTGAGGTGGATGGGCTTTGGCGTGTTGGTCATGCTGGTGTTGGCGATTTTGAGTTTTTGGAGATAGCATGGATTATTTGCAATTAGTGCCCTCTTCCCATCTGTTGAGCCTGCTCATCTTCTTGCCCATGGTGGCGGCTTTGCCCTTGCTGGGCATGCCCGATCGCCATGCTAAGGGCTATGGCGTGTTGGTGGCATTTGTGGAGCTGTGTTTGACTCTGTGGCTGTGGGCACTCTTTGACCCCACACAGGCAAGCATGCAATTTGAAGAAGTGGGCTATCTAGGCTTTTTAGAAAGCTATGGGATTAGCTACCATGTTGGCGTAGATGGCATTTCGCTCTTCTTATTGGTCTTGAGCGCGTTGGTGATCTTCTTGTGCGTGCTCTATGTGCGCGCCCACCAGCAAGCCATGATCACCGCGCTTTTGTTGGTAGAGGGCATGCTCATGGGGGTTTTCAGCGCGCTTAACTTGATCTTCTTCTATGTCTTCTGGGAGGTTTCTCTCTTGCCCGTGCTCTATATGATCGGGCGTTTTGGGGTGGGGCGTAGGCTGTATTCTGGGCTCAAATTCTTCTTGTATACCTTTGTGGCTTCGCTATTCATGTTGCTAGGGATTCTTTATTGTGGTTATGTCTATGCTAGCGTTGCAGGGGGGTGGAGCTTTGATCTCTACAGCTTGACGCAAGTGATCTTGCCCGAACATGCGCGCCTATGGGTCGCCTTAGCCTTCTTTGTGGGGATTGCGGTGAAAATCCCCATTGTGCCCTTTCATAGTTGGTTACCCCATGCCTATGGCAACGCGCCCATTGTGGGCTCTGTGGTGTTAGCCGCTCTGCTCTCTAAAATGGGCACTTACGCTCTCTTACGCTTTTTTATGCCTCTTTTCCCGGACATCTTGCTCAGTTTCTCTGAGCCCCTATGCGTGCTCGCGCTCCTGATGGTGATTTATGCGGGCTGGTTAGCATGCGCCCAACACGAAATGAAACGCCTTGTGGCATATAGCTCCATGTCGCACATGGGGGTGGCTTTGGTGGGGATTTACGCGTTCAACACAACGGGGGTGGCCGGAGCGCTCTTCACTATGATTTCGCATGGGTTGGTGAGCAGCGCGCTCTTCTTGCTCATCGGGGTTCTAGTTAGTAGGCAAGGTTCTAGCAAGATCAGCGCCTTTAAGGGGTTAGCCCATTGCATGCCCACTTATGCGACTTTCTTTATGATCGTGGCGTTGGCTAATGTGGGCTTGCCCTTGACCAGCGCATTCGTGGGCGAGTTTTTAAGTCTGCTAGGCTTTTTTGCCCACGCGCCCGTACTCGCCTTCGTGGCCGGGATCACCATTATTTTATCTGCCATCTACATGCTCACCCTTTATAAAAGGGTCTTTTTTGGCGCGCCCCAAAAGCGCCTTTTGGGCGATCTCTCTTGGGGACAAAAAGGGGTTTTAGGGGTGCTCATCGCCACGATTATCTTTTTTGGGATTTACCCCAAACCCTTATTAAACCCTATAGAAACCAGCGCGCAAGCTTTGGTGCAAAACGCTAAAGCCCGCTTATCAGTCTCCCCCTAAGGATTGCTATGGATACTTCTTTGTCTTTGCAAGAACTCAGCCTTCCTAGTATTTTGCCCATGCTCATTAGCGCGTTGGGGGGGGTGTATGTGCTCTTGCTCAATGTCTTTAAAAAAACCTTTTCGCGCAATCTCAATATCTGCTTAGTGCTCTTATGCTTGGGGTTAGACTTTGTCGCGCTCTTTGCGCCTTTCAGTACCACCTTTAGCTTTTCGCATCTGCTAGAAGTGGACTCGATCTCTTTGCTTGCCCAAAAGCTCATCGTGATCGCGAGCTTCTTGCTCATGCTCTTGGTGTGGAGTAAAGAACGCTTTGTAGAGTTCCAAACCCCCGAATTTTACGGGCTCTACTTGTTCATGGTGGCAGGTTTCCAATTGATGGTTTCTAGCGATCACTTACTTCTCATTCTTTTAGGACTTGAAACCGCCTCACTTTCCATGTGTGTGTTGATGGCGCTCAATCACAAGGATACGGGCTTAGAAGCGGGCTTGAAATACTTCAGTATGGGGGTGTTAGCCAGCGTGTTTTTTAGCATGGGCATGATGATTTTGTACTTGTTGAGCGGGAGTTTAGAGCTCTCCAACATGAGCTTTACAGAGAATTTCAGTCCCGCGTTGCTCTGTGTCTTTGCCTGTGTGTTCTTGCTAGGGGCGATTGGCTTTAAAGTGTCCTTAGTGCCCTTCCACACTTGGATGCCAGACATTTATGAGGGCAATAACCCGGTCTTTACCGCCTTTATCTCTATCGTGCCTAAAATTGCGGGCTTGGTGGTGGCTTGGCGGGTGTTCTCCTTTTTCCTAGCCACCCAAATTCCCTTCATGCAAACCCTCTTTTATGCCCTAGTTGCGCTCACCATCACCCTCCCCAATCTCTTAGCTCTCTTGCAAAAAGACGCTAAACGCATGATGGCTTATAGCTCCATTTCGCATACGGGCTTTGCGCTTGCCTGTGTCTTTAGCGGCAATGTGGACACCATGTTTGTTTATTGGCTTTTGTTCTTGCTGACCAATGTCGGGGCGTTCGCGCTCTTTTGGGGGGTGAGTAGCCGTGCGGATAGCACAGCCACGCGCTATGACTACCCCTATGCGCGCTTTAATGGGCTCATCAAAACCCAACCCCTCCTAGCCTTGCTAGGGGCGATCTTTATGTGCTCCTTAGCCGGGATTCCCCCTTTTTCTATGTTTTGGGGTAAGGTGTTGATCTTGCAAAACTTGCTTACTCAGGGCAATGTTTTTTTATGCGTGGTGATGGTGATCAACAGCGCGATCGCCGCTGTGTATTACCTGCGCTTGTTTGTGGCCATGCTCTTTGCCAACCCCCACCCCCAAGAGCATTTAAATGGGGGGTATGGGGTGTATAGCGTGTTGGTGGCGATGGCTTTGGCATGTGTGTTTAGCGTCTTTGTGCTCCAAAATTATGCCTTTTAAGCGTGCGTTAGCGCTCCTAGCATGCGCGCACGCGCCCCTGCTTGCGCTTAAGCTCAGTCTAACCCAGGGCAAAGAAAAAGATCAAGACTTTGCCACCTTGACTCTTACCCATGCTAGTCCCTTTGCTTGCACTCAAGCACCACTTCCTCCAAAGATCATTACTTGTGTGATCCATTCCATTCCCAAACCCGGTTTTACACCTTTAAAAACTCCTTTTTTTGACATCTCCTATGAGATGAAAAACTATGTGTTTTACCTGCATATTCAGCCAAAATTTCAACAACAACTCTTTGCAATTCCTTATGATTACAAACAACATATCCCCATCCAAAGAATTACCCCTACAACTTCTAAAGCATGGCAAATTGTAGGGTTTATTAAGAAAATTCCCTTTTTGAGCCCTGCAAATCCCTTCGAAGGTGCGCAAGATGGATTAAACTTCCCTATCATCATTGAAGACGCGCAAACGCCCTATATCCAAGAATTAGGCGCAGATAATAAACCCTTACATTACTCCAAAGGTGCAGACATAGAAGGGTATTTGCAAGTCAAAAAACTCATGCAAGAACAATCTTATTTAAGCGCGCTTAAAACTATCGGTAGCATTTTCCAAAGTTACCCTAATACTCTTTTTAGAAAAGATTTATATCTCTATGAAATCATTGCTTTAGACAAATTGAACAGACGCCAAGATTTACTCTTGCAAATTGGCGAGCAATGGCTTAAGTTTTATCCCGCCGATCCCGAAATCCCTCAGGTACTTTACTTAATGGGTACAGCTTACGCGCGTATCAATCATATAGCACAGGCAAGAATACAATTTGAGCACGTGGTGATTGAATATGCTAATAGTAGGTACGCCCCTCTATCTCAAATGCGCCTAGCCCAACAAACTGCTAATGAGGGTAATCAAAGTGGCGCGTTGGCAGGATTCAGAAAGGCTTATAGTCAAGCTAAGGATATTGAAAGTGCAAGTTTGATCACTTTTTCTTGGGCTCAATTTGATCTAGACAATTACAAGGGCAAGCATGCCGACGCTCTCATGAACAAGATTCTTCAAGCAAACCCTGCCTTTTTTCTCCAAGATATGCCTCGATCCTATGATATGCTTCTTAGACTTAAAACCAACGCCCTATTTAAACCTGCTATCAAAATCGCTAGGATTTTAGCCAATCAGGATAGCGACCCAGTCATCAGAGAAAAAGCTGCCTTCGAGCTAGGATTTCTCTATGCCAAAAACAACCAGCCTAACGAAGCGCACACAGCTAATCTAGATTATTTGGATCATTTCAATAATCCCGTACATACTTCTTTAGTCAAGCAACGCGACGAACAAATTCTATTTCTAATGCATGGGGATTTTGAAGAAAAGCTCGCGCGTTACAACCAAATCATCAAAGACTATCCTAGGAATTCTAAGGAGCATAAAAAGGCACTAGATTACAAAGCGCGCATGCTTTTAAGCGAACGCTACTATAGCCAAGTGTTAGCCATGGCCCCGGATTTACCTTTGAACTCTGAACCCATGCAGGAGGCATTATTGCATCTAGGTAAAAATGCAGTAAAAGAAGGGGATTGTAAAAGCGCGGTTTCGTTTTTAGTGCAAGTTGTGCCCTTAGATCCAGAGCAGTTTGAAGAAGACGATCAACTAGAAGCCTTTGATTGTTTTTATAACGCCAAGCTCTACAACCAAGCTGCCATCTTTTCTAAAAATGGCTTACAAAAGAAACCTGAAAACTCCGAAGATCGCCTTAAGTGGCTATATCGTCAAGGCAAGAATCTCTACGCCTTGAAGAATTACCAAGATTCTTTGCTCGCCTCTAAGGACGCGCTCACTTTAGCCACACTCAACAAACAAAAAAGGTATTATGACATCGCTTTTGTGGTGTTTTTAGACTACATGCACACCAACAACCCCCAAGAAGCCTTTAAAATCTTTCCTAAACTCCAAGAGTGGTTTAAAGACGATGCGCGCATGTTAGAGGTCTATGGGCTCTTGTTGCAAAATGAAGAGAAAAGCACCAACAACCCCACCACTCTCGAACTCTACGCCAAAAATGCGATCGCGTTGCAAAAGCAATACCAAAGCGATGCGTTCATGCCCTATGCCCAAGAACAGCTCATCAGCGCGCTCATGCGCCAGAATAAATTAGAGCAAGCCTTGCAAGCAAGTAGCACGCTTCTAGCCAACAAGCAGTTAGAACCCAAAGAGAGAGCGCGCACCCTTTACATGCAAGGGAGTATTTTTAAACAGCAAAATAAGCTAGACAAGGCGCAACAAGCCTTTGAAGCCTGTAATGCCATTAAAGTCACTTCGGGCTGGATCGATCTATGCCGCCAAGCCCTAAACTTACTCAAACCTTAAGGATTTGCATGGATTTAGCACAGGATATTTTTAGAGAATACGACATTAGGGGGGTGGTGTCCACCCAGCTCACCCCTGAAGTGGTCTTCAATATCGGGGCGCATTTGGGAGACTTAGTAGCAGATAAACGCGTGGGGGTGGGCTATGACGCACGCACGCACGCCCAAGAGCTCTTTATGCATTTGTGCCATGGTTTAGCCCATAGTGGGGTAGAAGTCTTTGATTTGGGCATGATCCCCACCCCTGTGGCGTATTTTGCCACCTTTGAGCCCATAGAGGGCGTGCGGCTGGGCAATTCCATCATGATCACCGGATCGCACAACCCCCCTGAGTACAATGGCTTTAAGATCACTCTAGAGCAAAAACCCTTTTATGGAGAGGCGATCCAAAAGCTCGCCCAACACATCGCCCAAAACCCCCTACCCTACCAAACTAGCAATATCGTGCCCAAAAAACTCAATGCCCTTGGCTTTTACCAACACCACCTAGCCCATGCCTTTGCCCATTTGCAAAACTTCCCCTACCCCCTTGGGTTAGATTTTGGCAATGGCGTGGGGGGGCTGGGCTTAGAGCCAATCCTATGCGGACTGGGGGTCAAATTTGAAAGCCTCTATGCCAATCCGGATGGGCGCTTCCCCAACCACCACCCCGATCCCAGCCAAGCCAAGAACCTAGAGGATTTAAAAGCGCACATGCAAGCAAAGGGCTTAAAAATAGGGCTTGCCTTTGATGGCGATGCCGATCGCATCGCGCTTTTAACCCCCACACACACCTATGCCGGCGATGAATTGGCAATTTTATTCGCCCAAGATTTGCACGCGCGCGGGCTTAAACCCTTTGTGATTGGGGAGGTCAAATGTTCGCAGGTGATGTATGATAGCATCAACGCCATCGGGCAAGCCTTGATGTATAAAACCGGGCATAGCAATTTAAAAGTCAAGCTCAAAGAAACACAGGCGCATTTTGCCGCCGAGATGAGCGGACATCTCTTTTTTAACGATCGCTATTTTGGCTATGACGATGCGATCTATGCGGCGTTGCGTCTTTTAGAACTCTTTTTAATCCATACCCCCGAGCAATTAGAACAACGCGTACGCGCCCTGCCCTACTCCTATAAAACCCCTGAAGAAAAAATCAGCGTCCCAGACGCGCAGAAATTCGCCCTAGTGGCGCGCTTGCAACACGCCTTAGAGCACAAGCACCTGCCCTCTAACTTCCCGCATATCTTAGAAGTGATTAGCATTGATGGGGTGCGGGTGGTCTTTGAACATGGCTTTGGCTTGGTGCGGGCGAGCAACACCACGCCCACGCTTGTAACGCGTTTTGAAGGCAGAGATGAATCCTGTGCGCAGGGCTATAAAGACGCTCTACTCCATTTGTTGGCGGACTTGCGCGCCCATCCTCTCTAGGGTTTCTAAAAGCACGCCCTTAGCGCGCGCATAAAAACTAGGGATTTGGGCTTGGGGGAGGGAGAGCGCGCTAGAGAGCATGTGCATGCAGGCATGGCTGAGAGTGCCCTCTAATAAAATGCCCTCTAAGGGGTGTTGCGCGCTCAAGCGCGCGCTCAGAGCGCTCAAGCGATCCACTAAGGCATACAGGTCCCTTTTGGTCTTAATGGGAGTGTTGAGCGCGTCTTCAAGAGGGCTTTTTACGACCTCTAGGCGCACGGGGGGGGGGTTTTTTAGGGGGGCTAAAAAGGCGCGCTTGAGGGTTTTAAGGGCTTTGGCTTTGTCCACAGGGGGGAGGGAGAGCGCGTGCGCGTGCATGGGCTTAGTGTGCTCAATATACGCCCCGCTGGAGAGATTGTAAACTAGGGGGGTGTGTTTTTTAAAGAGCGCGCCCATTTGGTTTCTAGAGAGAATAAAAAGCCCATCGGCAAAGACGCGCCCGCCAAAATTAGAGCGCACTTCTAGCGCATCGCTGGGGATTTGCACACCCTCTAGCCCATAATAAGAACCTTGCGCGTGCTTGGTGCGCCCTTCAAGATAGCCACAATCCAGCCCGCATAAGATCAAGCTCTTAGAGAACAAGCATGCCAAACTCACCCCCGCATTGCCCACAAAGGGCGCGCTGTACTCCAAAGCTAAACCCTCTAAAAGATACCCGCTCGCACTCCCCCCGCGCATGAATAAATAACTCTCTTGGGCTAAACCCACCGCCTTAGGGTTGCACATATTGGCATAGATCAAGGGGGTTTGATCTAGGGGGGCTTGCTTAAGCACATCTAGCAGGTAATCAATGCGCTCGATTTCAATGTGAAAATCCACCTTAATCCCGCGCGCTTTCAAGGGCTTTAAAGCCGTGCCACAGCTAAAGAGGATCATGCGATCTTGATTGGCGTGGATAAAATCTAGCAGAGCGTCCAAACTGGGGCCATTGCCCACCACGCAGATGGGTACCCCAACTTTTTGGCAGGCTTTAGGGTGGAGCACGGGGGGGGATTTTTGCAAATTGATCCAAGTGTTGGACAAGCCCAACAGCTCGTCCTCAAAACTCCCCCACCCTCTTAGCGCGCTTTTTTTGTGGGTGTTGAAGCGTTGTTGGGCTAGAGTACTTTTTGTACTTTCATAGGGCTTAAACTCTAAATGCAAAAAACTATGGGTAACTCTCTTGGAGGCAAAAAGAGCTTGCAAGAGCGCATCGGGCATGCGTTGGACAAAGAGACAACAATTCTTAGGGGGGGTTGCTTGAAAGAGTTGGGCATAATCCACAAAAAAGCAACTCACACGCCATAAATCTAGATTTTCTTCATAGAGATAGAGGGCGTGGAAAAACGCCCCCTCTTCTAGCAAGAACGCCAAAAACAAGCCCCCTGCTAACCCAAAGAGCGCGCTAGGGGGGTAGAAATGCTTGCCTAGACTAAGGGGGCGTGTGGGGTCCCCTAGCTTATGGAGTTGATCACACGCATATTGGGTTAGGGGCAGACTTTGCAAATCCAGCGCGCCAAACTCCACCCCGCTACCCTTGAGCTGCCACTTGGGGTTTTGTAAAATACGGCGCGCCCATTGCCTAGAAATCTCTAACATCTGGTGTTTGCCCTTCTCATAGGGGAAGAAGAGCGCACCGCTGTGCAGATCCACGATATTAAAACCCTGCGCGCCACAGAGCAGATTATAGGTCTTGGGTGCAGGGAGGAGCTGGGCGTAAAGCCTAGGGAAGCGATCTTGAAAGAAAGCCAAATTGCGCGCAAAGCGTTCTTGTAGAGCATGGGGACTAAGATCGAGCATAGTTGATACTATCCTTTCGTGAACCACCTCCCCTAAAAAGAGGAGCTTTTCAACTAACAGAAACTAGCGCTTCTGAACTCGAAAAAGGCTTTGCTATTTGTAGTCCGCAAAACTAGTTTCTAACCCAAAAGACTTACAGACCTACTGATGGGTGAAGACTAGTTGCTAACCCGTCATCGTGCTTAATTTTAGTGGCTAGAATGAGTGCACCCAAACCTTACCGCTCGGGTTTGCACTAATTTCGTTTACCTATTGCGAGGGTAGCCTTTCTTTTCTTAGTGTGCGCTTACATCTTAGGTCCCTAAAGGACGGAGTTTTACGCGCGGTATGGATAAAACACACAAAGTGATATGATAACTAATTTAGTTATAATGAGAGACTTGTTTCTTAAGGACTACTTTATGAAAAATTCCACACAAGCACAGAAAATCCATGCCGTAATTTTACAACATGGCTATCGAGGTGATCGTCTGCATACTTTGCAACACACCGTACACATGCTCGAACAAGCCAAGCAAACGCACCCCGTCCTAGATTTGGTGGTGTTGCCCGAGCTGCATCCTTATGCTTATTTTTGCCAGCATGAAGACCCTAGTTATTTTGCCCTTGCGCAAAATTACCCTCAGGATTTAGAATTTTTCTCGCAACTGGCTAAAACACATGAGGTTGTGCTCGTGAGCTCTTTATTTGAAAAGCGCATGGAGGGGGTATTTTCTAATACAGCAGTGGTGTTTGAAAAAACTGGCGAAATTGCGGGCAAGCAACGCAAAATGCATATTCCAGACGATCCGCGTTTTTATGAAAAATTTTACTTCACTCCCGGGGACACTTTTGCACCCATCCAAACGAGTGTAGGGAATTTAGGGGTTTTAGTGTGTTGGGATCAGTGGTATCCAGAAGCTGCGCGCATTATGGCACTTAAAAAAGCAGATGTGTTGATTTACCCTAGCGCGATTGGGTGGTTTAACGACTCAAGTGAGAGCGATACAGATAAAATATTACAAAGAGAGGCATGGTGGGGAGTGCAACGTGGACATAGTATCGCTAATGTGATCCCCGTCATAGGGTCTAATCGCGTTGGTTTAGAGCTAGACCCTTCAGGACATACTCAGGGGCTGGAATTTTTTGGCTCAAGTTTCATTTACGGGGCTTTTGGGAAGAGTTTGGCATGTGGAGGCAAAGAAGAAGAGATTGTGTATGCATGCATTGATTTAGAAGAGAATAGGGCAACGCGTTTAATGTGGCCCTTCTTTAGAGATCGGCGCATTGATGCCTATGGCGAGATACTTAAAAGGGTTGTTGAATGATTTTAAGTAATGCGGCTGTGGTGTCTGTGGTGGTGATGGTGGGCTTGAGTTTGGCACGCTTAAATATCTTGTTAGCCATTATTGCGGCTAGCTTAGTAGCTGGCGTGATGGGGAACTTGAGTGTGGTTAAAACTATTCAGATTATGATTGGGGGCATGCAGGGTAATTTAGAAACAGCTTTGAGTTATGTGCTCCTAGGCGCGCTTGCCGTGATGATTTCAACTGGCAATTTGATTAAAGTTGTCTTATACAAGTTAGTTGGAGTGATGGATCAAAGAGCCACAATTTTATGCTTTTTAATCGCCCTTATTTCCTGCTTTTCTCAAAATCTTATCCCCGTGCATATCGCCTTTATCCCTATTTTAATCCCTCCCCTCTTGCATTTGATGAATCGTTTGCAACTGGACAGACGCGCAGTAGCCTGCGCACTCACTTTTGGCTTACAAGCCCCCTATATGACAATCCCAGCAGGGTTTGGACTGATTTTTCAAAATCTTCTTGTAGAGCATCTGAATAAAAATGGCATCCCTACAACTCTCTCCCAAGTGGTGGGAGTGATGTCTATCTCTGGATTTGCCATGCTTGTAGGCTTGGTAGTGGCGGTGTTAGTGCTTTACAAAAAACCTCGTGTCTATCAGGATAGTTTAGTTGTTCATACTGATGAACCACCACGATTAGAGTGGCGCGACTATCTGACCCTTGCGGGTATTATCCTTGCCTTTGCCGTGCAACTTGCGACGGGTTCTTTGCCACTAGGAGCATTTATAGGGTTAATGGTAATGTTGGCGGGAGGGGTCATTAAATGGAGAGATATGGATAATGTTATTGATGAGGGCGTGAAAATGATGGCATTTGTCGCTTTTGTCATGCTTGTTGCAGCGGGCTTTGGAGAAGTGCTCCAAAAAACCCATGCCATTGCTGATCTTGTGAGTGCGACGAGTGCGATGGTTACTACCAAGTTAGAGGGAGCGTTGTTGATGTTATCCATCGGGCTTTTTATCACGATAGGCATTGGGACATCATTTGGGACGATCCCTATCATTGCTGCCTTTTATTGTCCTTTATGTGTTGCATTGGGCTTTAGCACCTCAGCGACCATTCTTTTAGTGGGCATTGCTGCCGCACTTGGGGATGCAGGCTCGCCTGCTTCAGATAGCACGATTGGACCCACTACCGGACTCAACGCTGACAAGCAACATAGTCATATTTATGATACCTGTGTGCCTACTTTCTTAGTCTACAATATCCCATTGATCGTTTTTGGCACGATTGGCGCGCTATTGCTCTAATTCAGGGGGCTTTAAACTTGTAGGGGGTATAATGCCCGCTTTTATGCGGAAGTGGCGAAATTGGTAGACGCACCAGACTTAGGATCTGACGCCGCAAGGCGTGGAGGTTCGATTCCTCTCTTCCGCACCAACCCTCTCACCCCAAAATCCGCTTTCTCAGTATCAGATCATAGAGTTTATCGGGTAGCCATTGCTTTGCCCACACCAATAAATGGGCGTATCTGCCCACCAAATAGCGCGTTTTAGGGCGATCACTCTCTAGAGCTTTTAAAATGGCGCGCGCCACGAGCAGGGGCGGGTCTGCGTTTTGGTAGGTTTTAGCATAAAAGCGCGCGCTTCTGTCTAGCTCTTCTTGATAGGGGCTAGGCTGGCTCACATACGCCCCAAACGCCCCCTGCCCCCATTTGGTTTGGATAGTGCCCGGCTCAATGAGCACCACTGGTATTTTAAAGGGGGCTAACTCCACACGCAATGCATCGCTATAGGCTTCTAGGGCGTATTTGCTGGCGTGATACCAACCCAAAAACATGCTAATGGATCGCCCCGCAACTGAGCTCACATGGAGGATTTTAGGGGGGTTGGGGTTCTTGCGCAACGCGCCTAAAAGCAAAGAATTAAGCCTGCCAATGCTAAAGAGATTGAGCATGAAGAGATCTTGTACCTGTTTTAAATCTTGCTCTTCTAAGCTCCCAAAGAGTCCGCGCCCGGCGTTGTGAATCACCCCATCTAGGCATGTTTCTTGGGCTAGAATCTCTTTAGCGCGCGCTTCTAGCTGGGCTAAATCGCACAGATCACAATCCAAGCGCACACATTGGGGGTGTTCTAACTCTTTGAGCGCGCTTACCTGCCTAGAGAGGGCATAGACCTTATAACCCTTTTTTAAGAGCAAATGCGCGCACTCTAGCCCGATCCCACTGCTTGCCCCCGTGAGTATGACCACCTTAGCCATGTTGTTTACCTAAATATTGCTCCCAAACATACGCGCTTTGGATAATCCTCTCTAGGCTGTCAAATTGGGGTTTAAAACCCGTGTGGCTTAAAATCTTGGCATTGTCCGCAATGAGGCTAGGGGGGTCGCCTGCGCGCCGCGCTTGGAGCTCCACTTTAAAATCCACGCCTGAAATCTCTTTGACCTTCTCAATCACTTCAGCCACACTATAGCCCCGCCCATAGCCCACATTGTAAATTTGGCTTTTGTTTTCTGCCTGCAAAGTGTTGAACGCCTCTAAGTGGGCGAGGGCGAGATCGTCTATATGGATGTAATCGCGCACACAAGTGCCATCTGGGGTGGGGTAGTCTGTGCCAAAAATCCCCATAGAGGGGCGTTTAAAGGTGGCGCATTCGCAAGCGACCTTGATGAGGTGGGTGGCGTTTTGCGCCCTCTGACCCAAAGCATAGGGGCTAGTGTAGTCATTAAAGCGAGTCGCCCCCGCGACATTGAAATAGCGCAAGATCGCACAAGAAAAGGGCGCCACTTGGGCGGTGTCTAGTAAGATGCGCTCGCTCATCATCTTAGAAGCGCCATAAGGGTTCATGGGATTGAGGGGGGCTTGTTCGTCTATGAGTGTGTCGGTTTGCCCATAAACTGCCGCTGTTGATGAAAAAAGAAAATGTTTGATCTGATGTTTTATACAAAGTCTCACTAATTGTAAGGTGTTAAGGGTGTTGTTAGAGTAGTATTCTAGAGGGAGGCGAGTCGACTCTTCAACCAAGAGTTTAGCCGCAAAGTGCAACACCCCTTGAATAGCGCGCTGGCTTTGCAAGAGAAGATCGAGGGCTTGGACATCATGCAAGTCAAGCTGTACAAATTTTATGCGATCTTTGTAGTGGTGTTCTAGGGTCTTGGCGTGGACACTAAAGCCCGTGCTGAGGTTATCAATGATGAGAATGTCCTGATTTGTGCGCTCCAAAAATAGCCGCGCCACAGATGCGCCAATATACCCACAGCCCCCGGTAAAAACTAGCATGCAAGCCCTTTTTAGATAATCTTATCTAAATTTGGCTTTAGGGGTGGGCTAGATCAAAGCAAGGGGTTAGGCATGCAAGCTGACGCATTTTCTAAAACTAAAAAGTTCATCGCCATTTTATGGGCATTTGTGTTAGCGGCGTTGGTTTATGTGGTTGTTTCAGACGCCTTTGAGAGAGGGGGCAAACAACTTCTATTAAAGCTAGCCCATGAACCAAGCATCGCGGTTTTTATTTTAAGCATTGTGCTTGCCAATGTGAGCGTTTTGATAGATTTTTACCAACAACGCGATCTAAGTGTCCTCTATTTTTTGGGTTGGTTTTTTGGGTGGGGTGTTTTTGTGATTCTGCTCAACATGGTGCATTGGAGTCATGGGGTGAGGTATGACACTCTCCCGGGCGTGCTGGTTGTGCTTTTGTTCTCTAGCTACTCTCTGTATGGCTTGGTTTGTTATGTTCAAAAACGCTACCGGCAAACGCAAATCTGTTGCCGCGTTTTTTTATTTGTGTCCTATCTATTTTGGATTTGTCTCATCTTGGCAGTTGTGCTCTCCCTTTAGATAGATGTTATCTAAATTTGGTTAAAGTTGGCATCATCATCAAGGAGTTTTTATGAGCGAAAGCGAGAAATTGCGTGCAGACACCACCGCGAGCATTGGCGACCCTAGACAACTAACCATGTCTTTTTTAGTAACCCCTAATATGGTCAATTTCAACAATGTCATGCACGGGGGCGAATTGCTCAATCTATTAGACAAAGTGGCTTATGTGTGTTCTACGCGCTATTGTGGGTATAGCACGGTAACTTTGAGCGTGGATCGGGTGTTGTTCAAACACCCCATCCCCATTGGCACTTTGGTAACTTTTTATGCCAGCATTAACTATGTGGGCACGAAAAGTTGCGAAGTGGGGATCAAGGTGATTTGTGAGGATTTTAAAGCCAAAACGGCGATTCACACCAATAGTTGTTATTTTACTATGGTCGCTATGAAAGATGGCAAAACCATGCCCATGCCCCCCTTTGTCCCCCAAACAGATAAAGAAAAAGAACGCCATGAGCGCGCCATTCGCCGTAAAGAGATGCTCAAGCGCACCCAAAAGGCTGCCCTCAAAGAAGAACAAGAACGCCTAACCCAAGCCCAGCAAAGCAGCTAGGTTAAAAGGTAGTCAATCGCGTTGCCATAGCTTTTGGTACTTGCTTTGTTTTGATAAGCAATGTCAAAGGCACAGCCATGATCCACGCTGGCGCGCTGGATGGGCAAATTTAAAGACACATTGATACTCTCTTCAAAATAGAGGGCTTTGAGCGGGGCTAGCCCCACATCGTGGTAAAGCGCGACAAAATAGCGGTACTTCTCTCTAAAATGGGGCGCAAACGCGCTATCAGCCGGGATAGGTCCTAGAAATTTAGGGGTGTTTAAAAGCATATTGGCTTGGGTGATCGCCTCCTGCACGATATGATCTTGACTCCCAATCGCCCCGCCATCTCCACAATGCGGATCAATCCCTAAAACCACAATCTGGCTAGCTTGGGGTAACACCCGCCCTAGAATGTGTAAAAAATCTCTCAAAGCTTGTAATTGCACGCGATCGCTCACCGCGCTTAAGGGGATGTGATCGCTAAAAAGCGCGACCCACAAGCTAGGGCAGCCTAGCATCATGATCGCCTCTTGTTTGTAGCGATCTCTTAAAAGCGCGGTGTGCCCGGGCGCGCACACTCCGGCTAATTGCCATGCTTTTTTGTGAATGGGCAGAGTACACACCCCACTCACTTCTTTAGAGTCCGCTAAATCTAGGGCGTGTAAAAAGCTAGCATGGCTATAAGCTCCGCTTGCCCTGTCTATTTGCCCGGGCTTTAGGGCGGGGGGGGGCGCGTTGATTTCTACACATTGCATATTTTCTAGGGTGGTAGTGTGGGCGTGATCTAAAAGCGCATTCGCCCGCTCTAACAACTCTCTATGTACGCAGTAGATTGGTTGGCAGATTTTATTGATCTTGGCGTGGGCTTTGAGCGCGATCTCTACACCTATGCCATTGACATCTCCAATAGAAATGGCAATTTTAGCGCGCATTTTTCATCGCCTCTTGTATATCTTTCAAAGCGCGCTCCAAGCCCACTAGAATCGCTCTAGCCATGATCGCATGCCCGATATTGAGCTCTTGCAAGCTTTGAATGCGCGCGATGAGCCCCACGCTAAAATAATTCAAACCATGTCCGGCGCACATTTCTAGCCCCATTTGCGCCCCGGCTAGCGCGCTCTGTGTTAATTCTTGCAAACTGGTATCTAGCATTGCTTTGAGTGTGGCGCGATCTTGGGGGAGTTCTAGGCGGTTTTTATGGTGTTTGAAGTTGGAGTAAAGGGTGTTGTACAGATTGCTAAAACGCCCCGTGTGCAACTCCACCACCCCCACCCCTAGATCGCGCGCGCGCTCCAAGTTTTCTAACCCCGGGTCAATAAAGAGCGCGACTTCTATGCCATGGTCTAAATAGGTTTGAATGGTTTGGGGGAGCTGAGGGTGTTCTAAGTTAAGCCCCCCCTCTGTGGTGATCTCAGCGCGCTTTTCGGGCACTAAAGTTACTTTAAAGGGGCGTTGTGCGCACAGAATTTGGGTGATCTGCGCGTCGATCGCACACTCCACGTTGACCGGCATGGGGGCGTGCTTGATGATACTAGAGACATCGTCTTCATGGATATGGCGGCGATCTTCTCGTAAGTGCAAGGTGATCAAATCCACCCCCACATTTTTGGCGATGAAAATCGCCTCTAGGGGGTCGGGTTCGTGGATTTTGCGCGCCTCTCTGAGTGTGGCGATGTGATCGATGTTTAAACCTAAGCGCAAGAAGACTCCTTAGAGTGGTTGATAAGCCATTGATAGAGGGTTAAATACCCGCACACAAACACCCCAATCAAACCTAAGAGCGCATAGGGGTGGTGGCGGCAGGTAAAGCTAATGAGCATAAAGGGGATGTTTAAGAGCACCACCGCTAAACCCGTTAGAGCGTTGGGGTTAAGCGGGGTGTTTTGGCGCGATAGGACTTTAAAAAGCAAGGTGTGCAGGTGCAGGGCATCGGGCAGAGTGGCTTTTTGTTTTTGGAGTTTGCGCCTAGCAATAGAAAAAAGCACCTCTGTAACCGGATAGATCATCAATGCCAGCCCAAACCACACGCTCACCACCCCTCTTAAGCTCAAATCCATCAAACTAGCCCCACAAATAAAGCCCAAGAGATACGCCCCCCCATCGCCTAAGAAAATATACCCCTTGGGGAAATTGAGGGTTAAAAAGCCCAACACCCCTAGCAAGAGGGCTAAAAGCGTGGGGTTGGGCTCAATGGCGTATAAAATCCCCAACACCGCCACACTCAAGCCTCCAGCCAACCCGTTAAAACCATCAATGATATTCATCGCGTTGATCACCCCCACTAACATAAAGACACTCAAGGGCAGAGCGATCCAAAGGGGCACGCTAAATAGGGGGCTAAAATCGCTCAAGATGAGCGGGCTTAGTAGAATAACCAGCCCCGCGCCCAAACTTTGCAAACACAAACGCCTTTTAGGGCTAAGAGGGCGGTTCATGTCCTCTAAAAAGCCGCTCACAAAGACCAAGATCGCCCCTAGCAACATCCAAACACTCCCCCAACCCCCCCACACAAAGACCAAGAAAACCCCCAACCCCCCCGCGCGCGGGGTTTTTTGGGTGTGAAAGCCCTGGGGCTTATGGGCGTTGTCTAGGAAAAGTTGGGCGCGTTTAGAATACAAGATCACCCCCCACGCACATGCCAAACTGAGCAGAAAATAGACCAACATGCAGAGCATTATACCTAACAAAATGCTATAATGGAGGTTATGCGAAAAATCATGCGGGCGGGTTTGGCGTTGTTGCTCTGTGTGCGCTTGGAGGGCGCGCCCAGTGCGCAAGAGGTCAAGATTTTAGAAGATATAGGCGATGTGTTGCGCTTGATGCCTGTTTTTGTGGGCGTGGTGAGTTTGGGCATGCGCGATTATCGCGGCATGGGGGAGCTAGCGGTAGGGAGCATCGTTACTCAGGGGGTGATCTATGGAATCAAGGGGGCCTTTCAAAGCGCGCATGATAGGGGCGCACATGTGCCCTTTGCTAAACGCCCTTGCTGTGATAGCTGGAGAGGGATGCCTAGCGGGCATGCGGGGGGGGCGTGGAGCGCGGCCGGGTTTGTCTTTTATCGCTATGGCTGGAAGCCGGCTTTGCCCGTGATCGCTTTGGCGGTGCTCACGGATGCGAGCCGCGTGGTGGCGCGCAAACACACCATTTTACAGGTGGTGGTGGGGAGTTTGATTGGCTGGGGCTTTGCCTATCTCTTCACCTCCAAATACCGCCGTAATTGGGAATTGTACCCTGAAATTGGCTTAGATGAAAAAAGGGGGGCGCATTATGGGCTGGGCGTGCATTACAGATTTTAGCGATTCTTGCGATCTATCTTGTGAATTTCGAACCTTTGAAAGGGGAGTCGCATGCGCTTAAGCCTTAAAATTACAGGCAATCTCTTTTTATCTTTAGTAGTTATGGGAACTATTCTTGTCTTTGTAGCAGATTACAAAAGGCATCGGCTTGTCCAGCATATTATTCAAACTACTAGATAGGATGATGTGCAAAAGAAGGAGTACGCGCTCAAATACATGTATGGCTTATTGGAACGCTCATTAACGCTGTTTTACAACACCCAGAGCAAGCAAGGAGCTGTGGCTTCAGCGTTGCAGCTGCTCCAAGAGATTAATGGCGACACCAGCATTTACTATATCATGGCGGTGAGCAAATCAGGAAAGGTGCTTTTAGATCCCGCTAATCCCAAGAACACGGGTAAAAATGGATACAATCTGATAAGCGCAGACGGCGTGGCTTATATCAAAGAGTTCATCGCACGTGCTGATGCTGGGGGTGGTTATGTGCGTTATAAAATCCCTAAGAGCACAGGGGGTAAACCAGAACTCAAAGTCGCTTACGCGCACTATGACCCCTCTGGGGATATTGTGCTTGCGGTTACCTCATATTATAGTGATATTGTTAAAGATGTTAATGCTTTAGAACACCATGTCCAAAGACAAGATGTAGACGATTCTAAAACCCTTGTGGTTTGGAATGTGAGCATCGTTGTGGGGATTATCGCCATTTCGGCGATTTTGATGTATTTTACGATTTTTAATCGCTTAAGGGCTTTGGTTACGAGGATTGCCGCATTTGCGCATGGAGATAGAGATTTGACGAGTCGCTTTGTAGTTACTAATGCCAATGACGAAATTGGACAGGCGGGGACTTATATCAACCACTTTGTCGAAAATATTCACGAGGTGATGAAGAATATCCAGCATCATAGTGTGCAGAATCGATCTTTAGCCGATTCCTTGCAAAAAATCATTGCTAATGCTACCAACGCGACACGAGCCAATGTTCAGGCAATTAAAGAATTGTATCTTTCCTCTTTAGGCTTTGCAGATAATACAAAAGCGCTCGTAAATGAAGCGCATGATATGGGCGACAAATTAGGCAAGACGCGCCATTCTATTGAAAAATCCAACACCTCGTTAAGCAATATGCTTGAGCATATTTTAGAGGTGTCGCAGACAGAAGAAGATCTTTCTACACGGATTGAGCGACTCAGTAGAAACGCTGATAGTGTTAAAGGGATTTTACATATCATCGATGATATTGCGGATCAAACCAATTTACTCGCTCTTAATGCCGCTATTGAAGCTGCGCGCGCAGGCGAGCATGGCAGGGGCTTTGCGGTGGTGGCGGACGAAGTGCGCAATTTAGCCGCGCGCACCCAAAAGAGCTTGACTGAGATCAACTCAACGATCGGGGTAATTGTGCAAGAAATAGGCGATGTCTCCAGCCAAATGGAGTCCAATTCTAAGAAGATTAAGGATCTGAGCAGGCACAGTCTACAAGTACAGAGAAATTTTAAGGGCATGAGTGCAGATGTGGAAATGATGGTGCAAAATACGCATGGTTTTATCCGTAATTACACCCAAACCGGCGAAAGTATCAGTGCCATGATCGAGAAACTCACACATATTGAGAAAAACACCCAACAATCTTCTATAGATGCTCAAGAGATACTCAAGTTAGCTAGCTCTTTGCACACCTCTACAACAGATTTAGATTTGGACATCGGACAATTTAAAATATAAGCTTAGGCAAAAATATGCTAGCATAAAGACTTTTAAGATAAGGATACAGATGCGCATGCCATTTAGAAAAATTTCAGATTACGCTATTGTAGGGGGGCTTAGTGCGGTGGTTGTGGTGGCTTTAGCCGGATGTAAGGGCGATACACAAGAAAAACCCAAAGAGGAAAAACCCAAAGAGAGCAGCCAACAAACCCAACAGGTTAAAAAAGGCGCGTTGGTGATCTTGCAAGAACAGCCTGATAAGAGTTATAAGGTGGCTGAAGAATATCCCAGCGACAAGACGCGAGTTGTGGTACGCGATATGCAGGGCAAGGAGCGTATGCTCAGCGATGAGGAAGTGCAAAAACTTATCAAGGAGGAAGAAGTTAAAATTGATAATGGCACAAGTCAGCTCACTAAACCCCCTGCTGAAGGTGGAGGTTCTGGGCTGGGCATTGGGGGAGCAATTTTAGGCAGTGCGGCGGGGGCAATTTTGGGGGCCTATATTGGCAATAAGCTTTTTAACAATCCTAATTATACCCAAAATGCCCAAAGAAATTATAGCTCCCCACAAGCCTACCAACGCAGTCAGAATAATTTTAGAAGCACATCGGGCACGCCTTCTAGTGGAGCGCGTAGCGGGTTTTTTGGGTCTTCGCAAAACTCTAGCCCTAGCAATGCTTCTAGCCCGCGTAGTTCTACAACCGCACCCACTTCTAGCCCCTCTGCTAGCCAAGGCGCACATAGTTCTAGCCCCTCTACAAACCATTCTGTCAGCCCTCAAAGACCCCAAAATACGCACAGCTCTAGCCCTTCTCAAGGGCGTAGCGGTTTTTTTGGCTCTAGTCATAGTGGCGCTGCTTCTTAAAGGAATTCCATGCAAATCAAAACTTTACAACCCTTAAGCCACCAAGCCCTAGAAGAGATCGGACTAGACTGGCATACCGACCCTGATAAAAGTCCCTATCTTAGCAATGATTTAGTTGTGGTGAGTCAACAGGAGGCGAATGCCTATTACGATGCGTGTAACGAGCTCTATGATATGTTTGTAGAAACTGCACAAATGGTCATCGAGCAAGAACGCTTTTTCGAATTAGACATCCCTAATAGTTTGATTCCGATGATCAAACAAAGTTTTGAGCAAGAAGTGCACTGGCATATTTACGGGCGTTTTGATCTAGCCGGCGGACTAGATGGTAAACCTATTAAGCTTTTGGAGTTTAACGCTGACACTCCGACCATGCTTTATGAAAGTGCACTAGTACAATGGGCATTACTCAAGCACAATGGCTACAATGAGGACTTGCAATTTAACAATATCCATGAAGCCCTAAGCCAAAATTTTAAACGCTTGGTTACTTTGAGTGAAGATGTGAGTGGGTTTGAAAGCCTTTATGAAGGCTGGAAGATTCTTTTTTCCAGCATTCGAGGGAGTAGTGAAGAAGAGCGTAGCGTACAATTCTTGCAAGATGCCGCACGAAGTGCGGGCTTTGAAACACATTTTGCATACATGGATGAAGTGCAATTCAATCCTGAAGAGGGGGTCTTTTTTGAAGGAGTGAATTACGAATTCTTGTTTAAGCTCGTGCCTTGGGAGAGTATTGCTATCGATGAACCCGAGTTAGCTTTGCTCATGCAGGACATGATGGCTAACCAAAATACCATCTTTTTGAACCCCGCTTACACGCTATTATTCCAAAGCAAACGCTTTTTAAAGGTGCTTTGGGAGCGCTATCCTAACCATCCTTTGCTTTTAGAAGCTAGCTATGAACCCTTGCAAAACAAAAAGCAAGTGCGTAAAGTTGCCTTTGGCAGAGAGGGGGCTAATGTGCAGATTTTGAACCCAGATTTGAGCATCGTGCATCAAACGCAGGGGGTCTATGGCAATCATAAGCCTGTGTATCAGGAATACGCGCCACTCAATCAGGTAGGTGAGTTTTACTACCAACCCAATGTCTTTTTTGCCTATGAGGCATGCGGGTTAGGTTTTAGAAAGGGGGGGCTTGTGATGGACAATTATTCAAAATTTGTGAGCCATATTTTACAATAATGCGCGTCCAAACTATTTATAAATTCCACGCTTACGCGAGCGTGTTTTTTCTGCCCCTAGTGTTGCTGTTTGTGATCAGTGGGGTGGCTTTCTTTTTAGACTTTGGTTCCAATAGTGGGGCTAAAATCACCAAGTGGAGCGTGCCTCTTGTAGCCAAAGAAAAAGAGTTAGAATTTCTCCTAGACTTTTTAAAACAAAAAAATGTTGCTTTGCCTCCTAAAATTGAGCCTAGAAGACGCAAGGGAGCGTTGCTTATCGGTACGGCTGGCTATGAAATTAATATTAATTCTGAGAGAGACAAAAGCGTCATCACGAGCATACACCGCAGTGCGCTAGGCGTACTCATGCAAGTGCATAAGGGTAGAGCGGGCAAGCCACTTGTGGTTTTTGGCATTATCTTTGGGGTATTTCTATGTCTATTTTATATGAGTGGATTGCTTATGGGCTTTAAGCGCAAGAGCACCAAAGGTATCATTAGCGCGTTTGTGCTGGGCGCGGTGGTGCTGGGGGTTCTGCTTTGGGGAGCCCTAAATTAGAGCCAGCCTTTCTTTTTAAAATACAAAATGGGTAAGATGGTCGAGACGATCATCGCCACGATCGCAATGGGGTAGCCAAATTCCCAACGCAATTCAGGCATCACCTCAAAGTTCATCCCATAGATTGTGCCAATTAAAGTAGGGGGCATCATCGCCATCGTTGCCACGGTGAAAAGTTTGATGATCTTATTCTGCTCTACATTGACTTGAGAAGTAAAAAGGTTTTGAATATTATCTAGTGCGTTAAGATTAGCAGTACTAAATTCTACCAAGGAATTAAAATCCTTGATAATAATGTTGAAATCTTTCTTTGTCTCGTTATCTACCTTATTGCTTTTCAATAGGGCGGTGATGATGCGCCTTTTATCAAAGAGCGAATCGCGTAGTTCCATGTTAAATTCTTGCAAAAAGGATAGCGAGATCAAGGTTTCTTCATGGGTACAGGCTTCTAGGTCAAAGACAATTTGCTTACGCAACACACTAGTTTCGCGGTTGACTTCCTCTAAGCAATCCGCACCCTTCTCAAAGTAGAGTTCTAAAATTTTAGCCAAGATGTCAAATCCATCATGGAATTTCTTGGGGCTAGCTAGCACACGCCCCTGCACCTCTCGGAAAATGGGGAAATCTCCGTGGTAGAGAGTGAACAGAATATTATTGGCAATAAAATAAGTGATTGCTTCAGTGTGGAAAGCTAGGGGCGAGTCTTTATAAATAAAATAGGTGTTAATGGTGATGGAGGTGCTGTTCTCCCAATATTTGACCACCGCACTTTTTTCAGGATCTTCGTAGAGATTGAGATCGTAATTTTGTGCGATGCAATAGAGTTCAGTAAAGGTAGGGTTGATAAGCTCATACCATAAGATATTGTGCTCTTCAAAGGGAAAATTTTCAAAATCTTGAAATGTAAAAATTTCAACAAGTTCGTTATTCTTTGCAAAGACATTGATCATGCCCAGTGCTCCTGTATTGTAGTGGGCACGGCACACTCTCCGTCATGGTTTGCGATCCAACACATCGAAGGCGACCAAAATCTTACCTTCCAAGAGCTCTAAGCTCGCCCCCCCACCCGTAGAGATGAAGCTCACGCTATCTTTATAACCGGCACGTGTCAAAACATCGATCGTATCCCCTCCCCCGATCAAGGAAAAAGCATAGGTGTTAGAAATGCTGTGGGCAATCTGAAACGAACCGCGACTAAAAAGGGGGACTTCATAGACTCCAAGCGGACCATTCCAAATAATGGTTTGGCTATTTTGAATCACTAAAGAAAAGAGTTTAGAAGTTGCCGGTCCGATGTCAACTGCCATGTGATTTAAAGGGATGTCTTGAGCGGGGGTGATTTGCACCTGATCGGTGTGTTCTAGGTGAGTGGTGCTCACCACATCGACGGGTAAGTAGACATGTACGCCCTTTTGCTTGGCTTTATCCAAGATGTGCAAAGCCTCTTCAATCAAATCTTCTTCCACTAAAGAGGCTTGCATGTTGTAATCGAGAGCTTTCAAAAAGGTGTTGCTCATCGCGCCCCCGATGATGATTTTATCCACCCGATCTAAAATATTGTGCAAAAGCTTGAGCTTAGAACTGACCTTAGATCCCCCAACTACCAAGAGTACGGGACGCAAAGGATTGGCTAAGGCTTTGGCAAAAGAATTGATCTCTTTTTTGAGCAGAAAGCCCGCAACCTTTGTAGGCACATGCGTCGCAATGCCATAGGTGCTAGCGTGTTTACGATGACTCGTGCCAAAGGCATCGTTCACGTAGACTTCACAGAGATCCGCTAATTGCTTAGCAAACTCCGGGTCATTTTCTTTTTCGCCTTTATAGAAACGCAGGTTTTCAATTAAGATAACAGGATTAGCATGCGCGCTTTGTAGTTGTTTGGCCATTTGTAAGGAATGTGCAAAAAAGACTTCTTTATTTAGCAAGCGCTCCAGCCGTTTGACCAAATGGTTAAAAGAAAATTGACTCTGTTTATCGCCATCAAATTTAGGTTCAGGGCGTCCTAAATGCCCCACAAGCACTACCGAGCGTGCACCATTATCAATGCAATAGTTGATTGTGGGGATACTCTCACGCATGCGCGTGTCTTCCATAATGTTAAAATCTTTATCCAAAGGAACATTAAAATCCACGCGAATCATGACATTCTTGTTTTGTATGTCCACATCCTGGATACCTAAAACCTCTTGCATGCGCTTGATTCCGGCTAACATGTTATTCCTTTCATGGTGTGGTATGCCATATCCACGAGTCGCTCTGAGTAACCCACTTCATTATCATACCATGCTAAGATTTTGGCATGATGTTTATCTAATACCAATGTCTGATCTTCAATATAGATCGCGCTATAGGAGCTGTCGATAAAGTCGCTCGAGACGCGTTGATGGTTATCAATACCTAAAACACCTTCCAAATGGGTACGGCTGGCTAACTGCATGCTTGCATGCAGGCTTTCAAGGCTCATGGCTTGATGCGTATGTACGCTCAAATCAATCAGACTCACTACAGGAGTAGGCACACGCAAAGCCAAACCTTTAACCTTAGGAGCTAAATGGGGCAGAATGTGAGTCAAAGCTTTATTGACGCCTGTGCTGGTGGGAATCATATTCAGCGCAGCCGCGCGCGCACGGCGTAAGTCTTTATGTTTGGAATCTAAAAGATTTTGATCATTAGTATAGCTATGAATTGTGGTCATCAAGGCGTGCTCTACACCAAAATGCTGATCGAGCACTAACAAAAGTGGAGCGAGCGCATTGGTGGTGCAGGAGGCATTAGAAATAACAGGTTCTCCGGCGTAATTAGTGTGGTTAACCCCATAAACAAAAGTGGGGGTATTAGTGGCAGGGGCAGAGATCACTACCCTTTGCACAGCGTTTTTTAAATGGACTTGAGCTAGAGCATGATCGTTAAATTTCCCCGTGCATTCCAAGACAACTTGCGCCTTGCCAAAATCTAGTTTAGCGGGGTCGCGTTCGTGCAAGACGCGCACAAATAAGCTATTGCCCATGCATAAGCCCTCTTCATTGACTTTCTCTATACGCACACTATGCTTATGAAGCGAATCATAACGCAAGAGATGGATCAGGGTATCCAAATCGCAAGTAGAATTAAGGGCGACTAATTCCATGTCATCGCGTTGCGCCACAATGCGTGCGGCACATAAGCCGATACGCCCTGTTCCATTGATTGCCACACGCACCAACCTAGCCCCTTTTAGTTTTTTATTAAACCTTGTATCATACAATAGCTAACTTGAAGGGCTCTTAAACGCGGAATTGGCGCAATTGGCGGATTTTGTAGTATAATGGCACGCGTGTTTTGCTTTTTGCAAAAATATCTATACAAAGGACATGTGTTGAAAAAACTAGAGTTTTTAGACTTGATGCAAAAAGAAGGTGGCTTTAAGGATAAAAAAGAAACAGAACTGGCGCTGAATGGGTTTGTTAAAGCTGTTGAAAAGGCATTAAGTGGCCATGAAAGCGTAGAATTGGTAGGTTTTGGCAAATTTGAGGCGGTTTTACAGAAGGGTAAAAAAGGCAAGGTTCCCGGAAGTGATAAAAGCTACACAACTAAAGACAAAATGGTACCCAAGTTCAAGCCTGGTAAAGTGCTCAAAGATGTGGTTGCTGCCTCTAAAGTGACTAAAAAGAAAAAATAGCTTCCATGCACCCTTGAGGGTGCCCTTAAGTCCTTGTAGCTCAGTTGGATAGAGCGTACGATTCCTAATCGTAAGGTCGTGGGTTCAAATCCCGCCGAGGACACCATCACAATGCAAAATATTTTATGCGGAGTTTAGCCTTGTATTTTAGGGTTTTTTTATGGCTATACTGGTGGATTTTTGGGGCATTTTTACATGCCCTAGAGTTAGAAACATACCACCCCACAGGCACGCTGGCTTTGGGAGTTCAAGAATTAGAAGCGATGGAGGAAAAAAAGTTTGCCACCACCACCGGCGGAGCTTTGGGCTTAGCTGAGCTGATTAAAAACGCAAATAATAACTACTCTTTACAAGCAGCCCAACTACAGGTGAGTCAGGCACTTAAAAATCATACCATTGCTAAGGCGGCTTTCTTGCCCACCCTCAATAGCAACTACACCTTTAACCACCGCAACAGGAACACTCTAGATTTTCCCGAATATGATATGCAATTGCTCAATACTAAGTTAGATCTCAATCTTTTTAAGGGCTTTAGCACGATCAACGGGGTTAAGGAAAAGTCTGCCACCTACCGCTCTAGTGCTGCTAGCATGGAATACACTAGACAGAGTATTTACTTACAGGTAGTGCAACAATACTACCAGTATTTCAACAACATGGCTCAGCTTGTAGCGCTTAAGCGCAAATTAGCCGAATTGCGCGCAGATATCAAACGCACTAGCCAGCTCTTCGATCAGGGTTTGACAACCATTGACAATTTAGAGAGCGCTAAGGCACAAGGCGCACTCAGTCAGAATGATATTACAGATATGGAATTTGCTATTGAGCAGAATCGTCTCACCTTAGAATACCTGACCAATTCTAAAATTCCCTCCTTGAAGCGCACTACAATTTTAGAACCCAATTTAGGCATTAGAGAACGCGCTGATTTGCGTTCACTCAGGGAGCAGATCACAGCTATTCACTACCAAAACAAACAGCTTAATTATTATCCCAGTATTGATTTGACCGATGATTGGCAATATTACATCCAAAAACCTGCCTTTGCACGAGGTGTTGGCAATAGACTAGGTAACCTCTTTCCCAACCAGCAAAACACCGTGTCAATTGTGGTGAGTTTAGATTTGTTTAGTGATATTGGACTTAGCTTACAAAAGCAGTCTATCCGCTTAGGGCAACTCGCCCAAGAAAAAAATCTCACATATAAGAAGTTAGAACAGCAAAAAGATGAACAGCTTTACCGCAAATCTCTAGACATGGCACGCTCTAAAATCCGTAGTTCAGAAGCTAGTTTGAAATCTGCAACCCTTTCTTATGAAAGTATCAAGAAAAAATACAATGCAAACCTTGTAGATTTCACTACTTATTTGAGAGCATTGCGCACGCGCTTTGATGCGGAGGTGATCTATAACCAATCTCTGAATAATTACGAAATGCAAAAGGCCAATTATATTTTTTACAGCGGACATCATATTCAAGATTATGTGCGCTAAGGATTGATCATGAGAACTATTTTATGCGTCCTACTGCTATTTGTGGGGCTTGGGGCTAAAGAGGTGTATGCGGTTTTTAATGTGGAAGCGTTGGAAGATGCAAACTTAACTTTAGATTCTTCGGGAATTGTGGATGCAATCTATGTTGATGTGGGGGGCAAGGTTAAAAAAGGGGATATCTTACTCACGCTTTACAATAAAGATAAAAAGTCTCAGGTTGACTCTATCACACAGCAATATAACTTCATGCAAAAGCAATACGAACGCTATAAGAAGATTGGCGGAGCGATTGATAAAAATACGCTGGATAAATATTATGCAGACTATAAAAAATTAGAGTTTGATCGTAATTACGCCCTAGCGGTGGTGGAAAAGACTATCTTAAAAGCTCCTTTTGATGGGGTTATTGCCAGTAAGAATATCGAACTAGGCGAGGGCATGAACGCTAATAATACGCTTCTCTTTAGACTGGTGAGTAAGAAATTAAAAATGGTCTTAGAATTTGATTCGCGTTATATCCATGAAGTTAAGGTAGGAGATAGTTTCTTTTATAGTGTCGATGGGGGAGGCAACAACTTTAAAGCTGTGATCACCAAGATTTATCCAACAATTGATGTGAAAACGCGCAAAGTAAGCGCAGAAGCCCTATTGCCTGCACAAAGTAATTTGCGTCCCGGAATCTTTGGGGACGGCTTTATTAAGTAGGGGGATTTGTGTACAAGGTAGCTATTCAAAGACCCATTACAACTTTGATGTTTGCATTGGTGATTGTTTTTTTTGGAACGATGGGACTTAAAAAAATTAGCGTAGCCCTTTTTCCCAATATTGACTTTCCTATTGTGGTGGTTAAGACCATTTACCCGGGCGCGAGTGCGGACATTATTGAAAGCAAGGTCACAGATAGGATCGAAGAAGCGGTGATGGGGGTTGATGGAATCAAAAAAGTTACCTCTAATAGTGCTAGAAATGTCAGCATCGTTGTGGTGGAATTTGAGCTGGAAAAACCAATTAGTGTAGGACTCAACGATATTATCAATAAAGTTTCTTCGGTACGCTTTGACGATCCAAGCATCCATAAGCCCTCTATTGACAAGTTCGACACCAATGGGCAGGCTATCATCTCACTCTTTTTAAGTAGCCAAGAGAAATCTATCGCCCAAATCAACGATCACGCTAAAAATGTGGTCAAACCTTTGTTGCAAACGATCAAGGGCGTAGGTGGGGTGCAACTCAATGGTTTTCAAGAAAGACAAGTGCGTATTTACGCCGATCCTAGTCTGATGAACAAATATGGATTGACCTATACCGATCTCTACAATACGCTTAAAACTCAAAATTTAGAGATGGACGGAGGGCGCATCGTTGGTACGGATAAAAATTACTCTATTTTAGTTAATGCCAATAGCTACAAAATTAGCGATTTAGCCAATATCCAACTAAGTAACCATGTGCGTCTAGGGGATATTGCCACGATCCAATGGGGGGTGGATGAAGATAGTTCCTATGCCAGCTACCAGCGTGAGCCTGGTGTTATTTTGGAAGTGCAAAAAATCGCAGGCGCTAATGAAATTGAGATTGTAGATGCTGTTTTTAAAGAGCTCAAAACCATCAAAGCCATGAGTGTGGGCTATGATATTCGCCCTTTTTTGGACACCACAAGTTTTATCCGCCACTCTATTAAAGATATCGAATTTGACCTCGTTCTAGGGGGAATTTTAGCGGTTTTGGTTGTCTTGGTGTTTTTAAGGAATTTTTCTATCACTCTAGTTTCAGCGGTAAGTATCCCTATTTCCATTATGGGCACTTTTGCACTCATTAATTGGATTGGCTTTTCTCTAAACATGTTAACAATGGTCGCGCTCACGCTTTCTATCGGGATTATTATCGATGATGCGATTGTGGTGATCGAGAATATCCATAAAAAATTAGAAGCGGGTATGGATAAAAAAAGCGCGAGTTATGAGGGGGTGCGCGAGATCGGCTTTGCGATTATTGCCATCTCTGCTATGCTTTTGTCGGTCTTTATTCCCATCAGCGACATGAGCGGGATTGTGGGACGCTTTTTCCAAAGCTTTGGAATCACGGTCGCGCTAGCAATTGCTATTTCCTATATAGTCGTTGTGAGCGTGATTCCTATGCTTAGCTCCATCCTTGTGAGCCCCAAACAATCCAAATTCTACCATTATACTGAGCCTTTTTTTAAGAAAATGGAAAGCACTTATGCAAAGATGCTCACTTGGATTTTAAACCATAAGCTGATCATTGGGCTGTTAGTCTTAGGAATTTTTGCAGGTTCGTTGCATGTAGCGGGTAAATTGGGTATGGATTTTATGCTCAAAGAAGATCGGGGCATGTTTTACATCTTTGTGCGTGCTAACACCGATATTAGCTTGGCAAGCATGGAAGAGAAGATGAGACGCTTGCAAAAGGTTATTGAGGAAGATCCCAGTGTAGAATTTGAAACCATGCAGATTGGCTATGGAAGCGTGCAACGCATTTTTCAGGGTAAGTTTTTTGTACAGCTAAAAAGTTTAGACAAGCGGACTAAAAACCAATTCGTGGTTATGAAGGAGTTGCGCGCTAAGTTTTATGCATTAGGGATTGGACAAGAGTTCGTTTCAATTAACCTTGCTGATGTGGCTTTGATTGGCGGGGGAGATAACTCTTCTTTCCAAGTCTTTATTTATGCAGCTAATCAGGAAGCAGTGGATCAAAGCGTAGAAAATCTGAGGAAGTTTTTACTAGAAAGCCCTGAAATGAAGGGCAAGTTTGGCTCTTATCACACCAACACTTCCGATTACCAAACTCAATACCAACTCAAAGTGTTGCGCCAAAACACCAATAAATACGGCGTGAGTGCTCAAGAAATTAGCGCTGTAGTGAATAACGCGTTCTCAGGAGAAAATCAAGTAAGCTATTTCAAGGAACATGGGCGCGAATATGATATTATTATCCGTGTTCCTAGAAATAAAAAAACAAGTATTGCGGACATTAAACGCCTCCAGGTGAGGAACAAGTATGGGGAATTGATGTTCTTGGATGGATTGGTGGAGGTGGTGGAGAGCAAAGTAGCTTTCAATATTACGCGCTACAACCGCCAGCGCAGTGTTACGGTCTATGGGCAACCTGCTAAGGATAAGGGTGTTTCTCTAGGCACTATCTTAAAAGCAGTGGAGGCACATGCACCTGAGTGGTTAGCAAAAGGGGCTAATTTCACCTTTACAGGCGAAGCCAATAATTTGAAGGAAACCAATCAAGCTTTTATGGTGGCAGTGGCTACCGCTTTTGCGCTTATTTACATGATTTTAGCAGCGCTCTATGAATCGCTTTTAGAACCTTTGATCATCATGATCACCATGCCCTTGAGTTTTTCAGGGGCGTTCTTTGCCCTAGGTTTGGCGCATCAACCTTTAAGCATGTTTTCGCTTATGGGCTTGGTCTTGCTCATTGGCATGGTGGGCAAAAATGCCACCCTACTCATTGATATTGCCAATGAAAAGCGCAAAGAAGGGCATGGGATCGTACAAGCCATTGTTTTAGCTGGAGAATTGCGTCTACGCCCGATTCTCATGACGACAATTGCGATGGTATGCGGCATGTTGCCCTTAGCTCTATCTGTAGGGCAGGGCGCTGGTATGAAATCCCCCATTGGGATCGCCATGAGCGGGGGGTTACTCGTATCCATGATGCTTAGTCTTTTGGTCGTCCCTATCTTTTATCGTCTCTTAGCTCCCCTAGATGACAAACTCAAGAAGTTTTACAAAGACGCTCCATGAAAAGATGGGCATTAGGATTCTTGTGTATAGCGGGTATTGCTGATGCCACAACAGAACAAACTCGCTCTAAAAGCAAAATTTTTGTTGGGGTAATGACGGGATTCCAAAGTGCCCGATTCGCGCCTGCGCCCTGGCAAAATAACTTTTTATGGGGGATTTGTGGGGGATATCAATTTAATGCCCATAAATACATCTCCGTTAGAACAGATATAGGGTACATTATGGCGCTTAGACCCACCGCCTTACACACTAATGTCTATTCCTTTCTAAGTGTTAATGTGGATATGATCAATGATTTTTACCGCTTGTCCAAGAAGATGATCGTGGGTACTTATTTAGGCTTGGGCTTGGGATATTTCCAAAGCGCGCAAACTTTAGATAGTTCCGTGAGCGCGCGTAGTTTTATGGGCTATAATGGAGTGCTTAACTTAGGCGTGGGAGGCACAATTGAAAAACAACATCGCGTGGAACTAGGAATCAAGCTCCCCTTTGGTCAGATACATTCGACCAAAAATCCCGCTTTAAGCCTGTGGGCTTTCTACTGGGTCGCTTCTTACGCTTACCTTTTTTAATCCGCATACCCAAAAACGAGTGATTTACAGTCTCGTGCTAATATCCAAGTTGCAATCAAGGGGTAATACCCTTGGGGTTGGGGCATCAACCAACCGCAATAGGGAACATAAGACTCCAAAGTGAGCTACCCTGTTTAAAGCCGCGATCTCCACTAAAGTTAGAATCCCCTAACTTTAGTTATGGGGGGTATGTCGATAGGCTATGCTGAGATGATCGCATAGGCTGAGCGGTGGGTGTGGCGGTGTGTTTTGTTGCCGTGAGATTGGAGTTATTTTGTGAGCTCTAAAAACTTGGGTAATTGCCATGGTTTTTCTGTGGACATTCCGAATATGGCGGTCGTTTTTTCATCGCTTCGATATAGCGCGGGGCCTTAATGTCTGTGGCATGAGGGCGAAGGTGGTGATACAGATAGGTGGGTAAATGGCAATGATGTTAATGTTTTTAAGTTAATGGCTTCATTGAAATCTAGCCTTGCTCGGACAACAAAGAGGGGAAGAAAAACACAACTTCCGTTTTTAAAGATGTTCATAGTGCTCGGCATGCTAAGTGTTGTTTTTACCTCCTGCCAACGAGAAATTATCGAGAACGACTCACGGAATGGCTTTTTTATTGCCGCTACTGCAGGTATCTCAAATGTTTCTGCAAGTGCGCAAAGGAATACGACCGAGCCAATTCAATCTTGGAAACTTTTTGATGCCGCAAAAACACAAGAGGTAGTGGTTTCTAATATCAATCAGATGAACAAGATACTCGATAAAATTTGGCAAACCGTTGACTACGATCAACAAAATGGGAAAAATATTCCTAGTTCTCCCATTGATCAAGTGTTCCTCAAAGCATTATTTAACGAGTTTAATGCGTTGGTTGCAAGTGCGCAACAAGAACTCAATGGATTTTCTGTCTTTCCTGATATGTTAATGGAGTTGCGAGCAAAGCTTCAAAATTTAAGTTTACAAGCTGAAAAAATCCAAGACTTGAGCAAAGCGGGAGATGTGCCTCCAACTCCTCTAACTTCTTCCAATTTGCAGGACACGGGTAGTATATCAAATTCCCAAAAGCAACAGATTATATCCATTGTTCAAAACATGAAGAACACTCTAGCGGAAACAATTACACAAGAAACAAATATTCTTCAGGGTATTGAAGAATACAATAATTATCAAGATAAATTGCGGACACAGACGGAACATCTGAATACATACCAAAGCATTGTCGATAAGATTAAGTCTCAATTAGGAAGCCCAGTATCTTCTGCAAGCGGGGCAAGTAGCTTTAAAACACAACTCCAAGATCTCTTAAAAGACTTTGGTGAAATTGCAAGCAACTCAAACATGCAACACATTCTCAGCGAATCAAGCTATGAAAGCAGTGTGCAACAAGGCACAGAAAAAGCGAAGGAATGCGACCCGACAAACCCTCATAAACCATTAGAAACCTGTTTTCAAACCAGTTTTGGTCTCCCCAACATCCATGCTACAAATACAGAGAGTTTTAATAAGTTTGGCGAGATCGACAATGCAAAAATGGTGCAGATACTAGCATGGTTTCAAAAAGAAGTTAGCATCATTGAGGATCTCCATGCCATGGGTTTGCTGAATGAGACTGCTATGTTAGCATGCATGGCACAGCTACAACAAGTTTACTCTGGCAATATGGCTTTTATTGATCAAAAACAAGCAGGTAGCGGTTTTTCACCAATCCTAGGCAACCCATCGACATATTTCCCGCTCCCGCATAAATATACGATTGCAGCTCCGAATACCCAAACGCCACATTTTGCAAGCATGCCCTCTTCACCCATACGTGTTTCCACTACCAACTTTATTAACTCCGTTTCCCATGCCGTCAATAGTACCTTCTTTGCAAATAAGGCTTATAATGTTGGCGGAGGTGCTGGCTACCAGCGGTTTTTTAGCAAATATTTTGGCTTTGATGTGCTTGCACTTGGCGGATATTCCTTTATAGTGCCAACACCTAGCTTTGTTGCATTAAAAGATTTGAATGTGGGTTATATGCAATTAACTGCGGATATGCTTGCAGATTTCTATGTGGATAGCAATCCCTCCAATACGAATTTTGCAGGCGTTTATTTAGGATTCACAGAAAAAATCAATTTCATGAACACCAAGATACCAGCAGATTCGACGCATGGGGTTTTATGCACCTCTTTTATTGATCTTGGTACAAGATACCAGCACAATGCATGGGTTTATAAATTAGGTGTTAGAGTGCCTTTGTATAAAAGTGCGCCTTTCCGTATGAGTTATCAGGATTTTACATATTTCATAAATAACGAACCCTCAAACATTGAAGTGTACTTCATGCTAGAGAGACTTTTTGGAAAACGGACTAGCAGAACTCGACGCGAAGTGATCCATCAACTTGTTCTTCCTCCAAGAGAGGATGATTTGCGCTAAGAGTGTCAAAAACCTGCCCTGCGCTGGATACGAATGTATGCGGGTATTGTACACGAATTAGTGGCATTCATCCCACCCGCTAAAACAAACGCATCGCGTTTGCTTAAGTGGGATTTCTGCTAAAGAGTTTTAAATTTTTTGGTAGAATTTTCTAGTTAGTATTTTGATAAATATCGTGTATCAGGAGGGTTCGCGATGCTAAAGAAGGCGTCGTTAATTGTATTAGGGGGGATTTTAGGGGTTATGTTTTTTAATGGTTGCTCCGCTGTTGTAGCAGCTAAAGTGTCAGATTTTAGATACACAATGTATTTCAGCACCAGCGATTTTGATATAGGACCTGTGATCACCACAGAAATACCCTATGATGCCTCTAATCCTAATATCTATGAGTTGTTGCTCAATAAGGCGATCGCGGATAATAAATGCGACACCATTGTTTTCCCACGTTATGAGGTTATTAAAAAAACCTTTGGTAGAGATAAGATTCGTCTCACCGGTAGGGTGGCTACTTACAGGAGAAGATAACTCTAGAGCCGTTGTAAGGAGTATACCAATGCATCTCAGACTTTTATTAGGTATGGGGGCGCATGCTTGTGTGCATCCATTCCCCTATCCACGCTAAAATTCCCAGCCAAAAAAAAGCTTGTCTTGCGCTTTCTTGGGCGACAATCACGGGTGCACAGAGCATAAAGACTACCAAGCCTGCGCACAGAACAAGTAGATTTGCGTATTCATAAAACCCTAAATATTCCTTGCGTCGAGCAACTACTCCTACAAGTCCTAAGAGCACACCAACAAAAAGGGCAAAATCCAACCCCACACATTGCGGGTATAAGTAGGTTTGAAACCCGCAGGCAAAAACCCAAATGATACAGGTGTTTAAGGAAGGCGCAAAGCTTATAAGCGCACGGGCATGTGCGTAACGCATCCACAAGCCTCCTAGTGCGCCTAGCACCAAAACATATCCACCCCAAAGAAAAAAACCATGCATGCCCAGCAAGACCAAATACACGAATGCCGCACAACTTCCCAATGCGATAAGTTTAGGAGCTAGAGCGTTGTGCTTAGAGGCGCGCACGAAATAGAAGAGAGAACCTAGTGCGCCTACGATGTGGAAACTATGGACAAGCACAGCGTAGAAACGTGCGTTCAACAGAGTGAACAATTGGGCGAAATTATGGTTAAAATGCGAAAAGAGTAACGCTAAGGCGTTGCACACAACCAGCACAAAGAACACAGATGCTACAAAGACTTTGTAAGGTGTTGTTTTTTTAGAGAGCATTAAAAATTCTTGCTTACAAAGCTATCGATACCATTAGCAATCCCTTTAGCTAATCCTTGCTGATAGGCTTTATTTTGGATTCGCTTAGATTCAATGGGGTTAGAATTATAGCCGATCTCAATGAGCACGGAGGGCATCAGCGCGCCTGCGAGCACCCAAAAAGGCCCTTCTCTTACCCCTCCATCGACAACATGCCGATAAGTACGACGCAACTGACTTAAAATGCCAAATTGGATATCGATAGCAAGCTTGTTAGAAGTGATGAGCCTTTGGGAATTGAGCGAATTTAAAAAAGAGAGTTTGGAAAAATAATCCATCACTTTGACATCGTCTTGGTTTTCCTGTTCGGCGACTTTGCGTGCGCGTTCGCTTCTAGCTGTGGAGAGAAAATAAGTTTCTACGCCTTGCGGATTAGTGGGGAAGTGTTTGGGGATGGAGTTAGCATGGATTGATATAAAAAGGTCGGCATTCTTAGCGTTGGCAAAATCAGTGCGATCCTTAAGACTAATGTAAGTGTCATTATTGCGAGTCATAAAGACAATGTAATCGCGCTTTTGAAGCTCTTGTTGTAGATATTTGGCCACGGCGAGTACAATCCATTTTTCACACATGCCATTCACCCCTCTAGCCCCACAATCATGCCCACCATGCCCGGCATCTACAACTACCTTAAAACGCTTGAGTGGGGGCTCTGGCGTAGGTGGAGGAGTTGGAGTTTTAGCGTGCGCGGTGATGATAATGTAGAGATGGTTGTCTACACGCTTAAGTTGGTATGTGCCCTCTGGGTAAAGAATGACCACCTTAGTGATTCCTGCTCTCCCGGAGACACTAACAGAAGTTTGGTTATTAAAGCGATAATGCTTAGCGGGAGGCTTAAAATGCGCTCTAATATCTAGGACGCTTTCAAATTTCCCCAAATGGGTTTTTTTAATAACATGGTGTCTACCAAGAGGTTGATCGAAGCTTAAGCGAACACTACTTGTGCCAAAGGGCACTACCTGAATCACACTCAATGCATGGGCGTAAATCCCGATGAGTAAGCAAAGTATAAAACGCACCCATTCAGCCTCTAACGAGCTCTTGCACAAGTTCGTGCACGCTTAAAATGCGCTCAATGCGATACCCATTCGCTCCCGTGAAATAAAGCCCTTCTTCGCGATTACCCTGATAACTACGCCCCAAGCCATCGGCGATACAATAGCCCACCTTCTTAGCCTCCTCTCCACGATGACATGGGGCAACACAATTACTCACACAGGCGATCTTGGGGGCGTTGCCCTCTTGGATGCGCTTGAGCACCCCGGTATTGATCGCACGCGCGGGGTAACCCACGGGGGATTTGATGAGTAAAATATCTTCTTTGCCCAAGGAGGGCAAAATTTGGGCGTACACTTTCGCATCGCATTCTTTGGTGCCCAGAAACCTAGTTGCCATCTGCACCCCACTCGCCCCTAAAGAGAGCATGGTGTCTATATCCTTGCGATCCCAAATGCCCCCGGCCGCGATGATGGGGATATGTCCCCATTCTTTAGAGGCTTCTACAATACCCGGGACCAAATTTTCTAATTGAAACTCCTCTTTAAAGCAATCTTCGTACTTAAAGCCCTGATGCCCCCCGCTCAAAGGCCCCTCTACAATGATCGCATCGGGTACGCGTTTGTAGCGCGCGCTCCAGCGTTTGCAGATGATGTGTAAAGCCTTGATTGAAGAGATAATGGGCACCAGCGCGACATTGGGGAAGTCCTTAGTAAACTCGGGCATATTGGTGGGCAGGCCCGCCCCGGTGATGATCACATTAGCCCCCGCCTCGCAGGCATCACGCACCACCCGCCCGTATTCATTGATAGCGTGTAAGATATTCGCGCCCAAGGGGTTAGCCCCGCAAATCTTGCGCGCGTTTTTAAAGATCTCCTGTAGGGCTTGCTTGGAGTAGAAATTCAACGCCTCAAAGGGCTTTTTGGCGACCATCTTTTCTACAAAACGCATATTCTTATAGTAACCCGTGCCCACTGCTGAGATCACGCCTAAGATGCCTTCTTTAGCCGCACTACCGGCCAACTCGTCCCAACTGATCCCCACCCCCATGCCCCCTTGAAAAATGGGGTATTTGAGGGTGTGTTTGCCGATTTTAAGGGGTTTGAGTGTGGAAATCATGCACTATCCTTTTAGTGGATATGGACCAAGGCGAATTTTCTTTTCCCCACTTGTACAATATAAGACCCTTTGCTGAATTGATAGCGATCGTCCTTGAGCACTTCGTGATTGAGGCGCACCCCGCCCCCGGCAATGTCCCTACGCGCCTGTGAGCTAGAAGGGCAAAGCTGACACTCTTTGAGCACGCTAGCAATCCATGCTCCACTTTCAAAATGCCATTCAGGCATTTGGCTTGGGGCTTGTTTTTGGCTAAAGATTTTATCAAACTCGATCTTAGCGCTTTGGGCTTGTTGTTCAGAGTGCCAACGCGTAGTGATCTCTAGGGCTAATTCTTCTTTCACAGCCTTAGGGTGTGCTTTGCTAGTGCGTACCGCTTCTTGCAACTGGGCAATCTGATCAGGGGTCTTAGTACTCAAGAGCTCGTAATAGCGCCACATCAAAGTATCGCTAATGCTTAGAAGTTTAGCATACATGCTAGCGGGCTCTTCGGTGATGGCGATGTAATTGCCCAAACTCTTGCTCATCTTTTGCACCCCATCTAACCCCTCTAATAAGGGCATGGTGAGCACGCTTTGCTCTTTATCCAACCCATAGGCGCGTTGTAAAAACCGCCCCACCATCAGATTAAACTTTTGATCATTGCCCCCTAATTCTAAATCGCATGCTAGGGCGACTGAATCATAACCCTGTAAAAGCGGATAGAGAAATTCTACAAGGCTAATGGATTGGTTATTTTGGTAGCGTTTTTCAAAATCATCGCGCTCTAGCATGCGTGCGACTGAAAATTTAGAGGCGAGGGTTAGCATCCCCGCACTCCCCAAAGCATTTAGCCATGTGGAGTTAAAACACACCTCTGTAAGAGTGGGATCAAGCACCTTGAACACCTGCTTGGCGTAAGTCTTGGCGTTTTCTTGCACTTCCTCTTCGCTCAAGGGTTTTCGCGTTTCGCTCTTCCCACTGGGATCACCAATGCGTGCGGTAAAATCCCCAATCAAAAATTTAACAAACCCCCCATGCTTTTGCAAGGTGGCCAGTTTTTCTAAGAGCACAGCATGCCCTAAGTGTAGATCCGGGGCGGTGGGGTCAAAACCGGCCTTGATGATAAAGCGTTCCTGTGTGTGGTAAAAACGCTCCACTAGGTGTTGTAAGGTGTCTAAACCAATGCACTCTCCCATGCCCTTGGTGATTTGGGCTATTGCATGCGCAACCTGTGCTTCCATAGTTATCCTTTAGGCTTGGTAAGCGTCTTGTAAACTAGAAAAGCTCACAAGCCTTTCTTGATATTTTTGTGTGAGTATCTCTTTAAGTGCACTGGCTTCTTTGGCGGTGTATTCTAACAAAATTTCACAATGTGAAGAAAATTCATCGCGGTAGCCAAAGTAATTTACACCCGTAATCGTGCAATCGTTTTTCGTTAGAAAGTCCAACAAGCGCACTAGTGCACTCTTCTTGTCTTCTAGGTAAAAAATACCCTTGTAGATTTCTCGTTTTTTCTTGCTCCATTGCACAAAGACCATAGGTAACCCCAAATCGATCTCTACGCTAGCTTCCTTACATAGCTTGTGGTGTACTACTATCTTGTGATCTTTGTAATTGGGCATGATAGCTACGATTTCATCGCCGTATTTGGGGTGGCAACAATCATCAAACAACACTTGTTTGACATGCACATAGGGATTGGTGTAGATAATAAAATTCTCCAAGTAGCATTTTTTTAATCCAACATGCGGATTGATGAGGTTGAGCATTTTATTGGTTAGGCGAAATTGCAGAAGGTTCTTCATCAAAAAACCAAACTCATGGTATTGCACCTTTTTTTTCATGTGTTTGGGAGTTTCTCTAACCTTTTCTTGGATTTCTTCAACAAGCTTTTTTAAATTGCCGATATTTTTGCTAGCTTCATTCAAAGAGATTTCTACGCCATACTCAGCAAGTTTTTTTTCAAATAAAACATAGTCTTTTGGTCCAATTTCCTCAGCGAAGATGGGCGCTTCAAAAATACATCCCAGGATGTTAACCACACTTTTAGCGTCGATCTCCTTGATTTGATTCTTGCGTTGGAGTTTAAGGTGGTTTTTGGCGCGTGAAGTTTTGAGCTGATCCATCCAAATGTAGCGTGGAGTGGATTGTTCACCCTTGACAATTTTAACCACATCGCCACTTCTAAGTTCCTGATTAAGAGTGGCTTTCTTATTGTTTACAAAGGCCTTTTTAGCCCGATCGCCCAAATCGCTATGGATCATGTAGGCAAAGTCTAACACAATCGCCCCTGCGGGCAAAGTATAAGTATCTCCACTAGGAGAAAAAACCGTGATATCCTCGCGATAGAGATCATTTTTAACCAAGGCATAAAATTCTTTGGGGTTGGATTTGGAGTCATGCCCTTGGTATTTGAAGTTGTGCAGCCATTTGAGCGCATCTGGCTCAGTCCCCCCCGCCTTGTATTTCCAATGCGCCGAGTTACCGTATTCCGCCCCCATATGCATTTCAAAAGTGCGCACTTGGATTTCATAAATGGAGGATTGATCGAAAATCGTAGTGTGAATAGTTTGATAGCCATTCTCCTTAGGTAAAGCGACATAGTCCTTAAAGCGTGAAATAATGGGTTTGAAGCGCAAATGTACTACACCTAAAATTCTATAACAATCTAGAGGATTCTTGACCAAGACACGCACGGCCATCAGGTCCAAAATCTCATCCATGCTCACCGCACCCTTGCGTTGCATTTTCAGATAAATAGAGTAGGGACGTTTGATGCGTGTGCTGATGGTGAAATCGCCCTCCACAAATCCCTCTTCAAAAAACATTTTTTCTAATTTACCTGCAAAGCGATTAAGTTTAAGTGAAAGAGATTGACGATTTTGCTCCAAGTAAGATCGGATTTCTTGGTATTCATGGGGGTGGATATAATAAAAGCTCTTGTCTTCTAATTCGTTTTTAATGGATGCCATGCCCAAACGGCTTGCAATGGGCGCATATACCGCCAGTGTCTCTTTAGAAATACGGATTTGTTTATCTCGAGGAAGAGCGTCTAGGGTTAAAATATTGTGCAAGCGATCGCTAATCTTAACAATGAGGGCACGCGGATCATTGATAGCACTTACAAGAATCTTTCTGAAGGTAAGAGCCGAAGCTAAGAGCTTGGAATCTTGGGCTTCCATAGGGAACTCTTCCTTCCTGATTTCAGTGATCTTGGTGAGCGCATCCACAAGACCCGCTACATCTGTACCAAATTCGCGCTCCACATACGCCATACTGCATTCGGTGTCTTCCACGACATCGTGGAGCAGGGCCGCACATACCATTGCCTCATCGCCCTCACAAAACGCCACGATACACGCCACGCAGATGGGATGAGTGATATAAGGCTGCCCCCCCTTGCGCGTCTGCCCTTCATGAAAATGATGCGCAACATCCAAAGCTTGAGCGATCTTAGGGGTGATCTCTATGATATTTTCTAAAACGCATATAGCTTCATGCGGTCCGCAAACCTCCTTGAGCGCGCTTAGAATCTCCAGCAAATCCCCATAGTTCTTATGTTTAGTATCTAGTCTCAATGCACTCAAGGTTAATTTTTCCCTCCGCAATCTCTAGGATCGCGATGTCGGTGGGCTTGTGGTTTTTAATATCCATTGCCACAAGAGGTTTTGCCCCTGCACCTAATTGCTTTACCCTTGTAAAAATCAAATTGGAGAGAATATAACGATCGTTGTTCACTCTAGCGAGGGCTTGGGCGACAAGTTCTTCCGTTCTCAATTGTGTCCTTTTTTTAAGTTGATCTTCTATTTTACCACAGAAAACACGCCTTGATTGTGTTTAACCACCTGCAAGAGATTGTCTTTTTTAAACATGTTGCAAACCACGATGGGGAGCTTGTTGTCTTTGGCTAGCGAAATAGCTGTGTCATCCATCACTTCAATACTGCCAATCAACGCGTCATTATAGCTCATGGTGTCGATTTTCTTAGCATCTTCAAACTTGTTAGGGTCCTTATCATAAATGCCATCGACCTTCGTTGCCTTGATAATCACATCAGCCCCAATTTCAATCGCGCGTAAAGTGGCTGCAGTATCGGTAGTAAAAAAGGGATTGCCCGTACCCGCTCCAAAAATCACAATACGCCCCTTTTCTAAATGGCGGATCGCCTTTCTGTAGATGTAGGTCTCGCAAACTTCCTTAATTTCTACAGCGCTTTGGACACGCACATCTAAACCCATATGTTCTAAAGCTTCCTGCATGGCAACCGCATTAATCACCGTAGCGAGCATACCCATGTAATCCCCGCTAGTGCGCCGGATAATCCCCCCCTTAGCCGCGCTCACCCCACGGATAATATTGCCCCCACCAATGACAATCCCCACCTCTATACCATTCTCAGCGAGCATTTTAATTTCTTTGGCGATATAGCTTAGAACTTGAATATCGATCCCAAAATGGCTTTCCCCGGCTAAGGCTTCCCCAGAAAATTTCACCAACACGCGCCTATTCTTATGCCCTTTATGTTGCATGCACTCCCTTACATCATTAAAGGGCGCATTTTATAGTAAAAAGGCTTAAAAGTCGTGTCAAGGTAAAAATGTTTCTGTACACCACATAGAGAATTGGTTAGAGGGATTGCTTAAGGCGTTGTTGGGTTTATGAGATTAGAGTTACATTATCTCTATATAAAGGAAAGACATGCAAAGTACAATCGGGCAATATCTCTTGGACAAATTGAAAGACTATGGGGTAGAACACCTCTTTGGAGTCCCCGGAGATTATAATTTGTCCTTTTTAGACTTGGTAGAAGACGACCCTCATTTGCAATGGGTGGGTAATTGCAATGAACTCAACGCCGCTTACGCGGCTGACGGGTATGCGCGCTTAAAACCTATGGGGGCGTTGCTGACGACCTTTGGAGTGGGGGAACTCAGCGCGATTAATGGCGTGGCAGGCTCTTATGCGGAGAGCGTGCCCGTAGTGAAGATCGTGGGCATGCCCTCTAGAAGTGTGGCTTATAAGCGCAAATTCGTGCACCACACTTTGGGCGATGGGGAGTTTTTAAAATTCTACAACATGTACAGAGAGGTGAGTGTCGCCCAAACAATCCTAGACAAGCAAAACGCCCTCTCAGAGATCGATCGGGTACTGAGAGCATGCTTTTTGTACAAAAAACCCGTTTACATTGGCATTCCTGCCGATGTCGTGCATAGCCCCATTGAAATCGTTCTGTGTTCACCCATGCCCCCCAAAAGCGATCGCAAGATTTTACAAACCTTTGTGGACGCTGTGCAAGATGTGCTTAAAAAATCCAAATCTCAGGCTGTGTTGGCGGATTATGAGGTCAATCGTTACCATCTCAACCAAGAGCTTAAAGAATTCATCGAGATCACCCATTTGCCCCTTGTCTCTTTATCTATGGGCAAAGGGGTTTTTGATGAAACCCACCCTAATTTTGTGGGGGTGTATAGCGGGATTTTGAGCGATTCTAAAGTTAGCGCGTTGATGAAACAGGTAGATTGCGCTTTGATGATTGGGGTCAAGCTCACCGATTCGTTGACCGCGGGCTTTAATTATGTCCGCAAGCAAGGACACAAAATGATAGAAATCCACCCTCTGTATAGTCAAATTGGAGAGAGAATTTACAACGATATTTTAATGCAAGATGTGCTCAAAGCCCTAGCTCCCCTCAAGTTCAAATTTCACTTCCCCAAAAAATCACCTCCCAAAACCCCTAAAACCCCTAGCTTGCATGGCAAACTCACCCAAGATAAATTTTTCAAGGTGATCCAAGGGTATTTACGCCCCGATGATGTGCTGATCGCCGAACAGGGGACTTCCTTTTTTGGCGCGCTTTCTATTCCCTTGCCCAGTGGGGTGAGCTTCATAGGACAACCCCTTTGGGGCTCTATTGGCTACACTTTGGGGGCGTTGCTGGGCAGTGCGCTAGCCAACAGAGATCGGCGCAATATTCTTTTAATTGGCGATGGGTCTTTGCAATTAGTTGTCCAAGAGCTCTCTACCATTTTAAGAGAAAATATCACGCCCATTATTATCGTGATCAACAATGATGGCTATACCGTGGAGCGTTGTATTCATGGAGCCCAACGCCAATACAATGACATTAATATGTGGCATTACTCCAAATTGCCTAGTGTTTTTGATGTGCAATTAGCTAGGAAGTGCTTGAGTTTTCAAGTGTCTAGCGTGTCTGTATTGCAAGAAGCTCTCAATATCGCTAGAACAGAAGACTCCAAACTGGCCTTAATTGAGGTGTTTATGGGTAAACACGACGCGCCCGCTTTGTTAAAAAAACTAGGCGCGCTCCTTAGCGCGCAGAACAATGCGTGATCTAGGTGAGTTCTAGGACGATTTCCCTTAGAACGCGGGCGATGTGTTGGATCTGTGCTTTATTGATACAATAGGGAGGCATGCAATAAATCGTGTTGTGTAGGGGACGCAAGAGTACCCCTTTTTGCATGGCTTTAGCAAAGATAGCTAAACTTGGGCGTTGCTCACCCCCATACCCCACCAATTCAAAAGCAAAGACCATCCCCAGCGCGCGCAAATTGGCCACCCCCTTTAGCCCCCCTAAGCAATCCTGCAAACACATTTGCATGTAAGCGCTTAACATGCGGTTGTGTTCTAGGATCTTCTCCTGCTCTAAAATATCTAAAGTGGCGTTGGCGCAAGCGCAGGCTAGAGCGTTGCCCGTGTAGCTGTGCGAATGGAGAAAATTTTTATGGTGCGTGTAGGGCGCGTAAAATTGATCGTAAATGCGGTTAGAAGTGAGCACAACCGCTAGGGGCAGATACCCCCCGCTAATGCCCTTAGAAAGACATAAAAAATCGGGTTTGACTCCGCATTGTTCAAAGGCAAAGAGAGTCCCTGTGCGCCCAAAGCCCACGGCAATTTCATCAAAGATCACATGCACCCCGCGCTCTTGGCACATTTGGCTAGCTTGGCATACATACTCTGAGCTGTAAAAATGCATCCCCCCTGCACACTGGATTAGGGGTTCTAAAATAAAGGCACTGAGGCTATTTTGGTGCGTGTCTAGAATCTCTTCTAGCGCGCGCAGGGCTTGGGGGATGTCTGTATCGTCTTTGGGCACGGGGGTACTCAAATGCTCTAAAAATAAGGGTTTGTAGGCGTCCTTATAGAGTCCCACATGGCTAATGGAAAGCGCGCCCAAAGTTTCGCCATGGTAGCTATTGCTCAAGGACAAGAATTTGGGCTTGTGCGCGCCTTGAAGCAGGTGGCTATGATAACTCATTTTCAAGGCGACTTCTATGCATGACGAGCCATTGTCTGCATAAAAGCATTTCTCAAACCCGCTTAAAATACAAAGCCGTTCTGAGAGGCGGATAATTTGAGGGTGAGTGAAACCGGCCAGCAAAACATGTTCTAGGGTGTCTGCTTGGGCTTTAAGTTGTTGGGTGATATGAGGGTGGTTATGCCCCAAGAGATTCACCCACCAACTGCTGATCGCATCGATGTAGGCATGATTCTCAAAATCGTAAAGATAGACCCCTTGGGCGCGTTGGATGGGCACTAGGGGGAGTTGTTCGTGATCGTGCATTTGGCTACAGGGATGCCAAATATAGCGCATGTCTAAGTCGTGATAGGGGGCATTCATCTAAAATCTTTCTATATCGTCAGTTCGACCAAAAATAAAAGTCTTAAAGCAAATTTTAGTCAGGTTTCACTAAAATAGGCTTTTACCACAGAATCTTCAACATGGGGCTTTCGTGATCACTTGGATGCAAAAACATAAGAAATACTTAGTTGTTACCATTTGGATCAGCACCATCGCTTTCATTGCAGCTGGGATGATTGGCTGGGGGCAGTATAGCTTTTCATTAGGGGGAGGCAGTGTAGCTAAGGTGGGGCAGGTGCTCATCACCCAAGAAGAGTTAGAGATGGAGTACAAACGCCTCGTAGATGCTTATAGCGAGTCCATTCCTAACTTTAAAGAGCTAGATGCCAAACAAATTCAGGCGATGGGCTTAGAAAAAACTGCTCTCAATCTTCTTATTAACCAAGCCTATCTTAAGAATCTCGCGTTGGATTTAGGCATGGGTGTGAGCGACGCGGAGGTTGTTGCAGAAATCCAAAAGAGCAAGATGTTTCAAAAAGATGGGCGCTTTGATGAGGTTTTGTACAAACAACTCTTGCAGCAAAATCACTACCGCCCCAGCGTGTTTGAGGAGAATATCAAGAATGCCCTACTCTTGCAAAAGATCTCTGCGCTGTTTCCTAAAGCCACTACACCCTTAGAGCAAAATGCTTTCGCCTATCCCTTGCAACTACAGGATCGCGCCTTCATCAAAATCTTGTATGCCAAAGACGCGCCCATTAAAATTGAAGAAAGTGCGCTCAAAACCTATTACGACCAGCACAAGAGTGCTTACAAATTGCCCCCCAGCTACACCCTGGCGGTGTTGAAAATAGAGCCTAGCACAGGCACCCCTGACTTAGAAGCACTGTACAAACACTATCAAACTCACAAGAGTAGCTACATGGGCGCGGATGGCAAACTAGAAGACTTTGAGCATGCCAAGTCTAAGGTTGCCCATGACTATTTGCAAGCCCAAGCTAAAGAGCGCGCTCTAGAGCAATATTTAGCCCTTAAAAAGGGCAAACTCATCCCCAAAGAACAGATCTTTAGCGATCTACCCTATAGCGAGGAGATTAACGCCCAAGTTGCCAAAATGCGCCCCGGGGAGGTGCTCAAACCCCTAGCATACCAAGAGGGCTACTTGGTACTTAAACTGGTTAAAAAATCTAGCGACATGCTTAAGAGCTTTGCACAAGCGCGCGATGCGGTGTTAGACGCACTCACTCGAGAGAAACAGCGGGTATGGCTTCAAGAAGAAGCGCACAAGGAACTTAAGGATTTTAAAGGTAGCGATATTGGCGCAATTTCCCCCGAATTTCAAGGTAGCATTCAAGAGCTAGACCCCAAGCAGGCTAAAGAACTCATCACCTACATTTTTAAACGCCCCGATGCTAAGGGGTTTCTTGTGTTGGAAGATAAGGCAGTGTTGTATCAAATTTATAAGCAGGATTTCCAGCACACTCTACAAAACAAACCCTACTTAGAAGAGATGGCAAGCGATTTTAAGGCACAAGATTTCGATCAAGCATTGGTGAGCATGCTCAAGAGCAAGTACCCCATTGTAATCTATGCAAAGAATTTACAGGAGTAGGCTGTGAATCCGATCGTTCTTGGCGTGGATATTGGTTCCAGCAAGATTTGCGCCATCATCGCCGAACTCAAAGAGGGGGCACCCCAAATTATCGGGGCGAGTACGCAAAAATCTGAGGGAGTGCGCAAGGGGAGTATTAGCAATATCTCTCAAGCGGGCGAAATTGTCAAAAAAACCATTGAAGACGCTAAACGCATGGCCGGTTTGGATTTTGTAGAAAAGGCGATTGTTTCTATCTCGGGGGCCTATACCCAAAGCGTGAATAGTTCAGGAATTATCAATGTGCCCAATAATGAGATTACCCTCAAAGAGATCAACCGCGGATTAGACACCGCTTTGCACAACGCCTCTATCCCAGCCGGGCATGAAGTGATCCACATTCTGCCCTATCAATTCAAATTAGACAATCAAGACAATATTGAAGACCCCATGGGGATGAGTGGCTCAAGGCTAGAGGTCTTTACCCACATTGTTACGGTACAACATAGTAGCTTGGAGAATCTGCGCCGCGTGATCCAAATTGCAGGAGTCAAGATTGAAAACATTGTCTTGGGAGCTTACGCGGCCTCTATTGCGGTACTAAGCGAAGATGAAAAAACCTTGGGCGTGGCTTGTATTGACATTGGGGGGAGTACTTGTAATATCATGGTCTATGAGGGCAATTCCATGCGCTTTAATGGCTATGTGCCGGTGGGATCTGAGCATATTAGAGACGATCTAGCCATTGGTTTGCACACGCCCCTAGGGGCAGCCGAATATGTCAAGCGCGAATACGGGAATTTGCTCGCTGAAGAGAGCGATCAAGAGATCGAAATACCTGCTGTAGGTGTTGAAAACAAGAAAAACCGCTTTCCGCTCAAATTTGTGCATGAAATCATCAATACTCGCGTGCTAGAAGTTTTCAACTTGCTTAATAACGCGCTCATTAGCAGCAAGCTTAAGGATAGTTTAGGGCGGGGGGTGGTACTCACTGGGGGGATGACACACATGCAGGGCATAGCTCATGTGGCTGGGGCGATCTTTGGCAACATGCCCGTAAGGATCGCCAAACCTGTAGAGATTAGTGGGTTGTTTGAAGAACTCAAAGACCCCACCTATGCGGTGGCGATCGGCTTGATTCTCTATGGCGCAGGGGGGCACACCAATTACGAAAAAGATTCTGAAAAGACCATTCGCTATAAAGAGAGTCGGCATAATGCCCAGCCCACTTTCACTTATGCCCCGGAACGCAACTATATCGAAACGGATTTGACCAATCTCAAGCACAGCAGTGAGCCCCTCAAAGAGAGCACAAAAGAGCGGAAAAAAGATATAATATACCCCTATAACACGCCTAAGGAAGCGGGTTTTTTTGAACGGATCAAAGAGTGGGGATCGAAGTTATTTTAAAGGACAATGGGTGGCAATATTGAATGAAGCGGGCATAGGTGTAGAAGAAATCTTTGAAACCAATGGAGCGAAAATTGTAGTCATCGGCGTAGGAGGTGGAGGGTCTAATATGATCGCGCATCTCATTGCTACAGGCACTTATAAGGATATCACGCTCGTTGTTGCCAACACAGATGGGCAGGCACTCAAGTCGTCTAATGCTAAGAATAAAATCCGTTTGGGGGAGAAGATCACCGGAGGCAGGGGGGCGGGCATGAAGCCAGAGATTGGCAAGCAAGCCGCCCAAGAGTGTGTAGAAGTCATTAAAGAAATGGTCGCGGGGGCAGATATTGTCTTTATTTCTGCCGGTTTAGGTGGAGGGACGGGCACGGGGGCAGCCCCTGTGATCGCCCAGATCGCTAAAGACGCAGGGGCGTTGACCGTCTCTGTGGTAACCAAGCCCTTTAGCTTTGAGGGGCGCAAGCGGGCTAAAATTGCAGAAGAGGGCTTACAGGAGCTTAAAGCGGTGAGCGATTCCATCGTGGTAATCCCCAATGAAAAACTGATTGGCTTTATTGATAAGAACGCAGGCATTAAAGAAAGCTTTAAGGAGGTAGACAATGTGTTAGCCAAGGCTGTTAATGGTATCTCTAGCATGATTATCAACTATGGCGAAAATGATATTAATGTGGATTTTGCCGACCTTAAAACCGTGATGAACCACCGCGGGTTAGCCTTAATGGGCATTGGGGAGGCAACAGGGGTTAATGCCGCTACAGTGGCCGTAGAGAACGCCATCGCTTCACCCTTATTTGACAATGTTTCTATTAATGGTGCGATGGGGGTTTTGATCAATTTTGAATGCCACCCCGATTATCCCCTTTTGGAGATCACGACTTCAGTGGGCATTGTAGAATCGATGGCAGATGAGGATGCCGATATTATCTTTGGTAAATGCACTTCCACCAACACCCCCACCGATCATGTCAAAGTTACCATTGTGGCAACCGGTTTTGAAAAACCCGCCCCTCCCAAAGAAGAGCTCAAATCTGAACCCTCTTTTAGTCTTTCTAAAAGCGCCCTAGAAGATATCAAACTGGTCAGCAGTGGAGAAACTTATCAGGGTATTGATTTAGACAAACCTGCTTTCTTGCGCCACCAAAAGGACTAGCCTAATCTCTCTAGCATGCAGGCTTTATAGCTTGCATAGTTCTGTGTTAAAATGGCCTCCCTAGCTCCGCGCATTAATTCCAAGTAAAAATGTAGATTGTGCAAACTTGCCAAACGAAAATAACTCAACTCCCTGGCCTTAAAAAGATGATGTAGGTATGCCCTAGAGTAATGCGCGCAGGTGTGGCAGGTACAAGTAGAATCTAGAGGCATGTCGCTGTCTTTGTAGCGCATGTTTTTGATAGCGATCTTGCCCTGCATGCTAAAGAGTGTGCCATTTCTTGCGTTGCGCGTGGGCATGACACAATCAAACATGTCCACACCCCGATCAATGGCTTCTAGCAAGTCTTGGGGCGTGCCCACTCCCATGAGGTATCGGGGTTTATGGGTAGGTAGGAGGGGGGCGGTGTGCGCGATAGTCTCATACATTTCTAGCGCGCTCTCACCCACAGCCAACCCGCCAATGGCAAACCCATCAAAATCCAACGCGCTAAGTTCTAACGCGCTTTGGGTGCGCAAGGCTAAATGCGTACCCCCCTGCACAATGGCAAAAATATGGTGGTTAGGGCGGGCATGTTGGCGGTGGTGCTCTAAGCTCTTTTGTGCCCAAGCTGTGGTTTTTTGCACGGCTTGCAAAAGGCGCTCATAGGAGGCGGGCAAGCCTACCAAATCGTCTAAAACCATGCAAATATCGCTATTGAGGGCGTATTGGATGTCCAGCACCTTAGTGGGGGTAAAAAGGTGGGGACTTCCATCAATGTGGGATTTAAACACGATGCCCTGATCGTGTTCTTTGGTATTGTGGCGCAAAGAAAAGGCTTGAAAACCGCCGCTATCGGTTAGAAAATTCCCTTTAAATCCGCTAAAACCATGCAAACCGCCCAACTTGGCGATGCGTGTGTGCGAGGGGCGCAAATAGAGGTGGTAGGTATTGGCTAAAATAATGGGAGCTTTGAGCCCATAGAGGTCTTGGCTATCAAGACTCTTAACACCGCCCTGTGTGCCTACAGGCATAAAGATAGGGGTTTGCACGCGCCCATGGGCTAGGCAAAGCGTGAGCGCGCGCGCGTATCCATCCTGAGCATCTAAAGAAAAATCCATCGCCCACCTTAACTTTTTTACTATATAATAGCCAAAAACGCTAGGAAGTGCTTGAAACGGGTCGCGCTGATTTTAGAGGGAGTGGTGGCTAAAAAATTCATGGAAGTGGTCGCCACTAAGTACTTTAGCAATAATTTCTATCTTGTAATCACTAAAGATACGAGCACTCTACCGAGCACTCTACCGAGCACCTTTGAGGTGCATGTTTTTGACCCCACTTCTGCCTACCGACTCTGCCCTTTCTTAGATGCAAAAGTGAGCGATGTTTTTATTCTGATAGAGGATATCAAGGAACAACAAGCGGTCTACGAGATCATTAGACAAAAAAATAAAGAGGTGCGTTTATTAGTAAGCTTGCAAAATGGAGCGGCGTGGGAGGGAGGTAAGGATGAGAAGCTCGTTTTGATGGACAGCACACAAATTTTAGCCAACAAATGCATCACCAAGATTCCCAATGTGCCTAGTGTGCCTCAAGGTTTTGGGCTAGAACAGGGGGAGGTGATGGAGATTGGTGTGCCCTTTGGGAGCGTTTTTGCTTATCGCCACATCGGGGCGTTGCGCCAAAAAGACTATAAAATCGTAGGGATTTACCGCAAAAACAAGTTTTTCTTAAGCCATCCGTCTATGATCATCCTCCCCCGTGATCAGTTGTTGGTAGCAGGCAACCCAGAAGTGCTTAATAATGTGTACTTGCAGGTCAAAAGCAATGTGGGGCAATTCCCAGCCCCCTTTGGGCGCGATATTTATCTTTATGTAGACATGCGTCTACAAAGCTCTAAAGCCTTAAATCGCGATCTCCAACAAGCCCTTTTTCTACATGAACATCTCAAAAGTTTCGCACTCTATGTTTGTGTACTCAATCCGAAGGTGGGCTTAGTGGATTCCATGCGCGCGATCGAAAAGAAAAATATCCATGTTAGCCTCGATTTTAATGGTACCCCTTTTGTGGAAAAACTCTATGCAGACAGTCAAAAAAAAATCGGTATGGTGGTTGTAGGTAGAGAAATTTTCGCATACCAAGAGAATCGTAAAGCTCTTTTTGAGATCACCACTCCCATTTTTAAGACCAATGCCAAGGGTTTAACAGACATTAAAAAGGGTATGGTGGTGCTCAATGAAAGCATGCAACAGAGCGAAGACATCTCTTCGGTGATGTTTGATGTTTGCGCACAAATGGGCTTAGACATGCTATTATACGACTTTGATCCGGATAAGCGCTACAAGGTGGAAGTTATTGACAATTACAAACACCTCTCTCACATTTATAATCGTAAAATCAAGATCATCCGCACCTCTATGAAAAATCCGATCTTATTTTTAAGGAAGTTGGAAACAGCCATCATGCAGTTTTTGCCCTTTGAATCTTGCATTACTCAAAGCCAATTTTTTTGGGCGTTTTCTACCAAAGTGGAAAAGATCGCTTTCCTAAGTGATGCCCATCCACAAATTTTTATCCCTGTGGTGGAATGATGTACCTAGACATCCAAACGGGGCAGGGGGCTTATAGGGTGCATGTAGGGGGTCTGCCCCCCATCGCACTCCCTTGTAAAGCACTCATTGTGAGCGATACAAAAGTGGGAGACTTGTATTTGAGCTCTTTATTAGAACGCATGCAGGCTACAGAGATCGCAACGCATTTAGTCCCTGTGGGCGAATCCTTTAAAACATGGCAAACCCTAGAGGGCATTTTAGAGAGCGCCTTTGAGGCACACTTGAATCGCACGGATGCGATGGTGGCTTTAGGGGGCGGAGTGGTGAGCGATATGGTGGGCTTTGCGAGCGCGATTTATAAACGCGGGATTGATTTTTACAATATCCCCACCACACTTTTAGCTCAAGTGGATGCGAGTATAGGGGGTAAGACCGGGATCAATAACGCGCATGGGAAAAATCTCATTGGGGCGTTTCACCCCCCCAAAGCCGTTTATATTGATCCGCATTTTCTAAAAACCTTGCCCCAACGCGAGTTTAGGGCAGGTGTTGCAGAGATGATCAAAAAGGCGATCTGTTTGGACGCGCCCTATTTTGAATGGCTGCAAACCCACCCCATAGAGGCGCACTTAGAAGAGGCGATCTTTAAAAGTGTGCAAATCAAAGCTAGAGTGGTGCAAGCCGATGAGAGAGAGAGTGGGGCACGCATGGCGCTCAACTATGGGCACACTTTCGCGCATGCCATTGAAAAAGAGGGGCATTACACGGAATTATTGCACGGGGAAGCCGTGGGAGTGGGTATGCGTATGGCTAATGCGCTCGCCATGAAATTAGGCTTGTTAGATGAGAAAAGCCATGCGCGCATGGAGGCATTATTGCATACCTATGGTTTGGATTTGCCCTACAAAATTAAAAACATGGCAAATTTCTACGCCACCATGCAGCAGGATAAGAAAAATAGCACCGGTGTGCGTTTCATTTTACCCACCGGCATTGGGAGTTTTAACATCGTGGATGGTGTGCCCCAAAGCGTGGTGTATGAGGTGCTTGGCACATGGGCTTGAAAATTTTAATGGCATTGGGCATGCTGTGCGCGCTCTTGAGTGCGCAACCAGAACCTAGCGCGCTCAAAGCCCAGTTAGAGAGTTTGGACAAACAGCTTGAGCCTAACACATGGGTACAAAAATTTAAAAATTTTGAGTACTATGGTGAACTCTCTTTAAAAATCCAACATATCCAACAACAGCTTAAAACGCTCAAAACTAAAGGGGAACATAGCTTGGATGTGAGTGCCTTAGAGCACAGTCTGCAGAGTCTCCAGCACCAGCAAAAGCTCTTGGAATCCTATAAGAGTCACCCTTTTAAAGACCTTGTGGAAAAACCCCTCATCGTCAATATCCCCACTATCACTAACCCTTTTGCCATTATCGGAGGGCTTTCTTTTCTTAAAACTTTGCAAACACGCCATAAGAGTATGCAAGCTAATTTAGAGAGTCTAAAACACACCCTGCGCCTAATTCAAGAAAAACGCACTGCCTTAGAACAACTCAACTCTCCAAGTCCGGACCCTAAACTGACTTCACAAATCTACCAAGAACAAGTCAAAATCATCGAATTTCAGAGTGCACAAAATCTTCTAGATGCAAGTTTGGCAAGCTATGCTAAAGACATACAAGCCGTACGCGCGGATATCCAAGCTCAGATCAAAGATCAGCTTTTTAAGTTGTTTTGGGTGATCTTAACCGCGTTAGGAAGCGTGTTGTTGGCATGGTCGCTCAAACGTCTAAGTCATAAGTACTTGGTGGGCGATGAGCGCGCTTACACTATCAACAAGGCGATCAACTTCATCAACGCCAATGTGATCGTCTTGATCTTTTTGTTTGCCTATTTAGAAAATGTCTCTTATTTGATCACCTTTTTAGGTTTTGCTAGCGCCGGGTTTGCCATCGCCATGCGCGATGTGTTCATGAGCGCGCTAGGGTGGTTAGCTATTTTGATCAAGGGGAGCGTGCATGTGGGGGATCGCGTCAAAATTTCTAAAGACGGGAATACCTATGTGGGCGATGTGCTAGACATCTCCATGCTCAATATCACCATTTTAGAAGAAGTGACTCTCACCACTTACACCAAGAATAACGGGCGCGCGGGGCGTATTATTTTCATCCCCAATAATTATATCTTTACCGGACTCTTCTCCAACCACACCCATTTGGGTTTGAGCGCGGTGTGGGATAGCCTAGACTTTTTGCTACCCTTAGGCTCTAATTACCAACATGCAATAGATATTGCTCTTAATATTGCAAGCACCCATGCGAAACCTTATAGCGAAATGACTCGCGCACAATTAGCTAAACTACGCGCTAAATACGCTTTGCGTACGCTAGATTCTACACCCAAAATAGCCTTGATGCCTGAAAAAGAAGGCATGCGCTTGTATGTTTCCTATCTAGTGGGCGCTTATGATACTTTGGGCTTACGTTCTCAAATTGCCTTAGAAATCCTTAAAGCCTTTGAGCAGGCTGAGGATATTCTCATTTCTCCCAAGCCTACCTCATGAGATGGTGGCTCTTTTTACTCTGTTTGAGTGTAGTAGTGGGTGCACAAGACCCCAGCATGTCTCATCAAAACTTAATCATGCAATTGCATATTGAACTAGCCCATTTGGAAAAACGCCTAAATACTAGCAATAATATTTGGCTTAAGAAATTTAACAATGTAGAAAGTTACGAGCAAATTTATGCCGAAATCCAAAGCATTCAAAATCAACTTAAAATACTTAGACACAAGAAAAGCAGTGATTCCTTGCAAATCAGCACCTTAAATCACACCCTGCAAGCTCTCCAGCATCAAGAAGAGCTTTTAGAACAGTATAAGGTCAATCCTTTTAAGGAGCTTGTAGAAAAACCCCAAATTGGCACTATCCCCTCCATTAGCAACCCTCTAGCGATTGTGGCGGGAATTTCCTTTATTAAAACTATCAAGGCGCAATACGCCTCTATGAAGCGCAACCAACAACTTTTAATGGAGGCATTAGATCTCCTAGAACAGGAAGTGAACACTCTGACACGCCTCCAAGCTTTACAAGAAGAGAGCGCAATTGCTAAAAAACTCTACCAAGAACAAATCAAAAAGATCGAATTGCAAGGGGCGCAAAAACTCTTAAAAACCAGTATGGATCTCTATGCTAAAGACATTGAGGAAGTGGATGCCAATATCCAAACCCAAATTAAAGCCCAACTCTTTAAACTTTTATATGTAGTCTTGATCGCCTTAGTAAGTATCATTTTGGCATGGTTTTTAAAAGTCATCAGCCATAAGTATGTACAAAGTAATGAGCGCGCCTACACTATCAACAAGGCAATTAACTTCATCAACGCCAATATCATCATTTTGATTTTTTTATTTGCCTACCTAGAAAATGTCTCCTACTTAGTCACGGTGCTAGGCTTTGCTAGCGCAGGGTTAGCCATTGCGATGCGCGATCTCTTTATGAGCTTGCTAGGTTGGCTGACTATCATCCTAGGGGGGAATGTGCATGTAGGCGATCGGGTGAAAGTCTCTAAGGATGGCAATACCTATGTGGGCGATGTGTTGGATATTTCCATGCTCTATATCACTATCTTAGAAGATGTAACACTCACCAGTTACATGGAAAATGACTGCCGCGCAGGACGCATTATTTTTATTCCTAACAATTATATCTTTACAAACCTTTTTGCCAATTACAGCCACTTTGGCATGAAGAGTGTTTGGGATGGAGTTGTGTTTTATGTCACCTTTGACTCCAATTATAAAAGGGCAATGGAGATCGCCTTAAACACTGCCAACACCCATGCCAAGCAGTATACCGAGATGACCTATAAACAGCTAGGTAAAATGCGTACCAAGTATTCTTTGCGTAACACCAGCGTGAATCCCAGGGTTTTTATGGCCTTGCAAAAAGATGGGATTCAAATCAGTGTGTGGTATCAGACCAATTCTTATGCCACCCTCGCGCTCAAATCTAAGATTTCTAGCGATATTATGGAGGCGCTCTTGCAAGAACCTGATATTTTCGTGGCGTACAGCACAACCAAGCTCGTGCACGATGTGGGCGATGGGTTTGGCAATAAAGACTATGAGCTCAGGAAGAAACATGAAACAGAAAGTTTACTTTAAAACCTTTGGTTGCCGCACTAATCTCTTTGACACCCAAGTGATGTTGGCACACCTCAAAGATTTTGAGCACACCTGCAAAGAGGATCAAGCCGATATCATCGTGCTCAACTCTTGCACAGTCACCAATGATGCCGATTATAGCGCGCGCGCCTATGCTAAAAAAATGAGTGCTTTGGGCAAAAAGGTGTATTTTACCGGGTGTGGGTCTAACTCTCAGGGTTTGAAACTCTTTGAAAGCGGGCATGTTTTTGGAGTCTTTGGGCACGATGCTAAAGAGCAAATCAACACCCTATTGCACGCCAAAGAGGGCTTTTTTCACGCCGATAGCTTGGCGCATGTCGATTCTAGCATTGTGCCTCTCTTTGTGGGCAAAACGCGCGCCTTTGTCAAGATTCAAGAGGGCTGTGATTTCAAATGTAGCTATTGTGTGATCCCTTTGGTACGGGGTAAATCTAGAAGCTTGCCAGAGAGTCAGATCTTAACACAATGCCAAGTCCTAGCCCAAAACGGGGTGTTAGAGATTGTGCTCACAGGCACGAATGTAGGGAGCTATGGCAAGGAGACAGGGAGCAACATCGCGCGCCTCATTAAAAACATCGCACGCCTTGAGGGGATTAAGCGCGTGCGCATCGGGAGTTTAGAGCCTAGCCAAATTGATGCCGAGTTTTTAGAATTGCTCGATCACCCCATTTTAGAGCGCCATTTACACATCGCCCTGCAACACAGCCATGACAGCATGTTAAAGCGCATGCGGCGGCGTAACCGCACGCACAGCGATCGCCAACTCCTAGAAAGGATCGCGCTCAAGGGTTTTGCACTGGGGACAGATTTTATTGTAGGACATCCTTATGAGAGTGAAAGTCTTTGGCAAGAGGCGTTGCAAAATTTTAAAGCTTTGCCCCTAACCCATCTGCACCCCTTTATCTACAGCGCGCGCGCGGGTACGCTCTCTAGTACAATGGGTGCGCGCGTACGCGGAGATGTTGCCAAGCAGCGCTTAAGAACGATTAGCGCATGCGTGCAAGAGAAGAACCACGCTTTTCGCATGCGCGCCCAAAACACCCCCCTAGAGGTGTTGGTGGAGAGTTACAAAGATGGGTATTATCATGGGAGTGATCAGTATTTTAACCCCGTGGTGATTAGCGCGCCGCGCGATTTGCGCGCCCAATGGGTGCGCTTAGAAAATTACCAAGTGCAAAGAGAAAGAAGTTATGCGGCGCTTTAATAAGAAGGTTGTGATCGGGGCGTTGGGGGTACTGGTGGGGGCGATTGTGGTGGCGTTTTTATTCTTAAGAGATCAAGTAAAACTGGTGAGTATCAAGGATTTTAACGCCCTCTTGCATTCTGATAAAATCCAGAGTATCCAAATGGATGACAATTACATCTACTTGAAAGTGAATTTCAAAATCTACAAGACCGCGCGGGTGGGTTGGAAAGAGAGCTTGCAATTCCCTAGTAATATTCCTATTGAGATTCTCAAGGAGGAGAACACGACCCAGCAACTCTTAGACATGGTGATCATTTTCTTTTTTCTCATTTTATTAGCGTTGATTTTGCGCTTTGCATGGACACGCAAAAACCTCCCCCTGCAAACCAGTTATGACAGCGTTTTAAAAGCCCAAAGCCCGCCCATGCCCTCTTTGCACGCCACCTTGCCCAGTGTGCGCTTTGAAGATGTCGCGGGCACTAAAGAGGTTAAAGAAGAGCTCTATGAGATCGTAGATTATCTCAAAAACCCCAAAAAATACCAAGATTTAAAAATCAAATTGCCCAAGGGGGTGCTCTTAGTGGGACCTCCAGGAGTGGGCAAGACGATGATTGCCAAAGCCCTAGCCTCTGAAGCCAAAGTGCCCTTTTTTTACCATAGTGGGAGCGCGTTTGTACAAATCTATGTGGGCGTGGGGGCTAAGAGGGTGCGCGAACTCTTTGCCAAGGCGAAGGCTTTTAGCCCCTCGATCGTCTTTATTGATGAGATCGATGCGGTGGGCAAGGCGCGCGGACACCAACGCAATGACGAACGAGAAGCCACACTCAACCAGCTTTTAACCGAAATGGATGGCTTTGAGGAGAGCGCACAGGTGATTGTGATCGGGGCGACTAATAAAATTGATGTGATCGATGAAGCCTTGCTCAGAAGTGGACGTTTTGATCGGCGTATCTTTATCTCCCTGCCCGATCTAGAGGAGCGCACCCAGATTTTAGAGTCGTACTTGAAAGACAAGCAACACAGCCTAGATTGCCTAGAGGTGGCGCGTATTTGTGTGGGCTTTAGCGGGGCGATGCTCTCCTCTTTGGTCAATGAAAGCGCGCTGAATGCCTTGCGCCACAACCACAACACCATTAGCATGCGCGATATTTTAGAAGTCAAGGATAAAATCGCCTTTGGCAAGAAAAAACATGTCGCCTTAAGCGAACAAGAAAAAAATCTCTATGCGCTCTACCAAAGCGCGAAGGCGCTCAGCGCGTATTGGCTAGAAGTGGAGTTTGATAAAGTCTTGTTGATGGGGGATTTTTTGATCGCTAGCGATCAAAAGGTGCGTAGCCAAAGCGAGATGAACAATAGTATCAAGGTGTATTTAAGCGGGATGATCATCTTAGAATTGTTCTTTCAAGAGCATTACACCTTAGCCAAAGAAGACCTCAAACACGCCTTTGAAATCGCCAAGCGCATGTGTGAAGAATATGCGATGGGGCGTAAATTCATTGGGGATCGCGCGGACATGGAGGCGTTATTAGGCGCGTTGTATAAAGAACAAAAAGAATTTTTGAGCAATTCTAAAATGCAGGTGCAGGCGATGGCGAAAATCTTGCTAGAAAAAGAAAAGCTTAGTAAGCCCCAAATTCAAGAGATTTTACACTCGTTTGTGTGATGGTGGGTACATACTTTAGCGGTTTTGGCTTTTCTAATGAAGACTGGCTTTTTGCATGGCTCTTAGAAAAGGGCACGCGTTACGATGTGGCTGGCTTTAGCTATGGGGCTACGCGCGCGCTAGAATTTGCCTATCATCAAGTAAAGCAGGGCAGACGGGTACAAACCTTGATGTTGATCGCCCCTTGCATGCTTGCCCACAAGAGCCAAGCCTTTAAAAACTTGCAACTCAAAGCCTACCAACAAGACCCGCACGCCTACATGCAAGCTTTTTTTGAAAAAATTGGTTGGAGCGCGCTCTTGCAACAAGACCCTAGTTTGGCGCGTTTCACGCATTTGGGCAGCTTGCAAGATTTGCAAACCTTGCTCAACTACGCCTACGCCCCTGAAAAGCTAGAATTTTTATGCGCCAAGGGGGTGCGTTTAGAAGTGTTCATTGGGCTAGAAGATGCGATCATGGACGCGCAAGCTCTGAGGAGCTTTTTTAAAAATTATGGCTGTGTGTGGTGCTTTAAGGGGGCTAATCACTTGCTCAGGACTCCCTAGAAATATTCATTGCCATTGTTTGAATTTGCTATGAAAATCTAGGGTAATTGCGTTAATTGCTCAATGTGCATGCAATATGGAGTGAAGGAGGATTGAACGCGTGTTTTCAAGAGAGTTTTTAAGCAGTTTAGCTAGCATGGTGGTTAAGGAGAACTGATGAATCCCTATAGTACCCAATGCATTGACAAAGATGACATAGAGGCTGTTGTGCGCGCCTTACAGGGCGCGCACCTGGCACAAGGCCCCCTAGTAGAAGAGTTTGAACAGGCTATGGCGCACTATCTAGACGTTAAACATGTGGTTGCATGCAATAGCGCTACTTCCGCACTCTTGATAACCTATCAAGCTTTAGGACTTTCCATGCACAGTGCGATTACAACTCCTTTGAGCTTTGTTGCCACTACAAATATGCTTTTAGCATGCCAAGCCACACCCCTGTTTTGTGATATTGGAATCGATGGTAATTTAGACCCCGCTCTTTTAGAAGAAACCTATCGTAATTGTGCATACCCTGAGGACATCAGAGCAGTAGTGAGCGTTGATTATGGAGGGCGGAGTGTGCATATCGAAGCTATTAGAGAGTTTTGTGCACGCCATAAACTCCATTTTATTTCGGATAGTTCGCATGCGTTGGGGGGGAGTTACGGCGGACAAAAGATTGGAGGACTAGCAGATGCGACTATTTTTAGCCTGCATGCTATCAAACCAATGACCACAGCTGAGGGTGGGCTGGTCGCCACACAGAGTTCAGAACTTTATCATCGGCTTAAGCTTTTGCGCGCACATGGGATAGAAAGTCAAGGCTTTGATGTAGAAGTGGCTAACTATGGGTATAATTTTAGGATGAATGAATTGCAGGGCGCACTAGGCTTAAGCCAACTTCCCAAGCTTGATCGCTTCATTGCTGTGCGTGAAGAGATTGCGTGTTTCTATGATCGCGTGTTTGCTGATAATCCTTATTGCACACCTTTACATGCAAGCTTACCAGCCCATATTACTAGCTCCAATCATCTTTATCCCCTTTTACTTAATCCTACACTATGGGGACAAAAAGAAATACTTTTACAAGGTTTGCTAGAGGCACAAATTGGTGTGCAAGTGCACTACAAGCCTATCCATACCTTCAAACTTTATCAAGAGCGCCTAGGTGTCTTGCATCTACCAAAAGCTCAAGCATTCTATCAGGCTGAGCTCTCTTTACCATGCCACCAAAAAATGACTCTCGCTCTTGCTAAATACAGCGCGGACACATTCCTAGCAATGTGTGAGAAATTAGGAGCATAGTCTCCTCTCAAGTGCAATTTAAATTATCAATATTCCGAAAGTCTTTCATGCCTGTTGCGTGAAAGAACATGCAACGCACATTAGCTTGGTGTAAATGCCAAGTACTTAAGTCCTGGTTAAAACTCTGAGCATAGGCGAACATCTTATACATGTTGGTAACTTTTTTAGTATTCCAACTAGAGAGGGTTTGGTTAAAATTTTTAGCGTAAAAAAACATTTTTTGCATGTTTGTAACATGGCTAGTGTCCCATGTATTCAAAGGCTGATTAAAAGCAAAAGCTCCATAGAAGAGATAGGACATGTCTGTAACGCGACTAGTGTCCCAAGCTCCGATAGGTTGGTTGAAAGCAGTTGCGTATTTGAATGTCCCTTGCAAACTGGTAGCGCGACTAGGTTTCCAATCCCTAATATTGCCATTAAAGTGGTAGGTAAGACTGAACATATAATTCATGTCCTCAACATAACTTACATCCCATGCATTGAGATCTTGGTTAAAATCCTTACAAGCATAGAACATAAAACTTGTATTCTTAACGCGTTGCATCTCCCAAGTTTCCAAAGGTTGATTAAAGGAAGAGAAAGCAAACATGGCTTTCATGTTAGTAACACTGCTCGTGTCCCAATTATTTAGAGCAATCTGCAATTTTCTGCCCATAAACATCGCTTCCATATTCTTAACACGACTCACATCCCAAGTTTCAATTCCCTCCAAGTCTGTGCGTTCCTCTAAAGTGCTGCAACGACTATAGAGTTCCAAAATTTGGGCATACTCACTATCGCGTGATTTCCATAGCGCGCCATTTCTAATAGGAAGTTGCATAAGCCGCGCATAAGTAGCCTCTTTATTGCAAAACAAATAACTCATGTCTTCGATGAGTCCTGTATTGATGGTTTCTAACGCCACATTGGGGTCCTGCAAGAGGGCAATAAGTTCCTGCTTGTTCTTAGGATAGTGCAAAAAGGTTATCAGATTGGGAGGGGTAGCGCTGAGGGAATCGGGGATAGAGCGCTTGATAGAAGTGTCTAAAAACATACCTTGGGTATTTGCTTTCTTCAAGCCTTTCCATGTGCTAATATTTTGGTTGAAGCGCGTGGCTCTAGCAAACATGTAGCTAAAGTTTTGAGGAGGTTTGCGGAGACGATTCCACCGATTCCATCGATTCAAGGGTTGGTTAAAAACCTTAGCATGGTAAAACATGTAACTAAAATCCACTCCCTTAGAGGTGTTCCATGTATTCAAGGGCTGGTTAAAACTGATAGCATTAGCAAACATGTAACTAAAATCCACTCCCTTAGAGGTGTTCCATGTATTCAAGGGCTGGTTAAAACTGATAGCATTAGCAAACATATAGCTAAAGTTTTTTACATGAGACGTGTTCCACTGCTTTAAAGGGCAGTTGAAACGCACCTGATTCATGAACATGCCCTCCATGTTTTCTACATGGCTGACATCCCAAGTTTCAATCCCGGTAAAATCTTCGCGATAGGGTGTACAGATACCCTTTTTTTCCAAAGGATTCTGCAAACAAAATAGATAGCTCATATCTGTAATATGTTTGGTATCGATCTGAGAAAGTGCAATGTTGGGGTTTTTTAAAAGAGCTCTTAACTGGGCTTTATCCTTTGGGATAAACATGGCACGAGCGTCTAAGAAAGAAGCAAGTACCACCAAAAGAATCGAGAGAAGACCTACAGAAAAGTCCTTAAAGCGCAAAGCGAAAAACATGCACACCTCAAAGAGAGATAAGTTGGGCTTGCACAGCCACCAAATCATCAGGCGCAACCTTGCGGACGATAACATAGAATCACTTATAAAGCAATACCTACATAGGACAGACAGCGCGACTTATTTTATAAATTGTAAAAAATTGTAACAATTACAAACTTTACATTTAAAGATAAATATTTGTGTATTTATGGATATTTTTCCAAGATTACTATTTAACACATCTGAGATAGAAATCGTTCAGTGCAGGCGTTAGCTGACTATGGTACCTTTTATTTAAGTAGATTTTGGGGGGATTATGTTTAAAATCTAGTATGGGAAGGGTAAGCTGATATAACATAAATTTACCTATAAAGGAGTAAAATGCGTCGCAAATTTTCTGCCGTTCTTTCCTTGGCTTCTTTGATTGCCTTTTTGAATGCCACAGATGGGAATGGAATTTTTATCGGTGCTGGTTATCAACAGGGTAAGGCGCAACTTCGCATGCAGAGTGGAGGTAAGACTACGGAACTTACTACTCCTCTGAAAGGTTTTGGGGTGCAGTTGGGTTACCAGCTCTTTCCTAGCAAGTATTTTGGTGTGAAACTTTATGGTTTTTTTGACTATGCTCATGCGCAAGGGGTTGAATTTGCTGCGCGCAAAAATGCCACAGGCGATCCTATTGTATGTAAGGGTCCGACTCCTCCCCAAGTCCCGGTGCAAGGTGGCATGCCCCAGTGTCAGGTCAATGTGATGGGAATCTTACAACAGCTTGTAGGTGGCAATAAGCCCGTTGCACCCAATATGCTCACCTATGGCGGAGGCGCAGATCTCGTTTTTAATGTGATCAACAATCAGGCTATGGCACTAGGAGTTGTGGGAGGTGTCCAGTTTGCAGGCAACTCATGGATTTTGGCTACACCAGATTTTAACAATGTTGCCCTCACATATGTAGGATTGGATAAAAAAGCAACAGGGTTTCAATTCCTCTTCAATGTAGGTGGTCGCATACGCCTTCTTAAACACAGTAGCATCGAGGCGGGAATTAAGTTCCCCATGCTCAAAAAGAACCCTTTCTTGCAAACCAAGAACGATGGAAGTCTCTATATCCGTCGTCTTTATTCTTGGTATGTCAACTACACCTTTACCTTTTAGCGCGCGTAGGCGGGTTGAATCAAGGGGATATAGCTTCCCTTGAAATCGACTCTAATTAAAAGTTTGTAGTTCCCTTCTGCGGGAAGATTAAAAGGGTGCAAGTCGCACGCAATTTGTTTGGGGCTTTCTGCACACTGTGGTTTACTAAAAGGCTGAGAGGTTTCCTTGCCTTTAACGAGCAAAACCGATAACTCTAAAGGGGCTGCCTCAGGTCGGAGCTTTTTAATCAAGATACGCACTTGATTATCTTGTAGCTTGAGCCAAAGCATGGGAGTATTTTGATTGAGGTAATAAGGGAAAGGAGGGGTTAAGCTTTGGTTTTGACTAACCAAGACCAAGTGATAGTTTTGCAAAAATAAGCGATAATGTGCAAGCATGGTATTGATGTGCGCATCGGTATAGGTATGCTGTGTGAGGTAGGAGTCATCATTTTTTGGGGTATACCTGATAGCAACAATTACTAACGCGCCTACCAACACCACCCCTAGCAGAAGCACTGCCAAAATGCCTATAGGCCAGTAGTTTTTTTCTTTAGTGTCCATGTTTTCTTGCTCCAAAAAAATAGCCATAAAAAAAGAGCGCTAAGAGAGAACAAAGCAAAATATAAAGAGTAGTTTTGATTAAGTTATTATGGTTTTCTTCTTGAATATTATTCTCTAAATGCACATGGTATTTTTGTGCCACTGCATCTGCCATATAAGTATAACCATTGAGCAGGGCAAACGAGAAGCGAGCGTTATTTTCTTCCATGTTTTCCCCCCATTTCTTTGGTAGAAAAGGCGCAATACGCTCGAAGAAGATTTGATCTGCATCGAGCAAATTAGCAGGATCTGTCACAATAGCGATTTTTTGGGCTGTAAAGTAAGCAAAAAACGCCACAAAGGGCGCATCCAACTCTTTTAGGCGCGCTTGTTGGTAAGTCAAACGCTCCTGCCTATTATGCACATGCGCATCTACCACAAATAGCACGAAAGAAACCCCCGTCTTTTGCCTTAACTCTGTTGAAACGCGCTCCACTAACTCTACACTTTTAGGCACAAAATGCAATGCTACATTGCTACGCACAAAACCTTGCTGAGCTGTCAACAACCCAAAAAAACACAAGAGCACAAGCTTTAGCATGCGCTCCACTACAAGCATCAAACGGCGAATAAGAAGCTAGGTTTAATAAAATAAAGCACCACGGTGATCACGAATAAAAGAATCAAAAACAAGCCTAATAACTTTTCCATACCTGTAAACATCGTTATTCCTTAGACTGATAAAATTGGCGGTTTTTCTCAAACATCTCAATCTTGCCTGCATCCAGTTGATAGTAATGTGTGGCTTCTCTCTGCTGGATTTGAACTGCCTTGAAGCCAAAAAAGCCTACAAAAACTAGGAGTACAGCAACCACGATCAAGCAACCCAATAAACCATTCAAACCAAATAAACCATTCATCACTCTTCTCCCTGTAAAGACTGAATGTAGTGCGCAAGCGCTTGCACTTGAATATCATTGAAATGTCTGTAGGCAAAACTAGGCATTTCTCCAATGTGCCCTTTTTTACCTTTATCAAGAATCTCTTTTAAGAACACCTGCGTGCCATAATGGCTTAAATCTGCTGCCATGCCCCCTTGCCCCTTGCCATCAGCTCCATGACAGCTTGCGCACATGTTAGCAAAGATAGTCTCACCCTTTTGTACGAGCTGAGGGTTATTTGTGTGCTTAAGATCTGAGATCTTTCCCATCACGAAACTCGCCACTGCTTTAGCATCTTCTGGACTCATCTCAATAGGAGGCATCTCTACAGCTTGGTAGCCTAAACCTACAGAGCCCTGTTTAATCGTTTCAACGACCCCCGCCTCTTTACCCCAAGTTACTAAATTACGCGCCGTGTTATCCAAGCCAGTGGCCTCCAGCCCATGACATTGCGAACATTGCACTAAAAAGATCCCCTGCCCCATCTGTTCTAAATCCTTAGCACTCAAGTTTTTCCAGTGTGCCTCAAATTTTTGGTTATATTTGGCAACCTCTTTGTTATACTCTCCGATCTGGGAGTAATTAAAAAGAGGGTAACCAAAAAAGATATACCAAACACCCCATGTAATGATAGCTAAGAAACCGATGATCCACCCTGTGGGGATGTTATTTAAAAACTCGCCAATTCCATCGAATTGATGTCCATTATTATACAGAGTGCCCCCGCTAGTCTTTTCACGCATCGCCTTGAATAAAGACGAGCTCATGCTCAAGGTAACCACTAAGATCACCAAAGCCGCCCCTAGTGCAAACAAATTGATATGATCTTTTAAGATGTCCATTTAGCCTCTTTTATGTGAAGATAGGGGTGGGCGCGGTTCAATGAGCGCGTCATGAAGTTCATCTTGAAGAGCCAATTGACTATAGCGTTCGTAATTAGTAATGCCCTTTTTATCCTTAACATACATGCTTACAATATAGGCATAGAGAAAGAGGGTAAAAAGAATCGTAAAAAACACATAGGCAAACCCTCTAAGTGTATCCAAATCCATCACTTCTTCTCCTCAGAGGTATTGGTTACCAAATTCACATGAGCGACTCTAGACTGCCCCAAGCTATTAAGGTAGGCAATCAAAGCAACAATCTCTTTAACATGTCCAGCTTTGAGCGCCTCTGCAATTTGAGGATTCTGCATGTTCTCCACAATTGCTTTCGCCTCTTGCAAGAAGAGTTGTTTGGCTTCTTTGGCACTGCCAAGCTTTACGCCGTTAGAAACATCGTAAGGCACACCAAAGATCTTTTTCTCAGTATAGGCTTCCGCGTAGGCAGTATCAAAATCACTATCTTTGGTAAACAAATGTTTATAAGCAGGCATAATACTTCCGGGTACGACACTAGTAGGGTCTAACATATGTTTTTCATGCCAAGCTGTGGTGCGTACATCTCCCACACGATGTAAGTCAGGACCAATGCGCCGTGAGCCCCATAGGAAAGGGCGATCATAAGCGTACTCACCACTCAAGCTATAGGCCCCATAACGTTGCACTTCTGCTTGAAAGGGGCGGATCAGTTGGGAATGGCAGTTATAACATCCTTCCTTGATATAAACCTGTCGTCCAGCTGTTTCCAAAATGCTGTAGGGCTTGAGTCCCTCGATAGGCCTTGCAGATTTAAAGAAGTTGGGCAAAATCTCCACAATCCCTGCGATGGCAAAAGCAACAACAAAAGCTAAAGTAAAAAAGAAAGGGTTTTTCTCCAAAAAGCTAAACATGTGGACTCCTTATCTCATACCCATAGGTGTAGCATAAGCGGGCTCTTTTTCCAACACGCGCCCCTTTTGAATCGTCATGAGCACATTATAAAGGAAGATGAAGAATCCGATAAGGTACAAGCTACCCCCGATACCCCTGATTACATAGTAAGGAATCAACACGCGCACAGTGTCAATGAATTGATAGACGAGGTTGCCATATTGATCCACATCGCGCCACATCATACCCTGAGTAATGCCTGCTACCCACATTGAAGAGAAGTAAAGCACGATACCCAAAGTCATTAACCAAAACTGTACATCCATAAGTTTAGCAGAATAAATTTCTCTTTTGAAAACGCGAGGCACCATATGATAGATAGCAGCAATGAGCGAGAAGCCCACCCAGCCCAACACACCATCATGCACATGCCCAATGATCCAGTCGGTAAAATGTGCGAGCGCATTGACAGAACGGATTGCTTGGATAGAGCCCTCCAAAGTAGAAAGCATATAGAAAGTGCTTGCCAATACCAAAAACTTGATCAAGGGCGACTCTTTGAGTTGATGCCATTGCCCTCTAAGGGTGAGCAACATGTTGATTGCTGTACCCCATGAAGGCAAAATTAGAATGACGGAGAAAACAGAAGAGAGAGTTTGTACCCAATCAGGCACAGTAGAGTAGATCAAGTGGTGTCCGCCCGCCCAAATGTAAACAAACATTAAACTCCAAAAGGAGAAGAGGGTCAATTTATAAGAGAAGATAGGTTGTCCGCTCTCTTTAGGAAGAAAGTAATAGATTGTGCCAATCACCCCACTCGTAAAAACAAACGCCACCGCATTATGTCCCCACCACCATTGTACCAATGCATCGTTGCTTCCCGAATAAAGAGAAATAGAATGCCACAAACTACCCATATTGGCTACAAAGTAAGTTGGGATAGAGAGATTGTTAAAAATATAGAGCACAGCAATGCCTACATAAGTGGCGATGTAATACCACAGGGAAACATAGATTGTATTCTCGCGCCTGACCCCCATGCTTCCAAACATACTCACTCCCCAAAGCACCCACACCAGTACTACCAAGATATCGATGGGCCACGCGAGTTCAGCATACTCCTTACTTTGAGTCTCCCCTGCAAATAAACTCAAAACGCCCGCCACTAAAGCAATAATCCAAAGCCAAAAATGCAGATATCCGACCACTTTTAAAAAAGGGTGATCGTGGTAGGTAATTTTTAAGACTCTTTGTCCAATATAATACCAACTTGCCCAAATACCTCCCAAAGTAAATCCGTAGATCACTCCATTTGTATGTAAAGGACGCAATCGCCCAAAGATGCTATATTCTCCAGCGATGTAGTTGAGCTGGGGGAATGCTAGCTGAAAAGCCAACAACACACCAATCACCATACCAATCACTCCAAAAACCATCATGGCAATGATGAATAGGCGCGCAATCGAATAATCGTATTCCGCAACCTCCCCTCTAGCGACCCCAACAGACTTGGCGTAACTCTGCTGCATGCCTATGTCCATGCACACTCCTCGATCTGATTTAAAAGACTAAAGTATAGCACAAGATTGTGTAGATAGTGTAAGCGTTCGCACTATGCCTATCAAAATAGCGCCTTGACTTGTGTAATAATTTTGTCATCCACAGCTAAATCCAAATAATTAAAATGAGAGCCACTTTGTTGTGTGCCTTGTAGTAAATCCCCGGAATTGCGGTATTTTAGGTCTAGATTAGCAATCTCAAAGCCATCTAAAGTTTCACTAAATTCTTGGAGTCTAGGGTTATTGATATGGTGTGTAAATAAAAAACAATAGCCCTTGCCTCCTAAACGCGCGACTCTACCTCTGAGTTGGTGTAGGGTGGCTAACCCCAAGCGTTCTGCCCCTACAATCACAATGCTAGAGAGTTTGGGAAGACTAATTCCCACCTCGATAAGTGTTGTGGCCAATAAAATATTCCCCTTTTGAGCAAACTCTTCTAAAATTTCTTCTTTGTTGGCATCTTTGCCACTAGTGACATACACGCCTTCGAAATGCTTCTGCCAATAAAGTGCGCCTTGTTTAAGGGGCATGTAATCTGCACGCACACTCTCTTCTACAAGAGGGTAAATGATAGCGACTTGTTTATTCTGCATGATTTGAGTATGAATATGACTCAAAAGTGCGTTAAAGTGGGCTTTGTTGATGAGTTGTGTGGTGATATTTTTGTGGTAAGGCTTGTCTTTGATAAGGGTAGTTTTAACAAATTTAGCCGTCATCATTGCCAAAGTTCTAGGAATGGGGGTAGCAGAAAATTGCAAATAGTGAGGTTTGCGTACAGAACCATCGACAAAGCCCGTATGGGCGCGTTGCTCTAGAAGATAGCGTTGTTTTGTTCCAAAGCGGTGTTGCTCGTCGCTGAGTACCAAAGCCACTTCAGACATGTCTAAAGGCACATATAATAGAGTTGTTGTGCCGATAATGAAAGTTGCCTCTTGTAGAGATTGCAACGCTTTTTTAGAGGTGTAGCCCCCCAACAATAACGCCACCTTGATAGAACGAGGAAGGAATTTGCACGCCTCTTCATAAAGCTGTTTAGCTAAAACGCTTGTGGGTGCCATCAAGAGGCTTTTGTAGGGGGCAACCAAGGCAACACTAGCTAAAATCACCATTGTTTTTCCACAACCCACATCTCCCATCACAAGTCTTTTGCTCGCCATCGCTCCCTGCATGTCTTGTTGGATACTTGCAATAGCATGCTGTTGGTCAGGCGTGAGGGTAAAGGGGAGGGCTTGGATAAACTCTTGGAGGGCTTTTGTATTTGTATGACCAGCGAATTTACTTTTAAAATCCCATTTTTTAGTACTCAAAGAAAGCATGTATGCCCATGCTTCGATAAATTTTAGGGATTCTAAATACTTGCCAAAAAAACCCTTATGGGTGTTGAAAGCGCGTACAAATTCTGAAGTTGGGTGAAAAATACAATTCAAATTTGTCCGTACTTCTGAGGGTACATGTGCCAAGGCGAGCTTGGCAAGGTTGGCGGGACTTAGGACATGGTTTGCATAGTCTGGATAGTTTTTAAAATCTTTTTGTGCTTTAAAGGCACGGGTATGTTTGGCTTCCTTTTTAAAATGCATGGCAATGCTATTGGGGGTTGTGATGATAGTAGGGTGGACTATTTGTAGAGTATGAGAGTGGGGATTAGCACGTAATCTTCCATAAACAAAATAGTGCTTTTGAGAAAAAGTCTTAATCTGGTAGGCAGAATAGTTAAAATGAATCAATTCTATTTCACGCTTGAAAGCTAAGGCTAAAACCCTTATTTTAAGTGTTTTAGTCGCACTCACACCTAAACACTGCACCTCTAAACAACCTTGTTGTCCGACTTCTAGAGTTTCCAACAAGGTATAAGCCACATAGTCTTTAGGAGGATTTAGCAAGAGCTCTAAAAAATCCATCAAAGGCAACCCAAGATTTAATTTTGCGTCTAGCGTATTTATATCAATCACTGTGCACCTAAAGTAAATCCCCACCCACTAAAAGGCGGTTTCGTAAACTTGCAACAATCCATACCTCAGCCATCTCGAGCATAAGTATACTTGGTTACAGCTCGCTCCGTAAGTCTCCTAGCTTTAGCTATAGGAGCTATAGGGATATAAAGCGTTTTTTGTGTTGCAATATCTGCCACAGAGTCAAGGAATCGACTTTTGGAGGAGAGATTGTAAGAATCACCTAGTAGGCAAGCCTTGTTGATCCCAAAATCCTCTAGCTTTAGCTGTGGAGAGTATGACAAGGAAAAATAAGACCCATCTATCATACAAGAGCTAGATTCCTGTTTGATGATAGAGCGTTCTAACAGGGGGCCACAAAACCTGACTCTGATAGCTTCTCTGAACTTGGACAATTTCACCCGATTAGCTTCCAGTTTTAGTTCTAAGTCCGGTAGGCTATCACAAAATTACTTAGAACGCTTGTTGGATTTGGAACTAGAAAATGTGTTTGTTTTAGTGGGTGGGATGAATGCTGCTAATTCGTGGTATACCTCCATATATTCGTATCTGGCACAGGGAAAGTAGGAGAGGTGTTGAAAAAGTTGCGTCTAAGAAGACTTTTATAAATCTCGATATAAACCTCCATCTTAACTTACAAGGAGACATGTTTTTCTTGTAATTTGCACAACGATACACAAATTTAGCATACTTGTCTTTTTCTACCAAGATTTCTTCCTAAGCCAAAATATGCTAAAACCCTCATCTAATTACATCTACAAGGCATGGCATGAACGCGCATTTAACCCAATTGATAGAGATTTCGCGCCTAGATAAAGACATTGAAGCCCTAGAACCCTTGATTCAAGCTAAGCGCGTGGATTTAGATAAGGCATTAGCCACCAAACACAAGCAGCAGTCCGAGTACAGCGCGCTAGAAGAAGAAAAAGCGGCGTTGAAATTGCAAATTGCCAAGAACGAACAGACCTTACATGAAATCAATGCCAAAGTGGACAGCATTCAAAAAAAGATTGCTCAAATTAAATCTGAGCGCGAATTGCGATCACTAAGTATTGAAGAGGACATTACTAAAGAACGCGCTAACCAAGCTAACAAGGAGATTGAGCAACTAGAAAATGAGATCACTCATAAAAGTAAGCTTCAAGATTCATTGAAAGAAGCTTTAGAAAGTCTCGAGGCTCAAATTAATGCTCTAGAAGAACAGGTTGAAAAGGACACCGCAGAGATCAAGCAACGCCAACAGGAGATTTTCCAGCAAAAGCAAACCCTCACCCTCAACATGGATCGCAAACTCATCGCCTTTTACGAACGCATTAGGCGTTGGGCGGGCAATACCTGTGTGGTGAGTGTGCGCAGGCAGGCGTGCGGGGGGTGCTTTATCCGCATTAATGACAAGACTTATACGGAGATTTTGGGCAGTCAAGACATTTTGACCTGCCCGCATTGTGGGCGCATTCTCTATGTAGAAACCCAACCCCAATCCACAAGCGAGATCTAATTTTTTATCGCGTCTATATTGCTGTGCTTGCACTAGCACACCTATTAGCTCTGCCCTTAATCGCCCTGTGGCGTTTCAAACCCAAATACCGCCACTCTTTGGGGGCGCGTTTTTTTGCTAAGGGGCATGCCTTGAGCTTTAAACCCACATTGTGGTTTCATGCCTGCTCCTTTGGCGAAGTCAAATCCCTAGAACCCTTGCTAGCCCTTTTCCCCAATACCCCTATCTTGCTCACCACCACCACCCAAACCGGCTACACGCTTGCTTATAACACCTATGCCCATAACGCCTATGTACAGGTGCGCTACTTACTCTTTGAAACTTTGCTTTGGCTATGGCGCAAGGATTTAGATCAGTTGCAATCCTTAGTGGTTACAGAAGCCGAATTGTGGCTAGGGGTCTTTGTTTTGGGTAAAAAAATGGGGGCGCAAACCTTGTTGATCAACGCGCGCATCTCTAAGCGTTCTTACCCGCGTTACCACCGCTTTAAAGCGTTTTATGCTTACCTGTTTTCTAAGGTGGATCGCATCTACGCCCAAAGCATGCTAGATTTAGAAAGGCTGTATGCCTTAGGGGCGCGAACAGGGGCGATCTTCCCCAATCTCAAGCTGTTCAACCCCCCCAAGCACACCAACCACTACCCAAAACCCCCTAAAACTTTGATTCTAGGGGCTAGCACCCACCCGGGCGAAGAAGTTTTGATCTTAGAAGCGTTTCTAGCTCTTCAAAGCGATGCGTTTCTCTGCCTTGCCCCGCGCCACCCCGAACGCTTTGCAGAAGTGCAGAAAATGCTGATCCAAAAAGGACTTATTTTTGATGTCTTTTCAGAGGGGCTCACATGGCGTCATCAAGTTACCTTGATTGACGCGCTAGGGGTGCTCAATGACTTTTATGCCATCGCCGACATTGTGATCTTGGGAGGGGCTTTTGCCCCCATAGGAGGGCATAACCCCCTAGAACCTGCCTTTTTTGGGGCTAAACTCATCAGTGGCATGCATATTTTCAATCAAGAAGCCTTGTTTAGCTGTGTGCAAAATTATGTCTTGGTAGAACCCTATCAATTAAGCCAAGCTTTAGCCCAAGCCCAAAACATCCTGCCTAGCTCTATTGAATATGGCGATCACCGCCTAGAAACATTAGCCCAAATGATATGCAAAAAGCCTATAAACTCTTAAGTGTGCAATTGGGTATCTCGCACAACCAAGCCAAAAGCTTGATTGATTTGGGCAGAGTGCGCGTACACAACAAACCCGTAAAATTGGCTAGAACTCTGCTCCCTCTCACAACGCGTTTTGAGGTGCTAGAAAGTGTGGAGTCTAGCGTTCTCTATCAAGATGACACACTCTTAGCCATTTGCAAGAGCTCGGGAGTGGATAGCTATAGAGTACAAGATACGCATGCGCCCTACCAACTCTTGCACCGCCTAGACAAGCCCACAAGCGGGGTTCTCTTGCTAGCTTGTGATCCCTTTTATACCCGCGCGCTATTGGCTTTCAAACAAAGAGGAGTTTATAAGGAGTATTGCGCGTTGGTGGAGGGCATAGTGCGCGGAGTACAGACCTTGCGCATGCCCTTAAGGGTGCAAAAAAGCCATGCGCATGCGCATAAGGGTTTTGTCAAAAGTCTCTGTGATCCTAGGGGCAAAGAGGCGATCACGCACATCACCCCCCTAAAGCATTACCCCCGCCACACCCTTTTAAAAGTGGTGCTTGAAACCGGGGTAACCCATCAAATCCGCGCGCACCTAAGCGCGATCAAGCACCCCATTGTGGGGGATACCCTCTATGGAGCAAAGCCCAGTGCGCATCTCTTTTTGCATGCTAAACGCGTGCAGATTTTGGGCTATGACCTACAAGCCCCCACCCCCCCCTATTTTGACCTAGGAGATGGTTTTTGAGTTTTTGGAATGAAATTTATAGCCATTTTAGCCCCATTGCCTTTTCTCTCTTTGGCTTGAATGTACATTGGTATGGGTTGGCTTATGTGAGCGCGCTGCTCATCGCCTTTTTTGTCGCGCTCAGGGCGATCAAATGCGATCCGCAGCGTTTCCCCATCACTAGGGCGCATTTTGAAAGCTATTTTCTCTATGTGGAGTTGGGCGTGATCTTGGGCGCGCGCTTGGGCTATATCCTCATCTACGATCCCAACACCCTTTACTATCTCAAAGCCCCATGGCAGATTTTCAACCCCTTTTACAATGGCGAATTTGTGGGCATTAGAGGGATGAGCTACCATGGCGGGCTGGTGGGTTTTTTGATCGCCTCTGTACTCTTTAGCGTGGTCAAAAAGCAAAACTTTTTAATTTATTTGGACTTGATTGCGATCTCTTTGCCCTTGGGGTATGTCTTTGGGCGGATAGGCAATTTCTTAAACCAAGAATTAGTAGGGCGCATAGTGCCTAGTGGCGATGTGTGGGGGCATAAAATTGGCATTATGGTCAATGGGGTTTTGCGCTACCCTAGCCAACTCATTGAGGCGTTTTTAGAGGGGCTGGTGCTGTTTGTGGTGGTGTTGGTGGCTAAAAAGTTTGTGCGCGCTCCGGGCATGCTCATGGTGGTTTATGGTTTGGGGTATGCGTGCGCGCGCTTTGTTTGCGAATACTGGAGAGAGGCAGATGTGCAACTAGGGTATTATTTTTGGCACTTGAGCATGGGGCAGATTTTAAGCTTGGTGATGGTGGGGGTTTCTCTAGGTCTGTGGGGCTATATTGCCAAGCGCGGATTAAAAAAGTTTAGCTAGAATGCGTGCATGGGAAGTTTAAGCAGATTCTTAGCCCTTTGTGTGTGTGTGGTGGGCTTGCATGCCGAGAAGATTGAAGACATCGCCAATATCGTGGGCGTGCGCGATAACCAGTTAGTGGGCTATGGGTTGGTGATTGGACTCAATGGCACGGGGGATAAGTCTGGCTCTAAATTCACCATGCAATCCATTGCCAACATGCTAGAAAGCGTGAATGTGAAAGTCTCCCCCCAAGACATCAAGTCTAAGAATGTCGCCGCCGTGATGATCACCGCTAGCCTGCCCTCTTTTGCACGGCAGGGCGATAAGATTGATGTACAAATCTCCTCCATTGGGGATGCCAAATCCATCGATCATGGGGTGTTGGTGATGACCCCCTTAAGCGCCATTGATGGGAATATTTACGCCATCGCCCAGGGGAGCGTGAGTTTGGGCAATTCGGCTAATCTACTCTCAGGGACGATCATCAATGGCGCGACCATTGAGCGCGAGGTCAGTTACGATCTCTTTCATAAAAATGGCATGACCTTGAGTCTTAAAAAGCCCAATTTCAAAAACGCGATCAAGATTCAAGAGGCTTTGAATCGCGCTTTTAAAGGCGCGGTCGCCTTAGCCATTGACCCCAAAACCATCAAGCTCAAAAAACCGGATAATTTAACTATGGTAGAGTTTTTGGCGTTGATTCAAGAAGTCAATATTGATTACAGCCATGCCAATAAGATTATCATTGATGAAAAATCAGGCACTGTGGTGGCGGGGGTGGATATTGTGGTGCACCCGGTGGTGGTTACTAGCGGAGATGTAACTATCAAGATCACAAAGGAGCTCTTAGAACCCAAGAAGGGCAAGGCAAAAAAGGATATTCAAAAGCTGGACGCACAAACCATGTTTGACACCAAAGAGAATGTTTTGAGCTCACAGAAAGCGACTATTGCCAGCGTGGTTAAGGCGTTGCAAAAAATCGGGGTGAGTCCTAAGGGCATCGTCTCTATCCTAGAGGCGATGAAAAAGGGGGGAGCGATCAGCGCAGAAATGGAGGTCATATGATCAAGAATAATTTAGACATCTACAACCAGTATTTAGCCAATAAACTCGATGCCAAGAGTCTTAAGGGCGATGATGCCAAGCTCAAAGAACAGACTAATGCCTTTGAATCCTTGCTCTTGAAATTCATGCTAGACACCGCGCTCAAACTAGACAACCCGCTCTACCCTAAACAACCCGGGAGCGAGATTTACCAATCCATGTTCAAAGAATCGCTCTCAGATCAGCTCAGTGGGCATTTTGGCTATAGCGAGCTCTTGTTCAACTTTCTGAAAGCCCAAGAGGAAGCCAAGAAACAAGGTTAGGGATCACATGGAGAGACCAGCGGATTCAGAAGGGATTTTACACAAAATCGGGGATCGCCAAGAGCTTTTAGCCTTGCTCAATGAGTTTATTTTGCAAAGCTACAAGGTAGAAAAAGAGTTTAAGGACTACAAAGCCCTTTATGAATGGGTGATTGAGATTCTCCCCCAAGCCATTTGGGTGCTCAATGAGAACAAGAGTTTCTTTTATAAGAATAGCAAAGCCCTAGAGAATCAGAGCATTTTTGAAAAGGCGCGCGCGCAAGGCTTTAATAGCGAGATCGAGCATGAGGGCAAGAACTATTTATTTCAGCACAACAAGATTCAGGGCAAGGAGATCATCACCGCTACAGACATCACCAAGCAAAAGCGTCAAGAACGCCTAGTCTCTATGGGCAAGATCTCCGCCCACCTAGCCCATGAGATTCGCAACCCCGTAGGCTCTATCTCACTTCTCACCTCTGTGTTGCTCAAAAAGGTAGATGAGAAGACCAAGCCCATCGTTTTTGAATTGCAAAAGGCGTTGTGGCGCGTGGAGCGCATCATCAAGGCGACTTTGCTCTTTTCTAAAGGGGTGCATGCCAATAAGATCGTACAAAGTCTCTCTTTGCTAGAAGATGAGATCAAGGACGCGCTCAACCAATACACCTACACCAAGGACATCACACTGAAAACAGACATCGCGCCCATTAGCGCGCGCTACGATCTAAGCTTGCTCAGTATCGCCCTGCAAAACTTCTTGTATAACGCCATTGATGCGATTGAAGAGGGGCATTTAGAAGAGGGGCAAATTGAGGTCAATATCTTTGAAGAAGGGGAGTGGGTGGTCTGCCACATTAAGGACGATGGGAAGGAAATTATTGATAAAGAAGTGCTCTTTGAGCCCTTTGAAACCACCAAATTAAAGGGCAATGGGCTAGGTTTGGCGCTCTCTTTGCAGGTGGTAGAGGCGCACGGGGGGCAAATCACGCTACTAGACACCCCAGATAAAACCTTTGAAATCCGCATTCTAAGGGATTTAGAAGAAACAACGTGATGCGTTGGAGTTTTTCTAACTTGCCTAAGATTTCTGAGGAACGATCGTGTATTGCTTGAGGTTGGCTTTGGTGCGCCTTTAATTGTTTTTATTGCCTTTCACGCCAGAATACCGATCTTTTTCCATGTGTCAAAATTAGCTAGAGCACATCCAAGCGTTTTTGGTAGATATGGAGACTGAAACCACGCTTGATTACACTAACAAATGCGCGGCAACAACTCCCCCTCAGGCATTTCTAAATACCGCTTAGAACCCCATGGGTTGCGCAGGTGCACGCAGGGGGTGCGCGCCTGAATCACCTCCCCGATGAGGGCCGGGTTTGCCCCCCCTTCTTTTAAGAGATCGCACACCTCTAAAGCGTCCTTATTCTCTACACTGAGCACGCACACCCCCTCATTAGCCAAGACATAGGGTTCAAGCCCTAGAATCTCACACACCCCCCTCACCCCCTCTAGCATGGGGATTTTGTCTTCTTCAATTTCAATCCCCACGCCAGAAGCTAAAGCCCATTCATGCAGCAGGGCAGCCAACCCCCCGCGCGTGGCATCTCGCATGGCATAAATTTGATAAGGGCTGTTTAAAACCCCCTCTAACACGCTAAAGAGTTGTTTACAATCGCTTTTTAGCGGGGTGTGTAATTGGATTTCATGGCGCAAAGAAAAGAGCAGCGCGCCATGCGCGCCAATATAATCGCTCACAACAATACTCTGCCCTATCTTGAGATTTTTCGCGCTCAAATGCGGGTAAATCACACGCCCTAGCGCGGTGGTGTTGATAAAAAGCTTGTCCACACAGCCCTTAGGCACGACTTTGGTGTCTAAGGAAAGCAATTTGAGTCCGCCTAATTTTAACTCCGTCTGCACAGAGGCTAAGATTTGCTTTAAAAGCGCGATCTCTAAGCCCTCTTCTAAAATAAAACCCATGCTCAAAAACTCCGGGCGCGCCCCGCGCATACACACATCATTCGCGCTCCCGCACACGCTCAATTTGCCAATATCCCCCCCGGGGAAGATGAGCGGATCGACCACAAAGCTATCGGTACTCAGCGCGCACAAGCCCCCTTCAAAAATCCCAGCGTCCTCGCCCTCTGCACATAAAAACTCTTGTAAATAGGGCTTGAACACGCCATCAATGAGCGTTAAACTCTCCTTGCCCCCATTGCCACAACTCAGACTGACATGCCGCATGCTTGCCTCCTTTGGTTTTTCAAATACTCCACCTGCCCAAAGGCGATCGCCCCATCTCCAAAGGGCAGCATTTGGGGGAAAAAGACCCTATCGCCTAAAAGCCTGCTGATCCCCTCACAAAGCAAAGAGTTCACAAACACCCCACCCCCCACCAGCAAGGGCGCGCGCTGGCGCGTGTGTAGCTCTAAAGCCAAATGGGCTAGGGCGTTGTGAAATTTGCGCGCGCTTAAAGCCTCTTGCCCCTTTAAAAGATCGGCTTGTAATTCTGTGAGCAGGGCGCGGTAACTGATATGCTCTTGATCTAACTCTAGGGCATAGCGCGCAGAGGTGTTAATAGAGCGCGCCAAACTCTCTAATTGCGCCGCGCTTTGGGCTTCATAGCTATTAAGCCCCCCCACCCCACAAAAACACGCGATCGCATCAAAGAGTCGCCCTAGCGAAGTGGTGGCGTGGGTTTGCAGATGGCAATCGAGCATGCGATCTAAAATATCCCTATTTTCTATCTGGAGGCGATCTAGCAAGCCTTGCAGATGGTGTGCGCGCGCCAGGGCGTAGGCGCAATAAGAACTATCTCTAAGGGCTTTAGGGGTGGTTAAAATCTCAAAGGGTTCTAGGCTATAGAGGCGTTTAACCTCCCAAAAGCCTTGATAACACGCCTCAAAAACCTCCGCGCCCCATAATTGCCCTTGCAAACCTAGCCCAAAGCCATCGGCGATCCAACCTAGCACTCTTTGCCCGGGCTCTAAGGGGTGCGCGCGCGCGTATTCGCCCAAAAGGGCGTAAAAATGCGCCTCATGGTGTTGGACTTGGCTTAAAGAAATGCCCCATTCTTGCGCTTTTTCTTGCCCTAGCTTAGAAGAAACATAGCCCGGGTGTAAATCTATGCCGACATGCTCGGGTGTGCCTCTTAGGTGGTGGTAGAAGTTTAGGGTATCTTGGTAATGCTCTACACTCTGCACACTCTCCAGGCTACCCATCTCAGGGCTCACTAGGCTAAAATATTGGCTAAAACATAAAGAGGCTTTGCTTTGCGCCCCAAAGCCACAGAGTAGTTCTGAATTTGAGCTAGGCACACTTAAAGGGGCTAGAGCGCGCCCCAAGCGCACCACCCCCACACGCCCCCCGCTCACACGCACCACGCTATCCTCTATGGGGTGGACAATGGCGCGATCGTGATCTAAAATGCCCTCCACTTCAAGCGCGCGTACCTGTTCTAGGGTGTGAAAAATGCCCACGCCCTTGTAATTAGCGCTGGTAAAAATCAAGGGGCGATCTAGGGCTTGTAAAATCAGATGGTGCAAGGGGGTGTAGGGCAGGCATAACCCTAAAGTGTCTAAATGAGGGGCAATGAGGGGGTTTAGGGGGGCTTTGGCGCGGGCGATGAGAATGGGCGCGCTACTCTCTTGGAGGGTCTGCTCCTCTAGGGGGTTGAGGTAAACTAGATCGCGCGCCATTGCCAAATGCGCCACCATCACACTCAAGGGTTTAAAGGGGCGAGTCTTGATTTCTCTAATGCGCTTGGTGGTTTGCGTGTTGTACGCATCCCCCATGAGCGCAAAGCCTCCGATCCCCTTGATCGCCACCACGCCCCCTTTTTGCAAAACCTCAATACAGGCTTGCAAAGGCGCGCTTGTGTTGACTCCCTCTTGGGTGTGAAAACTCAAAGCGATCGCACATTGGGGGCAGGAGAGCCCTTGGGCAAAAAAACGCCGACTTTGCGGGTCGTGGTAATCGCGTGCGCATGCGTTGCACATCTCAAAGGCGCGCATGCTCGTGTTGTCGCGATCAAAGGGCAAATCATAGAGCATGCTAAAGCGCGGACCGCATTGCGCGCAAGTGGTGAAGGCATAGCCATAAAAACGGCTAGTAGGGTCATGCAAATCTTGCAAGCAAGCCATGCAAGTGGCTTTGTCTAAGGGGAGGGGGTCTGGCGTGTGCGGAGCACTCAAACTAGGCTGGATAGAAAAATCTAGGGCGTTTATTGCTATGTCTTGGGTGTGTATCTCTAAAATCTGGGCTTGGGGGGGGAGTTTAGCATGCAACTTGCTTAAAAATGCGGATTCTAGGGATTTTTCTAACACAATCTCCACCGCTCCGCCCACATTGCGCACAAAACCATGCGCGCCCAATGCCGTGGCGATTTGATAGACAAGGGGTCTAAAGCCCACCCCCTGCACCTGTCCATAGACTAGAATTTGACGCATTAATAAAGTTGCATGGTCGCGCAGTGCAAACTCCCGTGTTGGCGGATCAAAAAGGAGCAATCCACACCCACCACTTCAATTTGGGTGTGTTTTTGTAGGGTTTTAAGAATTTGGGCATCTAAAGGGTCGTTATAGGTGGGTACAAAGAGCACGCGTTGCCCCCTGCTGTTGGCAAATAAGAAGTTGGCGTAAGTGGCGGGCAGGCGTTGGTCTTGGTAAAACTTGGGGCTAGGGAGGGGCAGGGGGATGAGTTTGTAGGGTTTGTTCTCTAAAGTTCTAAAACTCTGTAGGGTTTCTTGCATCTCTTGTAGGGACTGGTAGTTAGGATCGCTTGAATTCTCACAGCTCACATAGGCGATGGTCTCTGGGTCTAAAAAGCGCGCTAGCGTGTCAATATGTCCATCGGTATCATCCCCAGCTAGGGGAGGCGTGTCTATCCATAAAATCCTAGAGAGACTGAGTTCTTGCTTGAGTCGGGCGATGGATTTTTCTGGATCGAGGTTGCGGTTGGGGTTGAGCAGAGAATAGCGATTCGCTAAAAGCGTGCCCGCCCCATCTCCTTCAATGCTCCCCCCTTCTAAGATCACATCTACAAAACGCAAGGGATGTTGCAATAGCCCCTTTTGAGCGAGTTTCATGCTAATAGCATTGTCTAATTTACTCTCATACTTGTTGCCCCATGCGTTGAAGACAAAGTTGAGGTAGAAATGCACCCCGGCGGTTTCTACGCACAAAGGTCCAAAATCGCGCGCCCAAGTGTCGTTGGTGTCTAATAACACCACTTCCACATTGTTCAAGCGACTTAATTTATCCAACCCCCCGCTATCGCTGGTGTGCACACAGACTAAAACGCGCTGGTAGCCCGCTAAGGTATTGATGATCTGCGTAAAACACTCTCGCGCCTCGTGCAAATACGCACCCCAATCGCTAGAGGCATGCGGGAACGCCATTAAAATTGCGCTCTGTTCTTCCCATTCTGCTTTAAATCGTGCCATTTTCACCCTTGTAGTATAATGGGGTACATTATACTACAAGGGTCGCGATGATCTTAAGCATTGAAAGCAGTTGTGATGATAGCTCGCTCGCGCTCACGCGCTTAGAAGATTCTAAATTGCTCTGGCATGCCAAAATCTCCCAAGAGCAGGAACACAGCGCGCATGGGGGGGTAGTGCCTGAGTTGGCTTCGCGCCTGCACGCGCACAATCTACCTCTACTGCTCCAAAGAGCTAAAGAGTTTTTAGGGGGTAAAACCCCCTTTGCCCCCCTCAAAGCCATCGCGATCACCACGCGCCCCGGATTGGCAATCACACTTCTAGAGGGTTTGATGATGGCTAAAACTTTGGCTCTGAGTCTAAAGCTACCCCTCATTAGTGTGGATCACCTCAAGGGGCATCTTTATTCTCTCTTTATCAACCAGCTCCATGCGCGCTTCCCCTTGAGCGTGCTATTGGTTTCTGGAGGGCATACTCTAATTATAGAAGCGGATAGTCCCACAGACATGCGCATTATCGCCAAAAGCTTAGATGATAGCTTGGGAGAGAGTTTTGACAAGGTGGCTAGAATGCTAGGCTTGGGCTATCCGGGGGGGCCTGAAGTAGAAAAATGCGCAAATCTGTGCCCTGCAGGGGAGCAGTACCCCCTCCCCCTCCCCCTTAAACAAAAAAGCGCGTTGGCTTTTAGTTTTTCAGGGCTAAAAAACGCCGTGCGCTTGGCGGTGGCTAAAACCCAACCCTTGAGTCAAGAATTGCAGGCACAAATTTGTGCGGGGTTTCAAACAACTGCCTGCGCGCATTTATTGCACAAAGTGCGGGCGTATTTAGAACATGCCCGGGTGAGGTGCTTTGGCTTGGTGGGGGGTGTGAGCGCGAATGCTTACATCCGCACGCAATTAGAAATCTTGTGTGCGCAATTTGGGGTGGAGCTCTTGTGCGCCCCCCTAGAGTTTTGCACGGACAACGCGGCGATGATCGGGCGTGCGGGGGTAGAAAGCTATCACAATGAGGAATTTGTAGATTTACGCACCTTGGATATTAGCCCACATACGGAGATTCTAGAGAGTGTGGGCTAGCGCTTTTTGTCGTTTTTTCATGTTAGAATGTTGGACTCTAAATATCCAATACATAGATGGAGAATCCCATGTTGAAGAGCTTGCAAGCGCGTGCGCTAGTTTACCTAATTGTTTTGCTTGGGTTGCTGGCATTTTTGATCTTTACGATCGTCAAGCGCGACTACACTCATCTTACAGAAATGCAGGGAAAAGCTGCTGCTAAGAGTTTGAATGCTTCTATCATCAATACGATTGTGCAGGCAATCACTGTGGGCACGACAGAGGCTATTTATAAAGCTATTGATGATAGCAATAAGCTCCCGGGAGTGCAAATGAAGTTTTACCCGGGTCAAGGGGATATTAAACTCTTTGGCTTGCATGACACCTTTACCCAAGACCCCGAAATTTTGCGCTATTTCAGCGATCCGAGCACACCTCAAGAGGTGAAAGTGTGCGGGGAAGGCAAGGAAAGACATGTGCGGGTTTTACAGCCCCTCGTGGGAGACAAGAGTTGCATAGCTTGCCATACCAATAATAAGGCCGGGGACATGATCGGAGTGATGCAAATCAAGCTTTCTTTAGAAGAACCCCAACGCAATGCGGATGCCTTCAGCACCAAAACTTTACTTTGGATGATGGGTATTTCTTTGGGTATTATCTTGTTGATTTTCTTTGTAGTGCAAAAAGATGTGATCAATCCTCTCAACAATCTTGAAACTACAGCCAAAAATCTAGCCTCATCTCAAGAGGCGGATTTGACCAAAAAACTAGAGATTAAATCCAAAGACGAGCTGGGGATTGCGTCTAGTTATATCAATCAGTTTATCACTAAAATTAGGGAAATCGTCAAGATTGGCAAGGGCATTGTAGAGGAGAACAATCAGGTAGGTGTTGCGCTCAAGGACTCCACGCTGACTTTAAACGAAGCTGCCGAACGCGAGCTCAAATCGGTAGAAAACTTGAAGAATATCAACCACGAAGTGAGCGAAAATTTAAACCTTGCGAAGGGAAATTTAGGCAGCACGATAGAAAACTTAGATCAAACTAGCGTGATTTTGGGGGCTTTCATTGATAAAATTCAAAACTCGGTAGATATGATTTTAGCGTCTGCACAAAACCAGCAAGAGATCGCCACGGAATCTAGCGAGTTGGTCAGCCATGCTAATGAGATCAAGGGCGTGCTCTCCATCATTGAGGAAATCGCCAACCAAACTAACTTATTGGCTTTGAATGCTGCTATAGAAGCCGCGCGCGCGGGCGAGCATGGGCGTGGGTTTGCCGTGGTTGCCGATGAAGTACGCAATCTAGCCAGCAAGACGCAAAAATCCTTGGGCGAAATCACCGCGATGGTGAACATGGTTACCCAAAGCATTGAAAACATGGGAGTGCGGATTCAGAATGTAGCAACCCAATCTCAGGAAGTTTCAGAACAAACCTCTTTGCTCATCACTGATGCCAAGAACGCCACAGATAATTTGAGCACCACCAAGCAAAAATCCCAAGAAACTCACAATCAAACCAATGTTGTGGTGGCAAAGATGGAGGAACTCAATCAGGTTATTACTGAGTTTCTCAATATCTTTACAGAAGTTAAGGCGGTGCGCAAACAGCTAGAAGAGCACAGCCTCAAACTGGTAACCAAGAATCAGGAATTAGAAAGTGAGTTTATGAAATTCAGAGTCTAGGGCTTGTTGGAGTTATTGGGGTATAATGCCTTTAAATTAAAAGGGGATCTTATGGAAGTGGATGTTGTAGTTGTGGGTGGCGGACACGCAGGTTTAGAAGCCGCCCTTGTGGGAGCTAAAATGGGTGCGCGGGTACACATGCTCACCCTTTTGGTGGACAATATGGCATTGGCAAGTTGCAACCCAGCCATTGGGGGGCTTGGCAAGGGGCATTTGGTTAAAGAGATTGACGCATTAGGGGGAGTGATGGGTGTACTAGCCGATCAGAGTGCCTTGCAATTGCGCACCTTGAATGCCTCTAAAGGACCAGCTGTACGGGGCACACGCGCTCAAATTGACATGGATGTCTATCGTGTTTTGGCTAGAAACTTAGCTCTACAAACCCCAAACTTAAGTGTCTCTCAGGAAATGGTAGAAACACTCTTATTAGAGAAGGGGATGGTTGTGGGCGTTAAAACCAACATAGGTAAGCTGTATCGCGCTAAAAAGGTTATTATCACCACAGGCACTTTTTTACAGGGACTGGTGCATATCGGTACACATCAAAGTCAGAATGGGCGTTTTGGAGAGAGCGCTTCCGTCCAACTTTCTAATCAACTCAGCGCATTGGGTTTGCAAGTAGGCAGATTAAAAACAGGCACCTGCCCTAGATTGGCGGGTATTAGCATTGACTTTAGAGATTTAGAAGCCCACTATGGTGACCCTAATCCACCCAAATTTAGTTATAAAACCCAGCAACACCATCTTGATCAACTTCCTTGTTTTATCACCTACACCAACCCCACCACGCACGCTATTATAGAAGCTAACTTGGACAAAGCCCCCATGTTCAGCGGGCAAATTGAGAGCGTGGGGCCGCGCTATTGCCCTAGCATTGAGGATAAGATTCATCGTTTCAAAGACAAGGAGCGCCACCAACTCTTTTTAGAGCCCCAAACCCGATCGGCTAGCGAGTATTATGTCAATGGCTTAAGCACCTCTTTACCCTTTGAAATTCAAGAGCAGGTGATTCACTCCATCAAGGGGCTAGAACACGCCCACATCACGCGCTATGGTTACGCCATTGAATACGACTTTGTGCAACCCACAGCATTGCACCACACCCTAGAAACCAAAAAAATCCCCAATCTCTACTTAGCCGGACAGATCAATGGCACAACCGGCTATGAAGAGGCCGCCGCACAAGGATTAATGGCTGGTATTAACGCCGCTTTGGCTCTAGGGGTTCGCACGCCTAGTTTTACAGAAAAAACTTTTATTCTCACGCGCAATCAAGCCTATATCGGGGTGATGATTGATGATTTAGTTTGTAAGGGCACCCAGGAACCCTATCGCATGTTCACCTCGCGCGCGGAGTACCGCCTCTTGCTCAGGGAAGACAACGCGCGCTTCAGGCTGGGGGCTTATGCGCATGCGCTAGGCTTGATGGATGATTGCGATCATGCCAAACTCCAAACCCAACAAACTCAGATTGCAGATGCGATGCATGCTCTCCAACACACCATTCTAACTCCTAATAAACAAACTTTAAAGAGGTTACATGCTCTAGATCAAGCCCCTATCAACGATAGATGTGATGGGGTGTTTTTAGCAGGTAGAGATGGGTTTGAAATCCAAGATTTACGCACCTTTTTTACATGCTTGCAAGACTTAGATACAGAAGCGCTCGAACAGGTTAAAATCGCATGCAAGTACCATAGCTATATTGAGAAACAAAGTGCCTCTATTGCTAAGATGGAGAGTTTATGGGACACTAAAATCCCTCAGGACTTCGCCTTTGAGCGCATTGCAGGTTTGGGATTAGAAGCCATTGAAAAGTTGAGTAAGCACCGCCCTAAGACCTTGTTAGAAGCTTCTTATATTAGTGGGATCACCCCAGCTAACTTAGAAGTCTTGCAACTTTATTTACACTTGCATGCAAAGGCAAAGGTGGTGTTTTCATGAGTGCGGTTGTCCAGCTTGCTCAGCAATTACTTTCCTACAAGACAATTACGCCCAAAGAGGAGGGGATTTTTGCTCATATCTGTGCGTTTTTAGGGGATTTTGAGATGGTGCGCGCTGATAAGAATGGGGTGAGCAATGTGTTATTTTATAAACGCTTTGGCGATCCAACTAAAACCCCTTTGCACTTTTGCTTTGCCGGACATATCGATGTCGTGCCTGTGAGTCAAGGTTGGCAATACGATCCCTTTGGAGGAGTTGTGCATGGGGACTTTCTCTATGGTAGGGGGGCGCAAGATATGAAAGGAGGGATTGCCGCTTTTGTGTGTGCATTGCGCGATGTGTGCGCGACTCTTAAAGAAGATGCACCCCCACTTATTCTTTCTATATTGCTCACTAGCGACGAGGAGGGAGAAGCTCAGTTTGGCACACAATATATCTTAGAAGTTTTGCGTGAACGAGCCCTTTTACCCACCTGTGCATTGGTGGCAGAGCCAACGAGCGCGAAAGAATTGGGTGATGGTGTAAAGATTGGAAGGCGAGGTTCTATTGGGGGTAAAATTGTCGTACAGGGTATTCCCGGGCATGTAGCCTACCCTAGAACTTGTCTAAATCCTATCGATCTCGTTGCTAGTAAGCTTAACTTTATTGCCGGCACACAACTTGACAGTGGGAACGCTTTTTTTGAGCCATCTAGACTTGTGATCACTGCGATTAAGAGTGATTCGGGCGCAAGCAATGTTACACCTAAATCTGTAGAAATCCTTTTTAATGTGCGCCACTCACCCGAAACCACTTTAGAGGATGTAAGAAATTTCTTAGATAGAGTTTTAGAAAAAATTCCTTGTAATATTACCTTACAGCAACATTCTTTACCCTTTTTAAGCCCTAAAGATTGTGCGCTGGTGCGCTATCTCCAAGAAGCGATCGCTAAAATTTTAGAACGCACACCTGTATTCAACACACATGGAGGCACAAGTGATGCGCGCTTTTTAGCCACAGCAGGAGTGGAAGTGGTGGAATTTGGATTGCCCAACGATCGTATCCATGCTACAGATGAGCGGGTACGCGTGGATGATTTAAACAATCTTTATAAGGTATTTGTAGAATTACTCTATCTGATTATCAAGGACGCGCATGCCAAACAAGCATCTAGTTTTTAGCTCGGATAAAATTGGAGAGGGGGAATTAGGGGCTAAGGTGGCGGTGGGTTTTCTAAAAAGTTTAACTCAAGTTTCTGCAGATCTATTGCCAAAGCAGGTAATTTTCCTGAATCGTGGGGTACTTTTGAGTACACAAAACACATTTATAGAAAACGCCCAAGCTTTACAAATTCTACGCGATCTAGAAAAGCTGGGAGTAGAGATCCTTTCCTGTCAAGCTTGCGTCGAACACTTCGAAGCCAAAGTAGCCGTAGGCAGGCTTACTAATGCACCGGAAGTGTTAGAAATCCTGCTTAGTAGCCATAACGCTATCTCGTTTTAGTTCTCTGTGCCACTTTTGGGATAGCAGAAGCGATACCCTCTACGGCGCACGGTTTCTACCGTGGAGATCCCTAGAGGCTTGTCCATCTTTTGGCGGATTTGGTTGATCGCCACTTCGATCACATTGGGAGTTACTAGCTCGGGTTCTTCCCAAATTGCATCCAATAATTGCTCCTTAGAGACAATTTGATCGCGGTGGCGGGCCAAGTGGGTGAGCACCTCAAAGGGCTTACCCTTGACTTCAATTTCCTTACCTTTGTAGATAATCTTCTCTTCATCGGGGTTAATCACCAAGTCCTCAATCTCAATAATGCTCGAACCCCAAAAACGCAAACGCGCCTCGATCCTAGCGGCCAATACGCCCAAATCGAAAGGTTTGACAATGAAGTCATCAACACCTTCCTTAAAAGCTTTAATTTCTTGTTCGCTAGAAGCGGTGTTTGTAAACATAATGCTTACGATAGAAGGGTGCTTGTACTTGGCGTACGGGATAAGATTTAACCCGCTCCCATCGCTGAGCTCCATACTTACGAGTATAAGATCGTAATTGCGGATACTGATATAGTATTCACCATCTTCTAAACTCTCCGCTGCATCAACTTGAAAACCTTTTTCGCTCAAGTAATTTCCAACTTGCTTGCTTAAGTGCGTATCATGTTCCACTAATAAAATGCGCATCACTATCCTTTTTTTAAAACTTAAACTTAAAATATTATAACATAGTTTTGTGAGATGAGATTCTGCTCTGCTTGTGTGTCTTCATTCTTTAGTGGGCATCTGTGATAACTCTCAGGCAGAGCTTGTCATCTATCATTCATAAAAATTCTTAAAGCTCAATGCATGCGTGTGTTTTATTCTACGATCCAAACAATTGCCTAGCAAGAATCAGAAGTTATCGGATTTAGCAGGATTTGTTGTCCAATTATGTAAAAATCTCTACCTATAAATCCTTTAATAATTACTATTTATAGCAATTTTTTTAAGTAAAATTATTAATATAAATTGATATATATAATATCAAGTTTAGGGTTTAATGCATAAATTTTAGCAATATTTTATAAAGAATGCTAATTTTTACGAATTTTATGCTATACTCCAAGCAATTTGAAGAAAGGAAGCATATGGGTTTTAAGACGGAGTGGCTCTTGGAAACTTTGATTAAAGCTTACTTAGAAAGTCGTACACCCATAGGTTCGGAGAGTTTGCGCATGATTATTCAAGAGGCTCATACATTTGGAATCTCTTCAGCAACTATCCGCAACCATTTTAAGCGTCTTACTCATGAGGGGGCATTATCTCAAAACCATAGTAGCAGTGGGCGTGTCCCCACAAATCAAGCGCTTAAAGATTATTGGCGTGCCAAGCTTAATCCCCATGAATGTTTAGAAGTGGATTTGCAACGCTTGCAGGAGGCAAGCATGCATTATGGAATTTTTAGTGTGGTTGAAACTTACCAAAAGGCTCACCTACAAAGCGTGCACAACTACGCTCATAGATGGCTCATTTTAGATTTTGGTGCCCTCCAAATCGCTTTGGATTACCATAGAAAACTGGAAGCGTTTACAGCCACACTAGTGGGACTAGAATGCCAAGCAATCCACCAAATTGCACTTTCTGTGTGCGCAATGCGCTTAGCGGCACAAATTGAAAGTTTTTATCAAAAGCGATTCTATTTTGGACTGGGATTTTTAGCACAACTTGGCGCATGTGGTCATGAAGCATTGCTATTAGATATTTTGGAGGGGCATATTTTTAGGTATCTGAAAGAGGGTTTGTATTTTGAAAGTCTTTTGCCTTTGGGTTTTTTAGGCGTGCTACAGCCCATCAAAACCCAAGGGGAGGAGACTAAAATGCTATGTGTAGGCAGTTTGGAGCAAAATTTTGAAAGCTTCTACCACGCCATCGCACAAGCATCTTGAGAAAGGATAATATGATAGAACAACCAGAAAAAACGCATGAACTCTTAGAAGAAGAGGGAAACACCCAAGAACTACAAGAGTCCAACACAGAGAGCAAACCTAGCATCGATTACCAAGCGAAATTTAAGGAGGCTCAGGATCTTTATTTGCGCACCCATGCGGATTTTGAGAATGCTAAAAAAAGATTGGAAAAAGATAAGGCAATGGCGTTAGAGTACGCCTACGAAAAGATCGCCCACGATCTTTTACCTGTTATTGACGCATTGCATGCCGCATTGGAGAGCGCTCAAAAAGAAGAAGAAACAAGCAAAGATCGCCCCATTTCTAAAGGCTTAGAACTCACTCTGCAAAAGATGCATGAAGTGCTTGCTAAACATGGTATTGAATGCGTGGAATGTGTTTCTGGCTTTGATCCAAATTTGCACAATGCGGTTATACATGTGGTTGCAGAGCATAAGGAAGAGGGAGAAATCGTAGAAGTGCTACAAAAGGGTTACAAGTATAAAGAGCGCTTATTACGCCCCGCAATGGTGAGCATTGCTAAGAACAATTAAACTTAACACAAAGGATACAACATGGCAAAAGTAATTGGCATCGACTTAGGAACAACTAACTCCGCAATGGCAGTTTATGAAGGCAATGAGGCAAAGATTATTGCCAACAAAGAGGGTAAAAACACTACTCCCTCTGTCGTGGCTTTCACAGATAAGGGCGAGATTTTAGTGGGCGAGAGTGCTAAGCGCCAAGCTATCACTAACCCAGAAAAAACCATCTACTCCATCAAACGCATTATGGGCTTGATGAGCAATGAGGACAAAGCTCAAGAAGCAAAAAAACGCTTACCCTATAAAATTGTGGATCGCAATGGCGCGTGTGCGATTGAAATTGCGGGCAAGGTTTATACCCCTCAAGAGATTTCGGCTAAGATTTTGATGAAGCTTAAAGAAGATGCGCAGAGTTACTTGGGCGAAGAAGTAACCGAAGCTGTGATCACCGTACCTGCTTACTTCAACGATAGTCAACGCAAAGCGACTAAAGAGGCGGGCACAATTGCAGGATTAAATGTTTTGCGCATCATCAATGAGCCCACTTCAGCCGCACTTGCCTATGGCTTGGATAAAAAAGAATCTGAAAAAATTATGGTCTATGACTTGGGTGGAGGAACTTTCGATGTAACCGTGCTCGAAACCGGGGACAATGTGGTAGAAGTGCTTGCCACCGGTGGTGATGCCTTCTTGGGTGGAGATGACTTTGATAACCGCATCATTGATTATATCGCTAAGGAATTTGAAAGTGAAAGCGGGATCGATATTAAAAAGGACATCATGGCTTTGCAGCGCTTGAAAGAAGCCAGTGAAAACGCCAAGAAAGAATTGAGTTCAGCCAACGAAACGGAAATCAATTTGCCTTTCATCACTGCCGATGCCAGTGGTCCTAAGCACTTGGTTAAAAAGCTCAGTCGTGCTAAATTTGAAAGTCTCATTGAAGACCTCATTGAAGACACCATTGCTAAAATTGATAGCGTGATCGAGGATGCGGGGCTTAGTCGAAGCGATATTGCTGAGGTGGTACTCGTGGGGGGCTCTACACGCATCCCCAAGGTACAAGAGCGCGTGAAGACATTCATCAATAAGGACCTAAACAAATCTGTTAACCCTGATGAGGTGGTGGCAGTAGGCGCAAGTATTCAGGCAGGCGTTTTAAAAGGTGATGTGAAAGATGTTTTGCTCTTGGATGTAATTCCTTTGAGCTTGGGTATCGAAACTTTAGGGGGTGTGATGACAAAGGTTATCGAAAAGGGCACTACAATTCCTGCCAAAAAAGCCCAAGTTTTCTCCACAGCAGAAGATAACCAACCTGCAGTTTCTATTTTGGTTTTGCAAGGTGAGCGTGAATTTGCAAAAGACAACAAATCTCTAGGGAAATTCGATCTAACCGGTATTGCCCCTGCACCGCGCGGTGTGCCCCAAATTGAAGTTACCTTTGATATCGATGCGAATGGCATTTTAACCGTATCTGCCAAAGACAAAAATACGGGCAAATCTCAGGAGATTAAAATCTCCGGCTCTAGCGGTTTGAGTGATAGTGAGATTGAAAAAATGGTTAAAGATGCCGAGTTGCACAAAGAAGAAGATGCACGCCGCAAGGCTGTAGTAGAGGCTAAAAATCAAGCCGAAAGCCTGGCTCACCAAACTAAAAAAAGCTTGGAAGAGCATAAGGCGAACTTGGAGGCTAGTGAGGTAGAAAAAATTCAGACTGCACTCAATGAACTGGAAGCAACACTTAAAGATGAAAGCGCCACTAAGGATATGTTGGAGGGTAAAATGAAGCGCCTTGCCGAAGTGTCTGGTAAACTCACCGAAGCGATGATGCAAAAGGATCAGAATGCGCAAGCGTCTAAGAAAAAAGAGGACGATGTGATCGATGCAGAAGTAGAGTAAACAGGTGGAACTAAAACACTTGGGGGCTTTTGTGAGTCAGAATCTTCAGACTTCCTTAGTCTTCCCCAATCTTGACGAGGGGGTTCACCCGCTTAATTGCGGAACGCATTATGTCAAAATTTCCTCCAGTGGTTGTATAGAGTGGCTTATTGATGCCACTTGCGACCATATGGGTGGCTCTCTCTGCGGGGGGGGGGGGCACTTCACTGCCCTAAACATGGTTGGTGTTTAGACTTAAAGACCCTCACTTACGCTAATGGTGCGATAAAAACCCCTTTAGACCCCGCGACTTACTCTCTCAAAGGCAAGATTCTCACCCTCACAAAAGCACGGCACTTGTTAAACCCCTACCGCCCCTCAAAAAAAGGGAGTTTTACTTTCCGTTATCTCAACCATGCCTGTTTATATTTTGAAAGTGCGGGACTTAAGATTATCACCGATCCATGGTTATTAGGTTCAGCGTTTCTTACCGGCTGGTGGCATGCTACTCCTAGTTCTCAAGAGGCTTTAGAATGTCTGCAAAGATCAGATGTGATCTACATTTCGCACAACCACCCCGATCACCTCAGTCCAGAAACTCTATCATTGGTTTCCAAAGATAAACTTTTTATATGCGCCAACTTTGCTTCTAAGAGCACAGAAAAAGCCTTGAAAAGTTTAGGCTTTACACGCGTCATTACACTGGATTTTGCACAGATCTATGCCCTTCACGATCATGCTTTTTGTGCTGTTTTTAAATCAGGCGATTTTAGGGACGACAGCGGTCTTTATTTGTGCTTGGAAGGGCATGAAATTCTACTTACGGTGGATAGTAATTTTTTAAATCGGCATGTATTGCCCCGTGAACTCACTTTACTGTGTAGCGCCTTTTCCAGTGGAGCAAGCGGCTTTCCATTATGTTTTGATAATTATAGTTTAGAAGAAAAACGCGCTATCTGCGCGCGTAACAAAGCTCATATGAAATCCCAAGTTAAACAAACATTAGAGATTTGCAAACCCCAATTTTATATGCCTTACGCGGGCATGTTTACAGAGGGTGCGCTCAGGGATTTAGAAATTAAACGAGAGAATCCCAAAAACACTCCAAAGGACTACCAAAAATTATGCATGAACTTAGGCGTAGGATATCTTGCGCCTAGGCAAGATCGCATTTTGCATTTGAGTGCACGGGGCTTACAAGTTAATTCCACCCCCCACACTCCCCTAACCCCTAGCGATCCTGAGGTTTACATCGCACACTACAAAAAAACTTATATCTATGATGCACAAAAGCTCATCGCCTATTTGCAAAATTCTAACTATGTCGATAAACAGATTGTTACATTTATACCTACTAATGACAATTTCAGCGCGGTTGTAGCCCCCAGGGTGGAAGCCAATTTTGCATGCCAAACCTTCCGTGTGCTAGACCCTCAAGAGGAAGTTGTGAGGTTCCAAGAAAATTTTAGAGTTATGGTGCTCAAGATACGCGCAGAAATTTTAGCCTGTGTGGTAGAAAACCATTTACCTTTTGAAGACTTTTCTATTGGTTTTCATTGTCGCATTTGGCGCAATCCAAACACTTATGAAAGTGCATTTTGGTTTCATTTTACCAATGTTTACGCCAACACACATCCCATTTAGCCATACTGGCAAAAGGCTTACTGCCCGCACTCCAAAGTTCACACGCTTAAAAAATTGAATGGAGTGTGTCAGCTATAGTACTTCACTCCACCCTTAAAAACTTCCATGTGGAAATTGCCTGGGACATTTCGATAAAGTAGAGGTTTGAAGCGCTCAGAGTGTCCCATCTTGCCAAACACTCTACCACAGGGCGAAGTGATTCCCTCAATTCCACAAAGCGAACCATTAGGATTACCCTCTATCTCTAAACTTGGCGCGCCCTCTGAATTAACATAACGGGTGGCGATTTGATCGTTTTGAGCAAGTTGCTCTAGCATTTCCAAAGGCGCAAAGAAGCGCCCTTCACCATGTGAGATAGGCACAGCATAGATTTCCCCTTGTTGGGTGCAAGAGAGCCAAGGAGAGCGATTAGAAACCACTTGCGTGTAGGCAATCTTGCTTTGATGGCGTAAAAGCGAATTGTGTAGTAAAGTAGGGTGGTTAGGCTGGACAGGAGTGATACTCCCAAAGGGCAGAAGTCCAAGTTTTAGTAGGGCCTGAAAGCCATTACAGATTCCCCCAATGAGTCCATCTTGCTGATCTAGCAATCTAGCGATACTCTCGCGCAGATAGGGGTTAGAAAAGAAAGCTTTGATCATCTTGCCTGCACCATCAGGCTCATCGCCTCCTGAAAAACCCCCGGGCAAAAAGAGAATCTGAGTTTTGTTGAGGGCTTGTTGCATGCGCGTGATGGAGTGGGCGAGGTGTTTTGGAGTTAGGTTGGAAACGATTAGTGTCTGCACCTGTGCTCCCACTTGTTCAAAAGCTCTTTGGGTGTCGTGCTCGCAATTCGTGCCCGGGAAGACGGGCACAAGTACGCGGGGCTTGGCAATTTTAGGGCATGCACGCGCAATCTTATACTGTGTCTTGGCAGAGGGAAGAGGACAATTTTTAGGGGCATCGGCTTTTGTGGGGTAGAGACTCTCTAGGAGGTGTTCTGACATGTTTAGTAAGCTCGTTAACTCTAAAGACTGCATGCCTCTTTGAATCCACGGGCGTGCGCTGGTCTGCCCTAACTTGATGCCTTGATCTAGCTCTTGGGTGCTTTCTAACACAAAGCCACCATAATTAGGCGCGAAGAGCAATTCTAGAGAGATATTTTCCTCAAGTTCTACGCCAATCATGTTACCTGAAGACATTTTCAGCAATGCCTCAGCAACCCCCTTACGCGCAAGTGCATAAGCAGAGAGCACAATTTTTTGGGTGATCAAAGAGTGTAGATAAGCAAAGAGAGATTCCAGTTGGTCGGGAAGTCCATAGGAGTCTAGAGGAGGCTGAATCAAGTAAAGAAAATGTCCGGGAGCTTTTAACTCTGGAGAAATGAGATGGGTGGCTTCTTGAGCACAAAAGGCAAAGCATACGAAACTAGGAGGCACATTTAAGTTTTCAAAACTGCCGCTCATCGAATCCTTGCCCCCGATGCAGGCAATACCTAATCTTTTTTGGGCGAGAAACGCGCCAAGCAACACACCTAAGGGTTTGCCCCATTTATACACATCTGCACCTAAACTTTCGAAGTATTCTTGAAAACTCAAGTAGATTTCTTCAAATTTAACCCCACAAGCCACCAACTTACATACCGCTTCTATCACGGCTAAATACCCCCCCTTAGTTGTATCCAATTCACATGTGTAGGGGTCAAATCCAAAGGCGAGTAGCGAGCAAGTGGAGGTCTCTTCAAAGGGAATCAAATGCGCCATCGTTTGAATAGGCGTAGTCTGGTACTTGCCGCCTAAGGGCATAAAGATCGTATTGCTCCCAATGGTAGAGTCGAATGTTTCTATAAGCCCTCTTTGAGAACAAGTATTTAAATCTGAGGCAAGGGCTTTTAGACTAGGTAAAAAGTCATAACAAATCTTGCTAGGAGTAGGGGGGGTACTAATGCATGCTTTGGCAGTTCTAGGTGCGCCATTGCTTTGTAATAAAGCTACCGGGATACTTGCAACTAAGCGATCATGAAAAAACATTTCCAGTTTTTGACTCTGTGTAATGGTGGCTATGGGAACACTCAAGACATTTTCACTCTCACATAGGGTTTGAAAAGCCTCTAGGTCTTTAGAATCAATGAGCATTGCCATGCGCTCTTGAGATTCGCTCAAGGCAAGATCAAAAGGGGTTAGTCCTGTATATTTAGTGGGCATGCGATCTAAATAAATTTCCACTCCGCTTGTTGCCATTTCAGGAATCGCGACACTCACTCCCCCCGCTCCCAAATCATTACAGCGTTTGATCAGTTTAGAAAAATTGGGATTGTGTATGAGGCGTTGGAGCTTACGTTCCTCTGTAGCATTACCCTTTTGGACCTGTGCACCGCACAGTTCCAAGGATTGGCTATCATGGGATAGAGACGATCCGCTCGCTCCCCCACAGCCATCTCTGCCCGTCCTGCCCCCTATGAGTACGATGAGATCACCCACTTGTGGCACTAGACTTTTGACATGCTCCCTAGCAGCAATGCCTAGCACTGCACCCAGCTCTAAATGCTTTGCCTTGTAGCCCTCATGATAGACTTCGCTCACAATCCCAGTAGCGATACCAATCTGATTGCCATAGGAGCTAAAACCATGCGTCGCGCTGGTAGCGATTTTTCTTTGAGGGAGTTTGCCTTTTTTGGTCTCTTGAATAGGCTCTAAAGGGTTAGCACATCCTGAGATTCTTAATCCTGCATAGACAAACCCGCGTGCGGATAGAGGATCGCGAATCGCTCCACCAATACAAGTAGAGGCCCCTCCAAAGGGTTCAATCTCAGTAGGGTGATTGTGAGTTTCGTTTTTGAAAAATAAAAAATAAGGCTTATTACCTTCTTTTGTTTTTACTTCTATGGCTAGAGTGCAAGCATTGTTTTCCTCACTTTGAACTAAGGAGGGCAGTTTGTGGTGCTTTTTCAGCCATTTAACCATTAGCGTAGAGAGATCCATGAGTGTAATAGGCTTGTGGTGGTTGAGTTCTTGGCGCATTTGCAAATACTGCGCGAAAATCTCTTGGGCTAAGGGATCTTTGATATCTGCTTGAATCTCTGTTAAAAAGGTACTATGGCGGCAGTGATCCGACCAGTAGGTGTCTAAAATCTTGAGCTCTAGGAGATTGAGATGGGGGAGTTGTGTCTGAATTAGTTTTAAATCTTCTGGACTCAAAGAGAGTTGGTGTTTAGTAATTAGGGATTTAAAATCCTTAATTTGGGCAAAATCCCACAAATCTAATGCTAAAGGAGGATCAAAATGCGTCTGGCTAGACTTAAGGGGCAGAGAAATCGCATGGTTTTCTAGGGGATTTGTTAGATAAGAGAGTACGCGTCCCACCTCTTCTTGGTTGAGTTTTCCATAGAGTTTATAGATGTTGGCATGTTCTACAAGGGGTGGGGGTGTGTTGGGGTCCAACATTTGCAAACACTGCATAGCTGCGTGACTTCTTGGATCAAATTGCCCTTTAAGTGTTTGGATCGCAAAGTGGGCATCACAATCTGTGAGGTCAAGCACTTCTAAGAGCACTTCAGTTTGGGGCTCATAAAGGATCGCTTGGGCATGTTTAACATCCACCGCTCCCTGCAAGAGATAGGCATTAATCAGGGTGATTTTCTTTAAATGGGGCAGATTCAAAATATCTTGCAATTCTACACAAAGATGTTGCGCTAAAAAGTCAAAGCCTTCTTTTTTTTGGGTATAGAGAATCATATTTGAGCGATGTCCCGGCGATAATAACCATTGGCTAGACTAACTTGAGCGATACGCTCATAACTTAGCTCTCTTGCCTCTTCAAGAGTGGGTGCGCTAGAAGTGATACTAAGCACTCGCCCACTGGAATTAACTAACTTGCCCTGATCATGCTTGACCCCTGCAAAACAAATTTCAAGATCGGAGGGGTAACTAATAGGATTGCCCGTTTCAAAGTGTTGTGGGTAACCTTGAGAGGCAAGTACGACACAACAAGAAGCCAGCGTACTAAAACATACCTCTTGACTTGCTAACTGTTTTTTGGAGCAGGCTTGCATGATTTCCAACAAATCGTTTTGAAGCAAGGGCAAGAGGGTTTGGGCTTCTGGGTCGCCAAAGCGGCAATTGTACTCTAGCACCTTAACACCTTTAGCACTGAGAATCAAACCAAAATACAAACACCCCCTAAAATCTAAATTTTCCTCGCGCATACCCTTGAGAGTGGGCAAGAAAATGTTTTCTTGGCACTCTTGTGCGATTTTTTCATTGAAATAGGGATTAGGAGCAATACAGCCCATCCCGCCTGTGTTTAGACCCTGATTGCCCTCTAAGGCTTTTTTGTAATCCATCGCCGGAGGCATGATCTTTAGATTTAATCCATCACAGAAGGCAAGCACAGAGACCTCTTTACCCTCTAAAAACTCTTCAATGAGTACTCTTGTCCCACTCTCTCCAAAAATTTTATCCTCCATCATTTCTTTGAGCGCATCCATGCCCTCTTGCAAATTCCTAGCGATGACCACCCCTTTACCAAAAGCTAAACCATCGGCTTTGATTACACAGGGGAAGGAAGTTTGTTTTAAAAATGTTTGGGCTTGTTGCAAGTTTTCAAAGGCATGGTAGGAAGCTGTGGGGATTTGGTGTCTTTGCATGAATTCTTTAGCAAAGATTTTACTGCCCTCTAGTCTCGCTCCACATTTTCTAGGTCCAAAGCACGCAAAGCCCGCTTCTTCCAGACAATCCACCAGCCCCTCCACCAAAGGATTATCTGGTGAGACAATGATAAAATCTAGTTTTTGTTGCTTGGCGAAGTTTAAAATACCTTCTGTGTCGCTCGTACTTAAATTAACACAGGTTGCTTCAGTAGCCATGCCTGCATTGCCCGGGACCATAAAGATATGACGATCCGGAGATTTGATCTTCTTAAGAATAGCGTGTTCTCTGCCTCCGCCTCCAATAATGGCAATTTTCATGTGTTCTCCTAATGATGGAATAAACGCGTATGTGTGAAAGCCATGACTAAACCTTTAGCATCACAAGCTTCAATCACGCCTTTATCTTGCTTGCTGCCCCCGCTCTGAGCGATGTAGCGCACCCCGCTTTGATAAGCCCGTAAAATACTATCGCTAAAAGGGAAGAAAGCATCGCTTCCTAAACTCACGCCCTCAATATGGTTCAAATAGTCTTGTTTTTCCTCTTGACTCAAGATTTCTGGAGACTTGGTAAAACATGCCAAATCCTCAGAAGAAAGTCCATGCGTAAGGTAGGCGTAAATAAGATTGTCTTTAGTGGGGCGTTTAAGATGAGGAATAAAGGGCAGGTCCAAAACTTTAGGATGGATTCTTAAATGCCACAAATCGGCTTTATCAGCTGCAATCTTAGTGCAGTGGATACGTGATTGTTGCCCCGCCCCCACACCGATAGCCTGCCCCTGATAGGTTAGGCAAATGGAATTAGATTGGGTGTATTTGAGTGTAATGAGGGAGAGGAGCAAATCATCTTGTGCTTCTTTGGGGAGGTTTTGGTTGCGTGTTACAATATCTGCAAGAAGATGGGGAGTGATTTTTAGATGGTTGCGTTCTTGCTCTAGAGTGATTCCAAAGACTTCGCGCTTTTCTAAAAGCGGAGGGATGTAATTTTTATCTATTTGGAAAATGACATACGCTCCTTGCTTTTTTTTCTTGAGCATTTCTAGGGCTTTTGGCTCAAATTCTGGGGCGATAATCCCATCAGAAACCTCTTGTGCAAGCACTTGCGCACAGGTAATATCACAAGGGTCGCTCAATGCGACAAAATCCCCAAAGGAGCTTAGACGATCAGCTCCACGCGCGCGCGCGTAAGCGGTGGCAATGGGAGAGTTATTAAGATGAGGGATATGCTCTAAAAAGTAGCTCTTCAAACGCACTTCTTCTAAAGGTTTAGCTAAGGCTGCAGAGGTTGGACTAGCATGTTTAAAAGAAGTGGCACATGGGAGATTAGTGGCTTCTTGGAGCTCTTGGACAAGTTGGCAGGCGTTGAGCGCATCCAAGAAATTGATATAGCTAGGCGCACCATTAAGCACTTGGATAGGCGATGTCTCGCAGGAAATTTTAGCGTGGGCTTGGTGGGGGTTACATCCGTATTTGAGCGAAAGGCTAGGCATGACATTCCTTGTTGAAGATAAGAGTTTGAACTTCGTGGGTGAGCCAATGCAAGGACTGGACACACAGGGCAACTTTATATTCTGCATCTAAGCCTTCCCACACGAGCATTCCTAGTTCTTGTAAACTTGAGGGCATTAAAATACTTTTAGGCTCGCCGTTAAAAGAGGGTAAGGGGTGAGCGTCATGGGCGTAGGTATGGATAAAATGCCCCACACCTTGCAGATTTTCATATTCATAAAAATAGCGCGCACAGGCGGTATGTTTTACACCATGCAATGCCTTGATGAGACTCATTTGGTAACTAAAGCCCTGTGCATGCAAATTGACAAGCGCACTGATCCTAGGAGTAAAGTGAGGCGCGTCTGGCTCGAACTTTTGTGTCCTTAGGGCTTGTATAAAACTTTGTTGTGCCCCTAGAGATTGTAAAATGGTGTTGGTTTGGCTACCATTGCTAATAATGATTTGAGAATTACAATGCACAAGGGGAGGATAGAGAATTAAGGAATCGTCTTCTACTAATTCCGGTTGCAAAAAGGCAATTTGAACATTATTGCCCTCAAGAGTAAAGTAGCGATTTTGACTCTGCATACTCCTTCCCATCAGAAAATAGCCCAAGAAAACATGTGGACTATCGGGAGCAGTACCTACAAGAATACCCCGCCCAAAATAGCGCTGGGTCTGTAAGACCTGTGTAAGACTTAACATAAAGACACCCCCTCACCTTCTAGTACCTGCCCCATCAAATAAGCAACTACGCCTTGTTCTTGTAGAAAGGCAATTGCTTCTTGAGCATGCGCATTAGACACCACACAAACCATGCCAATCCCCATATTAAATACTCCAAACATCTCTTTTTCTGAAATATTTCCCTCTCGTGCCAAAAAGTCAAAAATGCTCAGGTTGGGTAGACAATCGCGCTCGATTTGTGCTTTGAGTCCCTTAGGCAAGGCGCGTGGGATATTTTCATAAAAGCCCCCACCGGTGATATGGGCGATGGATTTGACAGGGAATTGATTGAGCAGTTTTAAAATGGGCTTGACATAAATTTGGGTGGGTGCGAGTAAAAGCTCCCCAAGAGATCTGCCCTCTAAGGTATAGGCGGTCGGGTCTATATGGCGATCATTTAGAATTTTACGCACCAAAGAGAAGCCATTAGAATGCACACCGCTAGAGGCTAGCCCAATGAGCGCATCGCCCATGCACACATTTTCAGGTTTGAGAATTTTGGGCGCATCTACAATACCCACACAAAAACCCGCTAGGTCGTATTCATCTTGAGCATAGAGACCAGGCATTTCAGCAGTCTCCCCCCCCAATAGCTCACAGCCTGCCAGTATGCATCCTTGTGCGATCCCCTTAACAATGCTTTCCACTTTGTCAGGGTGATTTTTATCCAGTGCAAGGTAATCTAAGAAAAACAAGGGCTTAGCCCCCGAACATAAAATGTCATTGACACACATCGCCACGCAGTCGATTCCAATACTTTCGTGATGATTGAGCATAAATGCTAGTTTAAGCTTCGTGCCTACACCATCAGCTCCACTTACCAAAACGGGGCGCTCCATGTCCTTGACATCTAGATCAAAAAGCCCGCCAAACCCGCCAATACTATTTAAAGCCTGTATTTTTGTACGCGCGATATGCTTTTTAATGCGTTGCACGGATTCGTAGCCGGCAGACACATCAACCCCAGCGTTTTTGTAAGATTGCATGCATTTCCTTAAATATGAGTAGGGGCTCTGAGCCTAATTTGTTCTTGGGGTGTAGAAGTGGGGTATTTGCCTGAAAAACACGCTGTGCAACACCCCAAACCTTCTAGCATGAACTCAATGCCCTCCAAGGGCAGATAAGCTAAAGAATCGAGTCCTAAAAGTTGCGTGATTTCCTCAAGGTTATGTTGGTGGGCGATAAGGTGCTCTTGAGAATCAATATCCGTACCATAAAAGCAAGGATTGAGAAAAGGAGGGGAAGAGATGCGCATATGAATCTCTTTGACCCCTACATGGCGTAAAAGCTGGGCGATGCGCCTAGTTGTGTTGCCCCGCACAATGGAATCATCAACCAGCACAATCCTTTTACCTTGAATATTAGGGATAATAGGGTTAAGCTTGAGGCGCAACTTCTCTGCCCTTTCCTGCTCAGGAGCAATAAAAGTGCGCATGACATAGCGATTTTTAATGAAACCTAAAGTGTAAGGAATACTAGAAGCTTTAGAATAACCCAAAGCCGCATCCAGTCCTGAATCAGGAACACCCACCACAACATCCGCATCAACGGGATAAGTTTTAGCTAGATACTCCCCAGCTCTCAGGCGCGCCACATGTACACTTCTGCCCTCTAGCATGGAATCCCCTCTAGCAAAATAAATGTACTCAAAAGAACAAATCTTGCGAGGAACTTCTTGAGCGATCCGCATAGAGTGCACACCCTCTGAAGAAAAACTCACCATTTCACCCGGCTCAATATCTCTTGTAAGGCTGGCTCCTAACGCATCCAAAGCGCAACTCTCTGAAGCTACAATGTCCACTCCTTGCGTTGTTTTGCCAAAACACAGGGGGCGAAAGCCAAACCCATCACGCAAAGCAATGAGCTTAGAAGGGGTCATAATTACCAAAGAATACGCCCCCTGTAAACTAGGGGTGGCTGCCAAAATCGCCTCTTCTAGACTAATGCTATGTAGTCTGTGCTTGGCAATAAGATAGGCAATCACCTCTGTATCACTAGAAGTATGGAAGATGTAACCTTGTAACTCAAGCGCACGACGCAATTCCAAAGAATTGACCAAATTCCCATTGTGAGCAATCGCTAAGGGCTCTTTAATATGATTGATCACAATGGGCTGGGCATTGGTGCGGTTATTTTCTCCGGTAGTGCAATAGCGCACATGTCCAATACAAATCTCCCCCTGCCCCAAGCGATCCAAAATCTGAGCGTCAAAGACCTCATTAACCAAGCCTGTGTTCTTATAGTAAGTGAAATGACCCTCAGCACAAATAGCAATCCCGCAACTCTCCTGCCCCCTATGTTGTAACGCACACAAAGCATTATAGGCTAAGGGTGCGAGCTTAGAGCTTTTTGATGCAAACGCCCCAAAGACTCCGCATTCCTCTTTGATTTTCTGCACCGCTTACCTTTAAGAGTGAGACATTTTTTCTAAAACCATCTCATAAGCTTCACACACCCCGCCCAAATCTTCCCTAAAGCGATCTTTATCTAATTTTTGATGTGTCCGAGTGTCCCAAAGACGACAAGTATCAGGCGACACCTCATCGCCCAAAACGATATTTCCCTCGCCATCCTTGCCAAACTCTAGCTTAAAATCAACAAGCATGATCCCTAAGTTTTTAAAATATGCTTGCAAAAGAGTATTGATTTTCAGAGCTAGAGATTTTAAACTCTCTAGCTCCTCCTGACTAGCTAAACCTAGAACCAAAGCATGAACATCATTGATCAATGGATCGCCTAAAGAGTCATTTTTATAGCAAAACTCTACAATTGTGGGCTCAAAGGGCGTGCCCTCTTTGATTCCCAATCTCTTAGCTAAAGATCCCGCACATATATTGCGCACGATCACCTCCAAAGCAAACATATCTAGCCTCTTTACTAGAGTTTGGGTTGGACTGAGCTCTTGGATAAAATGAGTAGCGATCCCTTGCTTCTGGAGATATTGCATTAAAGAGTTGCTGATGCGATTATTTAAACTTCCCTTGCCGCTTAAAGTGGCCTTCTTAGCACCATTAAATGCAGTGGCTTCGTCTTTATAATCCACAATGTAGCATTGAAGATCTGAAGTGGCATAGACCTTTTTAGCTTTACCCTCATAAAGCAGAGTTGTAGCAGTCATAAATGGCTTTCCTTATATGTGAGATAAATTTCTTGATCTGCCTTGAGAATCTTTTCTTCTTGTTCTTGGCGCTTGCAGGTAAGCTTATTTTGTAGAGAGGGCTCATTAATAGCCAAGATTTCTAAAGCTAGCAGAGCAGCGTTTTCTGAGGCATTGATCCCTACACACGCTACGGGGATACCACTAGGCATTTGTACACTAGAGAGCAAGGAATCGACACCTTTTAGATCGCTGGTAAGCATGGGAATGGCAATTACGGGCAAGGTGGTGAGTGAAGCCACCACACCGGCCAAGTGAGCAGATTTACCCGCAGCCGCAATCACAATTCCAAAGCCATGCGCGTGTGCCTGTGAAGCGAATTTTTTAAGTGCCTCAGGTGTGCGATGGGCAGAGAGAATATGAGCCTCAAAAGGCACATGGAAATCTTGTAAAATCTCAATAGCTTTTTGGACAATGGGTAAATCGCTTTTACTCCCCATGATTACAGCGACTTTTTTCATCTTTAACCTTTATTTGATTATGGTAACTTGCTTTGATAGACCTATTGTATCAGATTAGCCCCTAAAATAGCCTAAAGATGCGTCTTTACCCTTATCCTAAATTGCGATTCACAGGTCAATATTGGGACAAATGCCAAGACATTTAAAATCTTAAGCTAAAATACATTAGAATAACAGCTTATTTTTTTGCAAAGGAAGCCCAATGTTAGAGGGACAAGTAAGGGGAAATTTATCTAAATCCCAAAGAAAGGCGTTACGCCAACAAGGCTATTTACTCGCTAATCTCTATGGTAACCAAGTGCCTAATGTCTATGCCAGCTTTAAAACGAATGATTTCGTCCGTTTTGTCAAAAATAAACCCAGTTTGGATTTTAAAGTCAAAGTGGGTGAAATTGCCTACCATGTCGTGGTGCAAAGCTATCAAAAAGACCCTGTGAGCAATGCGCTCATGCATGTAGATTTGCTTGTGCTGAAAGCAGGTGTGGTTTCTAAATTCCATGTGCCCGTAAAAACGCATGGTACACCTATAGGACTCAAAAATAAGGGGATATTGATGCTTTCTAAAAGTCGTGTGCATGTGGAGTGCAAACCGGAGGACTTAATCTCCAATTTTGAACTTGATGTGTCTGCTTTAGATGTAGGTGATGTGATTTTGGTACGCGATTTAAAAGTGTCCGAATCTGTAAAAATTCTAGAAAACCCTAATAACGCCGTTGTGGGGGTTATCAAGGCAAAATAGCCCTTGAGACTGATTTTAGGTTTAGGCAATCCCACACCTCTTTATGCCCACACACGCCATAATGTGGGCTTTGATGTGCTCGATTTATTAGCGGACAAATTTGGCGTAAGCTTTAAGAGGGCTAGCAATCATCATTATGCTTTCATAGCGCAATACTCCTGTTATCTGCTAAAACCCAACACATACATGAACACATCTGGAGAAGCGTTAAGTGCTTTTTTGCGCTACCACCATGTGCGCACCTTAGTGGTGGTACATGATGATTTAGATTTACCTTTAGGAGCGTTGCGATTTAAGCAAAAGGGAGGTGATGGAGGGCATAATGGACTTAAATCTATTCAAGCACACTATTCCCATGCATTTTATAAGGTTAAAATAGGGATTGGCAAGGGCACGGATACTCACGCGCATGTTTTAGGACATTTCGAATCCCATGAAGAACCCTTGAAGCGAGAGGTGTTTGAGCATACCCTAGAAGCCCTATGCTTTTATCTCATGCATGATGATTTTACGCGTATGCAAGCGCGTTTTACACGCAACCCTCACAAATCCAGCCCATGCGACTTTGGTTCTTTGTAGGTTCTTACTATCTCAAATATTGCCTGATTATCTTAAGCGCATTGGAGCTCTTTTTTATTGGCATTGATAGCCTGCAATATGCCGATAAATTCCCTGATGCGGCAAACTTGATTCTGCTTTTCTTTATCTATGATGGACTCTATGCGCTCAATTACACTTTACCTATCTCGTTACTCTTGGGACTTGTGCTTTTTTATATTGCCTTTATCCGTTCAAATCAATACAGCGCTTTGCTCGCTATTGGCTATTCAATCAAGCAAATTTTAAAACCTATGTTGGGGATCAATCTGTTTTTTATTATCCTATTCATAGCACTCAACGCAACCCCTTTTGTCTACATGCAAGAAAAGGCAGAAGCCATTATTTACAAGGACAATTCAAGTAATATTTCTGAAAATTTATTAGTTAAATACAATGATGATTATGTGTATTTTGGAAAAATCAACCCCTTGCTTCAAAGCGCACAAAATATTAAAATTTTTACACTCAAGAATAACGAACTAAGTGCGGTCGCTCAAGCTAGTCATGCCACTTTTGAGCGCAAGTATTGGGTTTTACACAACGCCACAACTGCCACTTTGCCCACACCTTTAAGTTTAGGAAAACAGGGCTTGCGCTTAGAAAATAATGCCCTTCTCAAAACCCTTAGAGGGTTTCACCCTAAAGTACTTGACACTATTTACCAAAACAAACCTGCCGTTTCTATTACAGACGCGTTGCGCTCTTTACGCGTGCTTTATCGCCAACATGGTGATACAAATAAAGTCCGTGGATTTTTGTATGTCGCGATACTAATGCCCTTTTTTGTGCCTTTAACTGCTATTTTGATTGCACGCTACACTCCTAACCTTGCACGTTATGAGAATCTTGCCCTCTTGAGTCTGAAATTCATCATCCTTTCACTCCTTCTTTGGGGACTCTTTTTCGCGCTAGGCAAATTTAGCATTGCTGGTTTATTTTACCCTGAACTTGGAGTCGCGCTCCCCTTTGCACTTCTGTGTGTAATTGCCCTGCGCCACTACCACAAGCTAGACATGCGTCTCTAACAATCTAAATCCGTTTACTATTGTTTCATGCCTAAAAGAGTTTCGATCATGCGATCGATGGCTGTAATAACTTTAGCATTGGCAGCATAGCCTCCTTGGTACTTGATAAGATTAACCATTTCCTCATCATTGCTCACTCCCGAGATTGCCTCATGTTCTTTTTTTACCACTTCTAAAATCGCCTCTTTGCTTTCTGTGGCGCGTTGAGATTTTTCTGCCTCTGTGTGCACCTTACTTGCTACGAATTGGTAGTATTCTTCGATAGTCATCGGTGTGTTGTTAAATTTATCGTGATAGAAATCTACCTTATCGTATTGTAATTGTTGCATCATATTTGCCACATCAAAATTTCCATTAATAGGGGCTAACCAGGGGCGTAATGCAGTGGGTTCTTTTTTATAAGTGCTGTTAAGCGCAATGTTGCGCGCGCTATCCCCATCAAAAAAGGTATTGAGTCCTAGTGCTCCGGTAAAATTACTCCCGTGATCCTTGATGGAGACGAAAAGCCCCTGAGAAGGGTTCTTAGCATGGATGCTAAACTTTTTTGCTCTATTATCAAAATGAGCACTAAAATAATCATCAAAATCATTTGTAGTATTATTGTCGTGATTGTCATCGGTATTCGCGTTGATTTGAGCAACCACATCTTGCATGGTGGTAATGGGGGTAATTTGGATTGTTCGTTTGGCAAGGATATGCCCATCGGTATTATAAGCGACCACATCAAAGCTCCCCTCTTTGATATTATAGTTAGTGTCCTTGAGCGCGGTGCGATCTTCAAATTCTACAATCTTGCCCTCAATGCTATGGGCGGCACTTTGGGCATAGATCGCGTTGGTGGATTCGATCAAACCTTTAGCAAAGGTGTCTAGCGCGTCCAAATAGTTTTGCAATTTGCCCTTAGTGGTGCCATGCGATCCATCATTATAGACCCCCATGAGCGCGCCCACCTTGCCTTGATCGATCTTATCGGTGATATTAATTGTCTTAAAATCATCGCCTCTAAAATAGATTTGGGCGAGTTGGTCCTTATTGTCGCTATTTTCTACCACAAGGGGGTGAAAGATCGCCCCATCGATGATATTAAATCCATAGCCCACATTGAAGACATAACCATCATCAAAGTCCGCCACCTTGATGTCGTTAGCCGCATTGGTTTGCACATGCATTTTAGACACATTCCCCCCGATAAGTTCTTTGAGATGAAATTCTAGGGCATCGCGTTTATCTCTGAGCTCATTAGCCTGCTTGAGGGTTTTGGGATCTTCCATCTCCTTAAGATGCCTGTTGATATTGGCGATCTCTGCGCCGATGCGATTGACCTCTTTCACAGAACTGATAAGCTCTTGGCTTGCCTTGTGCTGCAAGGCCACTAGGCGCGCGCGCGTGTCTTGGATATTGCGCGTGAGGGTCTGGGTTTTTTGTACTAGAGCTTGCTTGGTAGCGGGGTCTTTGGCGTTCTTAGCTAAATCCTTCCACGCGTTGAAATAATTTTGCAAATCATTTTGAATCCCCACCTCTTCCATATCTGGAAGATACGAAGAGGCTTCGCGCAAATTGTCAAACTGGGTGCTATAAAAGGCGTGTTCTTGGTTGGCTCTAGCATAGCGCGCAAAGACAAATTCGTCATGCACGCGTTGGATCGTCTCTACATTCACCCCCATATTCACATTGCGATCAGTATAGGCGAGGCTAGTTTGAGGGCGGGCGATCACGCGCTGGCGGCTGTAAAATTCGTCATTGGCGTTAGAAATATTATTGCCTGTAACATCCACCATCACCTGATGGGCTTGCAAGCCCGTATAGGAAGTGTTAAGAGAAGAGAGGATACCGCCCATGTGAATCCTTTAGGCTTGCACCTGTAAAAAGCTGCTGCTCACGGTGCGCTGGTTGTAATACCCCACACTCTCATGGGGGACGAGTTGCTGCATCAAAGAGGAATAAAACTCTGAAACAGCGAAGACGATACGCGCATAACTGGCATTGAGCTCCTTAAGTTCCTCTAGGCGCGCGCGCATTTGTTTTAAGCAGGCATTGCCCGTAGCGTCCAAAAGTTCACTGAGAGGCTTTCCGGGGTTTTTCTCAATAAGATCGAGCATACCCTGATCAAAACATGCCTTACAAGTCTCAAAAGATTTTACCCGTTCTTGTTTTTGGATGTTGCGCGCAAAGATCACCTCATGCTTGGCGTGCTTGATGTCTTCAAGGTCTTGCAAAGTCAAGTCAATTAAAGTTTGTAAATCCTCTAGGGACTGCTGGAGGTAAGAAGAGAGCATGCGATCTCCTAAAGTGCGATCTCATACCGACCGCCTAGGAATCGCTAGAGTGTCAGTATCGCCCTAGCCAAGCAAACTTTGTGCCATTTTATGCGAGGTTTTCTCTAGGTCTACCTTATAATCGCCTGCTTCAAGCGACTTTTTGATTTGGGCGACTTTATCTGTAGCAGCCGCTTGCTCAGCGTGGGACTGCTTAGCACTCTCATGGGAAGCACGCGCGCCATGCACATGAGAAAGAGAGTTAAACGAGGTGTGGCTACCTACAGACTTAACCATGGGGGTATCCTTTCAAGAGAATTTTCTACCACATCGACCAAATTAACAAAAACTAGAGTCATTGCAACATGCGTCTTTCCAATGCTTTACGCAACTCGGTAGCGGTTGCAGGGCGCTTCTTTTCTCCTGTGTCTTGAAAACTGGTGTCTGGAGTTTTAAAAGCATAGATGAATAAGGAAAACAGTGCCCCGCAAAAGACTAAAAAGGTGATAGTAGGCACAAGCCATAATCCAAGAGTGAAGTTTTTCATGCACTCTCCTTATTATTTTTTATAAGCTATTATAGACTATAATCGGCACTTTCATGGTCATGAGATATAAAGGAGAGTGAGAGTGCGGTTAATTTGGACATGGTTAGCATGCGTCGCGTGCGGTTTTGGCGCAGTTGGGGAGCGTTTGATGTGGGAAAAGGGGGCGACGCTACTAGGCTTTTTGGATAAAAATAAGATCGATTCTAAAGTTTATTACAATCTATCATGGCAAGATAAAGAGCTAGGGACGGAAATTCGCGCGGGAGTGCCTTATTACACCTTGAGGGACGCGCAGGGTACGCTCTTGCAAGCCTTAATCCCCGTAGGCGAAGCGGTGCAGTTACGCTTGTTTAGAGATCACGATCACTACCGCATAGATTTTATTCCTATCGTCTTTAGTAGCGTACAGAAGACCTTAAACTTAAGGATACAAAAATCACCCTATAAAGATATTTTAAAAACTACAGGAAACTCGAGACTTGCCCAAGAGTTTGTAGATATCTATAAAAAGACTATTGATTTTAAGCGTGCTGTGGTTAAGGGAGATCAGCTGGTTGTGATTTATACTAGAAAACACCGCTTGGATCGCCCCTTTGGTTTTCCCACTATCCATGCGAGTATGCTGGAAACCCGTAGAAAACCCCATTATGCGTTTGCGTATAAGGGGAAATATTACGATACGGATGGCAAAGAGATTATGGAATTTTTTCTAGAAACTCCCGTGCGCTACTCTAGAATCTCTTCCAAATTTTCTCATGGGCGCATGCATCCTATTTTGAGAGAAGTCCGCCCACATTATGGTGTGGATTACGCGGCTAGGGTTGGCACTGCCGTGCATGCTGCAACAGAAGGACGCGTTAGTTTCATTGGTTATAAGGGCGGTTATGGCAGAACAATTGAAGTTAAATACGGCAAAGAATTACGCCTGCTATACGCTCACCTTAGTGCTTTTGCCCCCGGCTTGAAATTGCATAGTCATGTTAAAAGGGGACAAACAATAGGCAGAGTCGGGAGCACGGGTTTGAGTACGGGTCCACATTTACACTTTGGAGTGTATAAAAACGATCGCCCCATCGATCCACTAGGGCGTATTCGTACCGCCAAAAATCAACTGAGTGGCAAAGACAAGGAACGTTTTAGTCATCTGATCCGTCCTTATAAAAACATTATTAGGGATACGCGCTCCTTTGAGTACGCGCAACAAGAAACCCTCAAGATCACTTACTGATGGTGCGTTATTCTAGCATTCGGATTGTAGAGTGTGAACGCTCACCCTATATCCAGCCTCAAACTATTCTTTATGAAGAAGATGGGATAGCCAAGCGTTGGGATATGATCAAGGTGCATGACAGTGTAGCAGTGTTACTCTACCATACGGAAGCGCAACACTATATAGTGGTGAAACAATTTAGACCCGCTGTCTATGTGAACGCATGTCTGCATAGAGGAGAAAACATCGATGGCTACATGTATGAATTGTGCGCAGGACTCGTAGACAAGCCCCATAAAAGTGTGGAGGAGATCGCTTGCGAAGAGGTTTTAGAAGAATGCGGTTACGCCATCACACCCAGCATGCTAGAACCCATCGGCGTTTTTCATTCAGCCACTGGGATCAGTGGGAGCAAACAGAGTATGTTTTTTGCCTGTGTCAATCAAGCCCACCAGCGCCATGCGGGCGGGGGGGTAGAGGGTGAGTGTATCGAAGTGGTGCGTATCCCACGCAAGGATGCTTGCAGTTTTGTGGCAGATACGCGTATTCCTAAAACTATAGGGTTAGGGTATGCGCTCAATTGGAGCGTAGAGAGAATTAAGGGCGAACATGCTTAGACATCTATGGCTTATGATCTGTGTGGTGGCTACGCTTTGGACACAGGAATGGAGCGCACCGCTTAAGATTAGTATTGATGCTGTAGATAGCACTAACAAACTTGTACGCTTTCAAGCCTACGACTTAAAAGTAGGAGAGAGTGGGTATATTTTAGCTAAACTCACCGATTACAATGTGATCGCCGCACAGGTAGAGGTGTTGCAAATAGAAAATGGGGTAGCAGTGGGCAGGTATACGCCCTATAGTGTGATGAAACAGCGCCACCTTCCTACGCCTAGAATGGAGCCCAAAAAAGGTTATTTAGCCATCTTTAGAGAGTTCAATCACCAAGCCTTTTTGATCGCTCCGGACGCACAATTATATACACAAATTAAAGACGCTTACAAAGAAATCGAATTTGTTAACTCGGATCTCCTAGTTGCTTTTTTGAGCGGTTTTAATCCTAGTGTCCACTCTCTAAGGAAGGCATGCGACCTTTACAGCGCAGGATTGCTTTTTATCGTGAGTACGGAACGCTTAAATATCCTAGATTGCCAAAGCTTCGCCGTCTTGGAGAGCAAACATTTGGACACTTCTACAGCTACACGTAGTAGCACCCCCTTTTACTCGCGTGTGGAGGGTATTGACAAAGGCACGCTAGGGAGATTATTCGGCGGAAGCAAAGTAAAAAATTATTTTTTGTTCTATGATACCTTACTCAAAGAAGAAGCACAAAAAACCTTAGAAAGGGCGCTTAAAAAAGAGAATCGAATCGAATTTAAAGAAGATATTAAACGGGCAAAGACTGCTGCTGAAAAGAAAGCTCTCAAGAAAAAGCTTAAAGAAGAACTCAAGGCAGATCAGGCGCTTGTGCCTAAAGAATCCGCACAAGAATTACAAGAGGAGAGAAAGCTAGATGCCTCCAGTCAAGCGAAGAAGGCGATAGAAGCCCAAGAGAGCAGGGCAGAGCGTAAGGCGCGAATCAAAGCTGAAAAAGAGGCAGAGCGCGCTAGAAAAAAGGCGGCTAAAGAAGCTAAAAAACGCGCCAAAGAGGAGACAAAGCGCAAGAAGAAAGAGGAAAACAAACCCCAACACAAGGAGTGAGCATGCTAGAAACCCGCCATGCCCAGCATTTAAGCCAGCTTGTGGGTGTGCAGAATTTCTACACAGACCCCGCCCATTTACAAGCCTATGCCTATGACGCGACCAAAGAACGCCACATGCCCGATGGGGTGATCTTCCCTAGAGATGAAGAAGATGTGCGCCAAATTCTAGCCTATTGCAACGCGCACCAAATTATTATCGTGCCTCGCGGGGCGGGTACGGGTTTTACGGGAGGGGCTTTGAGCGCGCATGGGGGGTTGGTCCTAAGCCTAGAAAAGCATTTTGATCGCATTTTAGAGATCGACACAAAAAATCTCATCGCGCGCGTCCAGCCCGGGGTGATCAACAAACATTTTCAAAACGCCGTGGAGGCGTTGGGCTTGTTCTACCCCCCCGATCCAGCCAGTCAAGATCAAAGCACTTTGGGGGGGAATGTGAGCGAAAACGCCGGGGGCATGCGCGCGGCTAAATATGGCATCACTAAAGATTATGTGATGGCACTGCGCGCGGTCTTGCCCAATGGAGATGTGATTAGAGCGGGCAAAAAGACGATCAAAGATGTCGCCGGCTTCAATGTGGCCGGGATTTTGATCGCCTCTGAGGGCTGTTTAGCGGTCATTACAGAACTCACTTTAAAACTCTTAGCCAAACCCAAGCTCAAGCAATCGGCGATGGGAGTGTTTGGCAGCATTGGCGAAGCGATGGAGGCGGTGTATAAGAGCATGGCTAGTGGGGTTACCCCTGTGGCAATGGAGTTTTTAGACAATCTGAGCATTAGGGCGGTTGAGCAACGCTTTGCTAAGGGCTTGCCCATGGACGCGGGCGCGATCCTCATCACCCAAGTAGATGGGAGCGTGCCTGAGCAAATCAGCTGGCAGCTAGATCAAATTGAAAAGCATTTTAAAGAAAATGGGTGTATAGACTTTCGCATTGCCCAAAATAGCCAACAAGAAGAAGATCTGTGGTTTGCGCGCCGCAACGCCTCCCAAAGCATTAGTGTCTATGGCAAGAAAAAGCTCAATGAAGATGTGACCGTGCCTAGAGCCAGCCTGCCCGCCTTGCTAGAAGAAGTAGCCAAGATCAGTCAAGAATACGGGCTTACCATCCCTTGTTTTGGGCATACTGGCGATGGGAATGTGCATGTGAATGTGATGGTGCAAGACCCTAACGACCCCTCTGAAATGCAAAGAGGGCAGGAGGCAATGGAGGCGATCTTTAAGAGCGCGATCGCCCTAGAGGGCACACTTAGCGGAGAGCATGGCATTGGTTTGTCCAAAGCGCGCTTCATGCCCCTAGCTTTTAGCCCTGAAGAGATGGCGTTGTTCAAACGCATTAAAGCCGCCTTTGATCCTAATAACATTCTCAACCCCTTTAAAATGGGCTTGTGATGTGCGTGGGTTTTTTAAAAACCCCCAAAACTTTCCCCATCCCTTACTTGCGCTTGCAAACCAGCCAAAAAGGGCTGTGCGCTGTGGATTTTGTAACCCATAAAGGGCAATCCAATACACCCAATCTTTGGATGCAACAGAGTTTAGAGGCGCTAGAAAATTATTTTAAGGGCGATTTGGTGCGCTTTGAAATCCCCTTGGATATAGGCGGTTCACCCTTTCAAAAACAGGTTTGGCATGCCCTGCAGGCTATCCCTTACGCACAAGTGCGCAGTTACAAAGACATCGCCCAAGCTATTGGCAATCCTAAAGCCTACCGCGCGCTGGGCAATGCCAACCATGCCAACCCCTGTCCCCTTGTCATCCCCTGTCATCGCGTGGTGCGCGCTAATGGCGATCTTGGGGGCTATGGGGGTGGGGAGGAGATCAAGGCATGGCTTTTAAACCATGAGCGTTGCTCATGCCAAACTTAGAGGACTCAATTCATACAGAAGAAAAATTTAAAACAACGGCGCGTCCATGCTTTCTGGAATCTGTAAGCCTAGCAATTTGAGCACGCTAGCAGCGACATTATTCAGCCCGCCGCCTTTAAGGTGGGTAACCCCCTGCCCTAGCACAAAGCAATAGACTTCATGGGTGGTGTGGTTAGTGAGCATCGCCTCATTTTCATCGCGCATTTGTTCGCAATTGCCATGATCGCTGGTCAAAAGCATGGCGTAATGGAGTTCTTGGGCGAGTTGCAAGATCGCGCCCAATTGCGCATCGATCGTTTCTACCGCGCGCACCGCCGCCTCAAAATTACCCGTATGCCCCACCATGTCCCCATTGGCAAAGTTGACGATGATGAGATCCGTGCCCTTGCGCATGCATGCGCGCACCGCCTCCCCCACTTCTAACGCGCTCATTTCAGGGCGCAGATCATAGGTGGTTACTTTGGGGCTGGGGACTAAAATGCGCTCCTCGCCCACAAAGGGGGCTTCTAACCCCCCATTGATAAAGAAACTCACATGGGCGTATTTCTCCGTTTCGGCGATGTGGGCTTGGCTCAATCCAGCCTCTGAAACCACCTTGGCTAAGGTGGTTTTAACCTCTTCTTTGGGGAAGAGCACCGGGTAATTAAAAGCCGCGCTATAAGCGGTCATGGTGGCAATCAGCAATTCTGGCGCGCCCGCACCGCACTCTGAGAGCCCCTCAAAGGGGTCTAAGTCCCCGCCTAAAACTTGCACAATCTGGCGCACCCGATCGCTGCGAAAATTGATCACAATCAAGCCCTCGCCATCAAACATGCCCGCATACGCCCCAAAACTGGCCGGCTCAATAAATTCATCCATAATGCCCCGGGCATGCATGTGCGCGATATAGGCTTCAGGGCTTAGATCGCTCTTGTTCTTGGCATGCGCGATGCTCTCATAGGCTTTTAGAGTGCGCTCAAAGCGCTTGTCGCGATCCATCGCATAGAAACGCCCTGAGAGTGTGGCGATGTGGATGCGCTCATTGCAAATACCCCCTACTAAGGCCAAATACTCTAGCGCGCTGGTGGGCAGGACATCGCGCCCATCGCTCACCAAGTGCAACCACACTTGTTTGCCCATGCGCTCTAAGAGCAATGCCATGCCCATTAAGTGGTTGATGTGAGAGTGCACCCCCCCATCACTCATCAAACCTAACACATGCACTACGCTGGCATGTTCTGCCACACTTTGAAACGCGGGATTGTCCTCAATGAGTTCTTGTTCAAACGCTTTAGAAATCCGGACCAAATCCTGATCGAGCACGCGCCCCGCTCCAATGCACATATGCCCCACTTCAGAATTGCCCATCTGCCCCTCTGGCAAGCCCACACTCAGACCATGTGTCTTCAATAAGCTATGGGGCAAATTGGCAAACATCCAATCGTAAGCGGGTTTTTTAGCATGGTAAAAGGCATTGGCATGAGAAGAAGGATTATGCCCAATGCCATCGGTGATAATGAGTAAAGTCTTTTGCATTTAGAACACCGGGGCTTCTTGCATTAAAAAGATGGAATTATCCTCTTTGTGCTTCTTGTGTGTAGCCTGTGAATTTGGTTGATGTTCATGCTCTACTTTAGGCTTTTGTGTATGGACAGGAGGTTTCTTGTGCTGTGCTTTTGGGGGGGTATGGTGTCTTCTAGAAATGGGCTTAGGCTTAGGCTTAGGGCGGATTTCTAGAGGGCGAATCTCACTCTGAGCATAGGTGATGGACTCTTTAGGGGGTCTTTTCTCATCGACACTTTGCTGTAAGGTGGGCATGACACTTTGAAGTACCTTAATCTTAGCCACAATATCTTCATAATATTCATTAGCACCTTGGTTAAGATAGTCATTCTTCTGCCAGCGCAAGCCCTTGTGGTAAGACTTGATCATATTCTTCAAATCCCCTTTGTGGGTGCGTCGCCAGCTTATCAGGGTGTCCAACGCCACCTTAGAAGCGAAAGCCTTATCTCGGATGAGCAAATCCCCATAGACATTCTGCATAAAACGCGTGTCGCGCTCATTGTAGAGTTTGAGTACGCTAGGGATGTAGGCATGGTAAATGCCCGCGCTTGGATCGCCAAAATTCACCCGATACATCCCCGCACAGGATTCTTTCCATGCGATGGCAGCTAGTGCATAACCCAAATCCTGCTTAAAGCCATAGCGATAGGCGTAGACAATGATCCGCTTTTGTTGATCGTTGAATTTGAGCGGATCGTTGCATTCGGCTAGATTTGCTTTTTCTGCGCCAAGTGCGCCAACTGCCCCTAGCACGCCCGCCACTACAGCCCGCCACAACCCTCCACGCGCTTTTTCCATGCCCAAACCTCATCAAATATTTTTTACCTAAGGCTTATTATGATACTATAGCTCGTCTTAAGAATTCTATTAAGCCCACCCCTAGGAGCGTGTTTGAGCCAAGCGGTACTCATTGAGATTTTGACCGAAGAAATGCCCGCTAGTGCGCTGTTGCAAGAATTGCCCCACATGTTGGATAAATGGGATCGTCTTGTCGCCCAGCACGATTTAAAAGCGGTGTTTGAACTTTTCTACACCCCTACGCGTCTTGTACTCTACACGCCCCATTTTCCCACCCACACGCCTGCTAAAACATGCGCCCATTTTGGACCGCCCCTAGAGATTGGCACAAAAGAGGGAGCGCTCAATGCGATTGGGGAGAAATTCTATACCAAATTAGGGCTTCCCCCCCTGCTAGCCACCACCACCAAGAATCACAAGCAAGTACTCTATGCCACCACCACCACCCCCCCCATTC
>NZ_FZMF01000075.1 GCF_900197685.1 Helicobacter baculiformis | reverse complement strand
ATAGGTTTGTAGGAACGGCTCATTTAAAGCGATGTTTGAAGAAGATAGCGTGCTCAATATCGATGAGTTTGTAGAGCACATGAGCTTAGATAACGCCATTGTGAAGGTGCGCCCAAACGCCCTTAAAGATGGCAAAATTCAATTCATGAACAACCAAGCAGACTTAGCCGCCCTAAGCGCTAAGGCGGAACAGAAGCGCCAATTACTCAAGATTTTAGCGGGGCTCAATGATGAGAGTTTGGGGATGGCTATCAATCGTCAAAGCGGGGTGGCGATCGCGCAACGTCGCGAGAGTGGGCTTATGGGGTTGCAACACTTTTTAAAGGTGAGTGATGACATGGATAAGCTCATCTTTGAGCTAGCCGTGAGCCTCATTAGCCATTACTTTACCCAAGAGCAAGTTTTTAGAATTGTCGATCCCAAAGTGGGGGAACGTTATTTTAAGATCAACGATAACGCCCAACACCGCATTAAGCCCTGTAAGTTTGACTTGATTTATAAAACACAATTGAAGACAGATAGCAAAGATGAGCGCTTCAGCCATTGGAACGAGCTTTTAAAGGTGATTAGCCCCGTGCGCCCTGATCTGCTCCCCCAACTCTTGCCCTTAATGCTTAAGGATATGGATAGCCCGCTAGTAGCAGACATCCAAGAGGTGCTAGAACAAGCTCAGCAGGCACAAGCCCAACAAGCAGAGGCGCAAGCGCCTTATAACGAACAATTGCAGGCACTAGAGTTACAAAAAATCCAAGCCCAAATTCTAGAATTGCAGGCAAAGGCACAGAAGTACGCCCAACAAGGGGCGTTGGTAGAGGCGCACACCACCAGCGAGCAGCTTAACCAAGTCCAAGAAGTGCAGGGCTTGCAGACGCCTAAGACAAACGCTTCACAATGGCGTAAGTATCCCAGTGCGCACCATTTGGAATATTAGTTACGTGTGTCTGTGGGGGCTTTTGAGTGGGTGCGCCCCCCGTGTGGTGTATAAAAATGTCTATGTGCCCACCCGCTGCAATTTGCCCATGCCCGCACGCCCGCATCAGGACTTAGGCACTTTGGAATACCTCAAGGCGTTGTTAATCTATACGGAGAGTTTAGAGCGCGATCTGCGCTTTTGCACGCAAGATCGCAATCTTAACCCTTGAAGTGGGGGGGTGGCTTTGGCTAAAGTTAGCCCACTTCAAATAAAAGGATTGCCATGCCCTCCCTTGAACCTTTGGATCTCACGCCTGAAGAAGATGCCACTTTAGAAGCTTGGGAAGCATACCATTTAGAACAAGCCGCCCAGCCTGTGCTCTCTGCTAATGGGGCTTGCCAACCTGATAGATGGTACGCCCTGCTTGAGAAGAATAAAGTTGTAGACATCTTCAAGGGGGATACTTTGCCCCTTTATAGCCCCGCCCATTTGCATGTTGTCTTATTGCCTGAAGGCTTAGAGCGCGCCTATGATGTGGGTTGTGCGCTTGAGCATGGAGTGCTGCAGCCTTTGAGCTTGGCTAAACTTAAGGAGCGTCAACTCTACTATGTGAACCGCGCCTTTAGTGCAGATTGCGCGCGCCTGCACGAGGAACAAGTTCCCTTTGAAGAAGCCTTAAGCTATGATCGCCAATACCAAGATGCGCGCGTTGTAGGCACAGAACCTACAATATTCTTAGACGCTTTAGCCCAAGCGCGCGGAGAGGATCGCCACGCCTTGGCGCAAAAGATCCTTAGCAAACATGAAGTGTTTTTAAAGAAGTTAGCCCAAATGATCGGGGCGCGCCAGAAGGTGCGTAACGCCATTGCCCAAGCTAAGACCCTTCAAGAGATTTTAGCTTTAACCTACACAAGCCCCCTAGATGCCCCTAGCCCTCACACGCCAGAGTGATAATTACATTGCCTATCTGCGGGGGGTGCAGGGGGAATATTACGACATCTATGATGACATCGTCAAACGCTATCACTTAAATATCTCAGCAGCGATCATGCGCGAACAAGCTTATCACTATGCGCGCGCCAAAGCAGATAGCCATTTTGCCGTCTTTGAAGACGCCTTTAAGCCCGAACATTTGGGCAATTTGATCAACGCGATTATTAATGCCATTGTGGGGATCAGCTTAAGCGTGGTGAGCGTGGGGGTGAGTTCTGCAATTGGTATTGGTACGTTAGTGGGCACGAGCACCAGCGCTAGCTTAGAGCTTAGCCTGCAAATGGCAAGCGCCATTGTGGGCGCACAAGCTAGCCATGCGATCAAGTTTTACACCCAAGAGGGGCAAAGTCTTACGCGCGCGCGCGCGTTAGTGGGGTATAGGGGGCGATCTTCTCTAAGCCATGCCCTGATCTACCACCCTTATGCGATCTTAGCAGGGGGGGAGATTTACCAGCAAGAGGACCCGGGGCGTTTGGGCTATCCTGCGGGTTTACGCGCCCCTCATTGCATGCGCGGGATTTTAGGGGAGGATACGCCCAGCCCTTTAAGCGCACAACTCAACAACACGGCACATAAGTACTTAGCGGGCAATGCCCATTACGACCCTCTAGCCCTTCCTATGCCTAAAAATGTATTTGTTGCGCCTACGCGCGCCCACACTCAAGCCTTGATCGAGGCTATGCACGCGCGCATGCAGGAGATCCAAACGGGCTTTAAAGAACTCAGCGCGCATTACTTCGGCTTTAAAGATACTTCCCTTTTAGAGGAGCTTTTTAACGCCCATGAGCGCGCAAGTGTGCATCCTAAGATAGACGCTTTGAATAGCTTAAGGTTTTTAGAACAAATGCGTTACTACTCTTTAGGGGAACGTCTTCCCTTGTTTGCGCATATCCCCTATCCGCAATCTTTGCGCCTGCCTAGATGGCAAGATCGCGCGCGCGGGGTGATTGAGGAGGTGCAAAGGGTGGGGCACTTCCATGCTATCCCCAAGGGGCTTAATCGCACTTGGGATTACCGCCAAGCGAGCGCGGATTCCTTTTATAGAGGGAATAGCAAGAGTGGGGATAGAGAACATTTTTATTATTATTATGAAGAACTGCATTATTATTATGACTATGAGGGGCAGGTGTTGTTAGGCGAGTATAGCCGATTGCAAGAGCATTACATCCGCCCTCAGAGTGCGCACAAAATCGCTTGTGATCCCGGGGGGTCTGTGATCTTAGCGCGCACACGCCTTAAAACCCCCCCCGCTCCTAATGCGCAAGTGCAGCAATACCTAGAGCTTGGGAGTGAGGGGCGCTATGGGCTTGATGTGGATCACGCGTACGCCCTAGAATGTGCCTACCAAAGCCATTTGATCGCTTATTGGGATTGTTTTAGTGTGCGTGTGATTGGGGTTAGCATGGGGGATATCCTAGAGGAGGCACAAGCGTTTGCGCGCGCGAATGATTGCGCCTTTGAAGATGTCTTCTTCAACCCCAAAGCGCCCACCCCCCAAACGCACACCCAAGCAGCGATGTTCAAAGAATACATTCAAGCACATATGTTCAAGGAGTACGCCGCGCTCAAGGCTTAACCCTTGCGGCATTGCCCTAGATTGGCTATATTGGGCGCTAAAAAGGACTTTAATGCTCCTCTATGACAAAGTCCAAGAGCTCTTAAGCGCCCATGAACGCCTCAAAGCCCAAAATGCGGACATCTTAGAACTCGCTTCTAGCACTTTAAAAAGCTATGTGGATAACGCCCTAGAGAGTCGTACCGCCCAATTAGAGGCGCAACTTAAAAGCGTGATAGCCAATGCCTTAGCCCCTTCCACCCTAGAGCCCCAACTACAAGCAACGCTTCAAGCCCTTTTAGAGCCCTTGTACGCCTCTGCGCGTGAAGACATGCCCGCACTCTTGAGCGCAAAGGTGCAAGAACTCTTAAAAGACTTTGAGCCTGCTCAGCACGCCCAAGAGCTTTTGAGCAAGAGATTAGAGGGGTGGATGACTCATGAGCGCCAATTAAGCCTTTTAGAATCCGTGCGCACGCACTTAAACCCTCAGTTTGAAGCCTTTTTAAACGCTCTGCAGACCCAAGCCCAAGCCCAAAGCCAAACCCTGCACACCCAAGCCCAAGAGCGCTTAGAGGCGCTCATGCGTGCCTTTGCCCACAAGGCAGAAGAGGCGCTACAAACTTCTTTGAGCCCTGCGATCCAAGAACACTTAAGCCATTATGACTTTAGCGCCCTGCATACCCAAGACTTCTTGATCCCTGCTTTAGAACGCCATATCAAGGCGTTATTCTTAGCGCACTTGGAGGGGAGCTATTTAAAAGAATACTTCTTAAAGCATTTTGAGGACTTCCTACAAGAGGCGCAAGGCTTGCGCGCGCTAAAGAGCATGGAGCTAGAGGCACAATTACATCTAAGTTCTTTGTTAGTGGGGAATGCGGTAGCGATGTTGCAGGCACAAGAACAAGCCTACTACCAACAACAGATTGCCACCTATAAGTTTAAGAACACGCTTGCCCTAGAGCGCGCCCGCGCTGCCCTCTTAGAACAATGGCGCGCAAACCCCCATGACATGCAAGCCTACCACCAACTCCTGCACTGCGAGCAAGAGCGCTTTAAAGCTTATCAAATTTGGGGGGCGGGGCTATGAGTGCGTTAAGCCAAAGCGTGGATCTGATTAAACAAGAGGCGTATCAATTAGCCCAAAAAGCTAAAACACAAGCGCAACAATTGCAGGAGAGCCTCTCCCCTAAGGGGCTGATCTTAGCAGACACCCCCCCTAATTCTAACCATGATGATCATGTGGACTTAAGCGCCTATGTGCTTCAAGAACAAGTTCCCCCTACTAACCCCTCTAACCCCTCCAAAGC
>NZ_FZMF01000015.1 GCF_900197685.1 Helicobacter baculiformis | reverse complement strand
GGGGGTTTTAAGCTCTCTAGTAAAAAGGGCGTTGAGAGTGGGGTAGGTTTGCAGGGGGGCAAAGTCGCTTAGATCAATTTTAAAAATCATGGCATAAATCTTGTTGATGAGTCTTTGCACTGGGGTAGGGAAAGCACAATGGGCAAATTTGCCAAAAAGCCTTGAAGCGGTGTTAGAGAGCGCCATTATTGCATGTCCGCGAGTTTTAAAATAAATTCAATTTCGCCCTTACCCGTGCGCAATTCTTTGGCAATGGAGTCCACACTCCAACCCTCCTTGTACATGCGAATCACCTTTTTTTCATCAATATCATCATTGCTTGGGGTGAAATGCCCAAACTCCTTAAACTTGTTTTCTAGCACAATGATCTTTTCTTCTAAATAGTCGCGTTCTTTTTGAATCGAGTCTTGAATCTCCTTAAGATGGGCGTACAAATTGCTCAAACTCGCGTTCAGATTGTTATTGACTTCGTTTTTCACACTCGCCCCAATGCTAGAGGCGTTAAATTCGGCTTGCATTTGGCTTTCTTGAATCCATTTGCGGATTTTGTAAATCTCTTGATTGATCGTGTCTAGGGCTTTTTCTAGCTGTTTGGTTTTGCTGACAAATTCTTTATCTTTAATGTAGCTATAGGCGATCAGGCACAGAAAGATAAGAGCCACCACACCGGCGATAATCCAAGTAAATTCATTCGATCCTAATTGCATGTTTTTGAACCTTTCAAACTGGCTAATTCTTGAGCCGCGATATAACTATCCATTTCTTTAACGTGGCTAGCGTGCATGCGCACAACGCTCAACATGCGGCGATCAAAGGCGCGCGCGATCGCGACCAAAATTTGGTAAGGTTGCGCCAGTTTAAAGCGCAGATAATATTCACAAGGAGGGGTGAAGCTCTCTGTTTGCACTCCCATCACGCCATGCCCTAGCACGCACAGCACCCCCTGAGACTCTAGGGGTAAGAGGGGCTGTTGTTGGGCTTGCAGGGCTTGTTCTAAATGCGTAAGCTTTTCATAAATATCGCTTAGGGCTTTAAAGAGCATCGCGTCATGATCTTTGCCATGGCTGAAGGTCTGCCATGCGCGCGCGCTTTCTCTTTGCTCTAATTGCAAGTACTCCGCTTCAAAATCGGGCGTGTAGGGGGCGTATTCTACTAACAGCGCACAGGGCACTAAGCGCGTGAAATGCCCATGGGCGTGGCAGAGTTGCCTAAAGTGTTCAAGGGGCAAATCAGGCATACAGACGCACCCCAGAATCGAGCAAAATGAAGAGAAAAAACACCACCCCTAAATAGCCATTGGAGACAAAAAAGGCTTTGGGGATGTTCTTAAAATCCTTATGTACTAAGAATTGTTCGTAGATCAAAATGAGCGCAGAAACAAGCACTCCGCTAAAGGCAAGCCAACCTAAAGACGCGCTCCACACAAACCCCCCCCAACACAGCACAGCCAACACATGGGCTAAACGCGAGAACTCTAGGGTTTTTTGCGCGCCAAATTGTGCGGGCACAGAGTGCAAGCCTACACGCCTGTCAAACTCCATATCCTGCAAGGAGTAGAGCAAATCAAATCCAGCCACCCAAAAGACCACTCCCAAAGCTAAAAACACACTCCAAAGGGGGATTTGGGCTAAGATCGCCACCACGCCCGCAATGGGGGCAAGCCCCAAACTCACCCCCAAGATCGCATGGGCGAGCGCGCTAAAACGCTTCATGTAAGAATACCCCCCCAAAATTACCAAGAAAGGCAAAGAGAGCGCAAAGGCGAGATCATTGATCGCATAACTCACCCCCACAAAGAGCAAGGCATTCAACACACAAAAGCCCACCAAGCCCCAAGTTTGGATTCGCCCATCCACACTGGGGCGTTTTTGCGTACGCGGGTTAGCCTTGTCAAATTTGCGATCCACAAGGCGGTTAAAACCCATGGCAAAATTGCGCGCGCCCAAGAGGGCTAAAAGGCATAGCAACAAGAGTTTAGGTCCACACCAAAGACTAGCATAGCGTTGCACGCTGGCTACTACAATGGCAATCAAAATAAACATGCTAGAAAAAATTGTATGTTCTAACGCCACAAGCTCGCTAAATAGCTTGATCCTAGCCCACATGCCTAACCTTTAAAATTCTCTATTATAACCTAAAATCCATGAACTACTTGTAAGTAACGCCATGTTAGCGCCCCAAAGAGCCCTAAACTCAAGGCATGCACACCCCAGTAGGCATAGACATAGCGCAAGGCGCATAACGAAAGGCTAGCATAGAGTACAAGCCCCCAAAGAGGGGTGGTGTAATCAATGCTAGGGATTTGCCACTCTAGGGCTTGCAAGAGATAGGGGTCTGCAAAACCCCCCCACCCTAGCGCATGCAAAAAAAGACTGAGCGGAAAGAAGATCACAAAGACAAAACTCAAGGGGATGCTAGTGAGTTGGTAGAGACTAAAGGGGGTAAAAAACACATGCACGATGGGGAGCATGTGCAAGAAAACTACTAAATTCAAGAGCAGGGCGTAGAAAGGGGCGGGCATTTTGGGGGTGTATTTGAGAAAGAGGTAAATATAAAACACCCCACACACCGAGAGCAAAAAGCCCACCTGTCCAAGCAGTCCGGGAGAAAAGGCACAACAAAGACATATAGCCAACAAAAGTAAGGAGAAATTGAGCACTTGCAAGGCGTTATAGTAGAGTCCAAAGCCTATAAGCGCCATCACAAAGGCGCGTAAAAAAGAGGGCTGGAAGTCTAGTAAAACTAGATAAGCAAAGAGCAGGACAAACACCCCTGCGCCCAAATCGTAATGGGCGTTGCGGTAGGGGAAAAAGCGTTGTTGGAGAGGTCTGTAGAATAAAGATAGCAGGGCGTAGAAAAACGCGCCTAAAATTCCCAGATGAAACCCGCTAATGGCGATGATATGGCTAATGCCCAGTTTTGTACTCAATTCTCTAGTGGGCTTGTCTAGGGGGTCGGCTAAAAAGAGGGTGTTATAAAAATTGCCCATGCGCGAGTCTGTGTGTTGGGCGTTGAGGTGGGTGCGCAAGAAATCCTTATAATCTCTAGTGGGTTCTAGGGCGAGATAGAAAGTTTGAAAATAACACGCTTTTAAGAATTTCACAAAGGAGCAAGGAGACATCTTGCCATAGGCACGCACAAAGGCATAGCTTAGGTCTTTAATCTTTTCTTTGCTGGTGGTGTAGAGGACATTGCCATGCTGGTCTTGCAATTTTAAAACGAAGTACGCGCGCCCTTGAGAATCCACTTTAGAGTATTGCAAACGCACTTGGGCGTACACACTGATGGGTTTTTTAGCCTTGAAATGCTGGTATTGGGCGTATTTCATGCACAAGGAGAGAATCCCCACACACAACAAAACCCCCAATACGATAAACCATTCGCGCGCGTTTTGGAGTAAGGGAAGTTGGAAGGGGGATTTTTGAGAAAAGGTCAAAAGATATTGGGCACATTAAGGGTGGATTGTGCAGAGGGTGCGCTAAATGCAGTTTCCTTTTCTTCTCTCTCTTTTTCAGAGCGGTCTTCAAAACGCGTATAAGCCTTGTTAAAGGCAACTTTAATCGTGCCAATATCTCCGTTGCGGTTTTTGGCTAAAATGATCTCAGCATCCTCAACACCATGGTTTTGGTGAAAGTCTTCTTTTTTTTGAGCATTGAATTGTGCTTCTAGTTTTTTCACTTCTTCATCTTTGCCCTCTTTACGCAACTTAGCCAATAAGTCATTTTGTGCGCGCTTTTTATAGACCTCATCGCGATAGAGAAAGAGCACTTGATCGGCATCTTGCTCGATCGCCCCGCTCTCTTTGAGATCGGAGAGAATAGGGCGCTTGTCTTCACGATTTTCTAACGAGCGGTTGAGCTGACTTAGAGCAATGATAGGGATTTCTAGCTCGCGCGCTAGAACTTTGAGCCCTCTTGAAATCTCAGCGATTTGGGCATGGCGAGCAAGTTCGCTATGGTTACTAGACATCAGTTGTAAATAATCTAAGATAGCGATCCCGATTTCAGGGTGATGGGCTTTGATTTGGCGCAATTTGGAGCGTACATGCTCGAGGGTGAGGACACTGGTATCGTCGATAAATAAAGGCTTGCTCTGTAAATCTTGAGCGCATTGACTCAACTCATCCCACTGATAATCTTGTAACTTGCCTAATTTTAAATCGTGTAAATGAATGCTAGTTGCCCCGGCAAGCAGACGCAACATCAGTTGTTCCGCCCCCATTTCCATGCTAAAAAACGCCACACCCTTATTATGATTCAAGGTGGTTTGAGCGATATTGAGTACAAAACTGGTCTTACCCATAGAGGGGCGCGCCCCCACCACGATTAAGTCTCCATTCTGAAATCCTGCGGTATATTTATTGAGTTCATAAAAACCTGTATCTAAGCCTAGCATTTGGCTATTGCCTCGCAACTTTGCGTCTTCAATAAGCTTTAAAGTGTGAAGCACAACCTCACTAGAGTTTTTAAAACCCCCGCGCACATTTTGCATAGAAAGAGCATAAAGAGCGCGCTCAAGCATGTCTAAAATTTGTGGGCTGGGGCGTTCTGCAAGGCATTGTTCACGCACTTCCATAGAAATATCTAGCAATGCCCGTCTAGTAGAAGCTTGCTTGATCGCCTCTACATAGGGTTCTAAATAGGCAATAGGTGCGCTCGCCATCACCTGCAATAGACTCTCTTTATCTTTGTCTTTGGAAAGTTTGCTAAGAATTAAATTAGCGCGGATGGGTAAATTCTGTTGGTGTAGTTGAGCGCATAACTCAAAAAACAAACCATGCGCGGGGTGTAAAAAATCCACAGGCTTGAGCACGGATGCCATCTCTTCATAACGATTGCTCTCTAAGATCGCTGCTAGCACAATGCGCTCCATTTCTAGCAAGTGATCGTCTTGGGTTAATAAGTGGTTGGTTTGTGTACTGAGTGCGTGCATTTAGACCCCTATATGGCTAAGATGTGACATTAAGGTTAAAGGCGTGAGCGCGTAAGAATGCGCGTGAGCGCGCCCAATCAGTGCGTGGGCTAAACTCGCATTCAAGGCTGCATCTAAGGGGCTATAACCCTGTGCGAGCAGGCTTGCTACCATGCCTGCTAACACATCTCCACTCCCCGCCTTAGCCAAAGAAGGCGCGCCTAAGGGATTGATGTAAATTTGCCCGTGGTGGGCAATGTAAGGATTAGCTCCCTTTAGTAGGACTACAATATGGGGGTAGGCTTGGCTAAAGGCGTGTAAATACTCTAAGCGCGATTGAAGCACTTGAGGCAACTCCACTTCAAAGCCCACCGCACGCAAAAGCCCAACAAATTCTTTAGGGTGGGGGGTGAGTACCAGCTGGTGATATTGCTCTAAAATTTCTTTGAGGGTGGGGGTGTAAAACATGTCCGCATCCAACACGCACGCCCCCTGTTCTAACATCGCCTGCGCATAGGGAGGTAACACCTCCCCCATGCCCATGCCCAGCGCAAAAGCGTTGGCTTGGGGGGGGACATCGCGCGCATACATCAACTCTAGGGGTTTGAGGCGCGCTAACTCTAAATCCCCTAGCACGCTCACCAAGCCCGCCCCAAAGCGCAGAGCCGCTAAAGCGCATAGCAAGCCCGCCCCGCTGTGTACCCCCACCCCCACGCATACATGCCCAAAATACCCCTTGTGTACATGGTGCTTAGATCGCACAGGCAAGATCAAATCTTGCTCTTCTAACATCAAAAGATCGCTAGGCTCTTCATAGAGTCCGCGCCCCACCCCCAAATCCCCTACTACAATCTCTCCTACAAAATCCTTAGCCATATCGCTAAAGAGCGCGGCTTTGAGCGCGCCCATGCTAATGGTTTTGTCCGCCTTAAACGCCAAAGTGCCTATGCGCCCCTGTGAATCCAACCCGCTGGGCACATCGCAAGCAATTTTGACTCCCTCTAGCGCATTTAAGCGCGCTATGAGAGCTTGATCTGCCGCGCGCAATTCTCCCTTAAAGCCTGAGCCATATAGACAATCCATCACGATGCCACAGGGCTCAATGTCTTCTAATAGCAAAACCCCCGCGCGCAACGCCCGATCAAATTGTACTTGGCATAGCGCGCTTTTAGGGGGTTTGTGCGCGTAACAACACACCTCATAAGCGCTTCCTTGCAAGCGGCGCGCTAAGGCATAGCCATCGCCCCCATTATCCCCGCTCCCACACACCACCAGCACGCGCGCGGGAGGATATTGATAGATGGCTTGTTGCAAAGCCATCGCGGCGTTCTCCATTAAGAGTTCTGCACTGAGTACAAAGCGTTCTTGCGCGCGCGTGTCTAATTCCCGCGTGCTAGAATAGACAAATTGCATACAAACCTTTCTTTTTGATTCCAAGACATGCTAGAATTGCCCTAAAAAGGATTTTTATGCGCATCGATCAAGCCTTGTTAGAGAGATTGGCCAAACTCTCCATGTTAGAGATCCAAGAACCCCAACTCCAAGAACATTTAGAAGAGATTCTAGTTTTCATGGACGCCCTCAATAGCCTGGATTTGGAGAACACCCCCTCCTTGCAACAGCCCCCCACTGCTTTAAGAGCCGACACTCCCCACCCACAGCCTAGCATCGCCCCAGACATCTTAAGCCATGCTCCTAACACCCAAGAGGGGTTTTTTATCGTGCCTAAGATTTTGGGCTAGCGTTCTAGGGACATGAAGAGTCGCCCGTAATTAGGGTTAGCTTTTAGGAGTTTTTCCTTAAATAACCCGTAGTTATCGCACCCTGATTGCAAGCCGTAATTACAAACATAAGAGAAAAGATCCAAAGCGCGTTGATCGTTTTGGGGCACACCTAGCCCTTTTTGATAGAGCACACCCAAATTATTGCACCCTGAAAGATTCCCTCCCTGACAGGCGCGCTCAAAGTACTTCGCTGCAAAGAAATTATTCACCGGCACGCCCTTAGCCCCATGCGCATAAATCCAACCCAAATTCGCACAGCCCTGAATATCTCCCGCATTACAGGCCAAATAATTCAAATCCACATTGCTCAACTGCGCTTTGTTGATCCCATAAATATTTTTCACATTAGACATCAATCCTAAATTATAGCACCCCAAATCACTGCCATGCTCACATGCGTATTTATAATATTCTATAGCCTTGTAATAGTCCTTAGGTACACCCACTCCATTAGCATACATCCAGCCTAAATTATTACACGCGAGCACATCGCCTCCAGAGCAACCCACCGCGTAGAGTTGGGCGGCTTTTTCTTTGTCGTCCAAAGTGGCTTGTTTCTTCGAGTCGTAAACTTGTGCCAAATTTGCGCACGCGCTCGCATCCCCTCCGCTACAGCCCATTTCATAGTAGCGTTGTGCTTTGTCCATGTCAGTTTGGATTCCCACGCCATTTTCATACATCGTACCCACCGCAAAACATCCAGCCGGGTTGCCCTGATCGCAAGATTTAGCAAAGAGTTTAAAGGCGCCATGATAGTCCCCCCTTTTGACCGCCACAATCCCCGCGCTCAAGGCATCTTGTGCTAAGATGGGAGGGGTTAAATGATCGCTCATGGGAGGAGTGGCAGGAGGTTGGGCCAAAGTAGGGGGGGTTTTGGGAGGTAAGGGAGGGACTACGGGAGTTTGTGTGTTTTGAGGGACTTGTACGGGAGCGGGGTCTGCACCATAAAGACAGAGAGCACAAGCCAAACAACCCAACCACGCCCTAAAAATCCAAGCCTTCATACAACCCCTTTAAACTTAAAGCCCTCATTCTAGCACAAAAAGCCTTACTAGCGGTGCAAGTTCGTATTCAGAGCAATTTTACGCACGCTTCTAAAGGCGATCATCTTACCACTTTGACTTTCCTGACGGAAATGTATACCATGTAAATTTGAGAGTTCCTTACCTTTATAAAGCGCTTCGTCTCTGAGAGTAAAGTTGGGGTTGATTTTTTGTAATTCTTTGGCTTGTTGGGGAGTAATCTCAAAAATGGTGCCGGCCAATACTCCAATCCCCGCATCCACGATACACCCATCGCCCAAACTAATCCCTAGTACGCAATTAGCCCCTAACAGGCAATTCTTGCCAATGCTAATGGGCTGGCTATTGCCCCCAGAGAGCACCCCTAGCACGCTGGCTCCCCCGCCGATATCTGTTCCCTCGCCTACCATCACAGAGGAGCTAATGCGTCCCTCATTCATGCAAGCCCCCTCCACGCCTGCGTTGAAATTAATATAACTGGCCCCGGGCATTTGGGTATACCCCCCCTTGCCTAAATACGCCCCAAAGCGCGTTTTTGCGCTATCGAGCAGGCGGATATTGTCCGCTTGGGGCAAGACTTGCATGAGATAGCGAGGGAATTTATCTATGAAGTCGATACAAGGGTATTTATCTTGCATCTTCAAGGTAATTTCTTCCTCTTTGAGCCATTCTAACTCATAAGCATGCTGTCCACTCCATGCCACATTGGGTAGCAAACCGAAAATGCCCTCTAAATTTAAAGAGCGCAGGGGAGCTTTGCCTAAAGAGAGGGCGAGCAATTTCATATAAACGCTCTCTAAACTTTGGCAGGGCTTGTCTGCATAGATCACCACAAGGTGGTAGTTATGATGGTACTGGGTAGAAAAACCTAGAGTATGTTCTTTGGTGGAAATTTCACAGCTTGGGTGCACTTCTCGGACTAGAGGAGTATAGAGCTGATTATTTTCTAAAGCTTTGGTAAGCTCTAAGATCACTTGAATATTTTTATGGCTGTTTTTATGATGTAAGACTTCTTGTAAAAAAGGAGCGTAAAGCTCTAAAGCGCGTTGGATAAAGTTCTTATCAATCCCATAGACCGCCTCGCTCACCAAGCCCTCTTCTTGCGTGTATAAGGGGCTAGCATGCTTGATCGACTCCATAAACACCGCATAAGACCCCAAACACTCCTCCCCCCAATTCAAAACTGGGAAAGTGGCGCACAGGGGTTTGGCGCTCTTTTGCCCGCGCGCAATCTTGGCGATCCCAAAGGCGAGGGGTTTTCTGTATTCAGGGGAGTTTTGATAATCGCTCACGAAAAGTTTAAATTTTTGCATGGGTATCCTCTTTTTGTTGTTCTAAAGCTAAGGTTTGTACTTCTGTCACAAAGGTTTCTAAAAGTTGGTCTTCGGGCAGTTTGTGGATCACCTTGCCCTTCTTGATAATGAGTCCGCTTTTTTTGCCAAAGGCAATCGCGATGTCGGCATGCTTGGCTTCGCCCAAGGCGTTGACCACACAGCCCATCACGCTCACATCTAAGGGGATTTTAATATGGGCTAGGCGTTGCTCCACTTGGCTCATCAAAGCCACTAGATTAGATTCAATGCGCCCACAAGTGGGGCAGGAGATAAAAGTGATGCCCTCCTTTTGCCGCCCGCTATAGCGCAAGATCGCCTTAGCCACGCGAATCTCTTCTTCTAACTCCCCGGTGATGGAGACGCGAATCGTATCTCCGATCCCCTCTCTGAGCAACTGCCCTAGAGCCATCGCGCTTTTAATGCTAGAATGAAACAAACTCCCCGCTTCGGTAACCCCTAAATGGAAGGGATAGGGCACTAGGGGGCGGAGCTGTTGGTAGGCTGACACGGTGCGCTCCACATCGCTAGCTTTTAGCGACACCTTGATATTGCTAAAGCCCGCATCTTCTAAAAGCTTGATATTATAAAGGGCAGATTGCACCATCCCTTGAGGGGTCGCGCCGTATTTGAGCTCAAAGGGCTTTTCTAAACTGCCCCCATTGACCCCAATGCGAATGGGCAAATTGCGCGCGTTGCAAGCCTTAGCCACCGCCTTAATTTTCTCGCAAGAACCGATATTGCCCGGGTTAATGCGAATCGCATCCACACTCTCAGCAGCGATCAAGGCAAATTGGTAATGGAAGTGAATATCTGCAATGAGGGGCAAGCAAGAGACTTTTTTGAGCTCTTTGAGCGCGAGCGCGTCTTTTTTATGGGGCACAGCCACGCGCACCAAATCGGCCCCGGCTAATTTCAAGCGATCGATCTGACTCTTGGTCGTAGCAATGTCGTGCGTCTTGCTAAAGGTCATGCTCTGGGTGCTAATGGGCGCATCGCCCCCAATTGCCACCCCCCCGATAGAAACTTGTTTAGTCAGTATGCGTGGGCGCAAAAATGTCCTTAATTTTTAGGGCATTATAGCTAATTCGCCTATAGAGTGGGCAAGATTTCTAAGACGAAGGTACTAAAGCTACAGGCGTGGTAAGTGCATGTGCCAATTTTACCTTGTTTCTCAAAATTGATCGTGATGATGAAGAGTTGTTGAGGGGGATTGTATTTTAAAAGATTTTTAAGTTTATATTCTAAATTTTCTAGGGTAGGAAAGGCTAAGGCGAGAAAATAAAAAGTTATTGTAGAGGAGTGTACCACTAAAAAGGGGTGTTGGCAGTAAAGATGCTCAAAATAACGGATCAATTCTAGAGCAACCATATTTTCAAAGACGCAGGGTAGATGGTGAGTTGGGGTTAAAGCATATGGTAGAGAAAAATCACTAAAATAAAGTTTACGTGGCTTTGAGGGAGCACGACAATGAGGAATGAGAAAAATACTCTGACTTTCTTGCAAAAAACGCATCAGGGCATAAAAGGTATCTTTGGAGAGTTTAAGGGTTTTTTTAAGTTGGATATAGAGATGATGAGTGGTTACATTCAAAGCTTGGAAGCGTAATAGGGCTTTAAAGAGGGGGAATTGTGTTCCTAAGAAAAGTTTATAAATTTCTTGTTTGCGGTGGATTTTTTGAAAGGGGTTTAAATGCAAAGTGGCGGGACAATTACCTTCTTTAAGAAAACGCGCAAAAAGGGTGCTTCTAGATTCTTTTTTGTAAGCACAAACATATTCAGCAAAATTTAAAGGTAGGATTTTTTGAGCGCTAAAACCTTGAGGTATGGGTGTGGGGGTGAACTGAATCAAAATGATATGCTCCAGAGGAGGCAAAAATAAATCTGAAGGGCAGTGCTTAGCAATCAGAATATCCATCTTGTTTTCAAGATGTAATGTCAATAGAATTTCTTTAAGATAGTTTATTTCTAAGCGTGTGTCATTGCCATCTACATAAACAGGGTGTTTAAAGTCGCGCGCTAGAGCTAAAGCGCACATACTCTTACCCACTTTGGCACTTCCATAGAGCAAAAGCTTAGAAGGTTTGAGAGCATAGAATCTAGGCAGTAACTCTTTTTGAGTGAGTGCATGGGCAAAATTCTCTTGCAAAATGGTATCTAGCATGTACGCATATTAGCAATTTTTCCTTGAAATAAGGAAAGTATCAATTAATCCAAGTGCCTAAGAAAGGCTTAATGCTTGACTATTGTGTCATTTTTGCCTAAAATCAGAGCTTTTAATTTGAAAGCCCTAAAGAGGAATACATGGAAAAAATACGCTTGAAGCTCAAGGCTTATGACCATAGGGTATTGGATCGATCAGTGGTAGCAATTGTGGAGGCGGTAAAAAGATCAGGTTCTGAGATTCGCGGACCCATCCCTCTGCCTACACGCAACAAACGCTACACGGTCTTGCGTTCTCCCCATATCAATAAAGATTCTAGAGAGCAATTTGAAATCCGCGTACATAGTCGCCTAATTGATATTATGTCGGCAACACCTGAGACCGTGGACAGCTTAATGAAGCTAGATTTAGCTCCTGAGGTAGATGTAGAAGTCACATCTATGGAAGGCAAATAAGCACCACCAAGATGAAGGATTGAAAATGGAGTATTTAGTTCAAAAAATAGGCATGAGTCGGGTTGTAGGAACACAAAGTATGGCAGTTACTTTACTCAAAGTTTTAGAAAGTAAGGTCTGTGCCATCTATGACAAGCAGGTCTTAGTTGCCTATCCTTTGCACAAAAAGCACAATAAATCCATTGCAGGACAACAAAAAAAATACCAGCTTAGCAAGGAGTTTAACCGCTTTGCCACTTTGCAAGCACAAGTAGACCAGCTAGGCGATCTGCCTTTAGAACCCTTAGAAAATGCTAAGCGCATTAAGGCGACTTTCTACACAAAGGGGCGTGGGTTTAGTGGAGCTATGAAGCGCTGGAACTTTCAAGGCGGACCAGCAGCACATGGGAGTCGCTTTCATCGCCGTTTGGGGTCTATTGGGAATAGAGAATGGCCCGGGCGCGTACAAAAGGGTAAGAAAATGGCAGGGCATTATGGGAACGAGAAAGTAACCTGTCATAATGAAGTGCTTTCCTTCGATAGGGAAAGCAAAATTTTGGTGCTTAAAGGTTCTGTGGTGGGTTATGCCGGAGCCTATGGCAGGATTGCTATTAAATAGGTAAAGGGAGAGCATGAAAGCAAGAGTGTTGAATCAGCAATGCGAGCAGGTGGGGGAGTTGGACCTGCCCGCACGCTTCAAAGAGATCAAAGAGCACAACTTATATCTATATGTCAAGTATTACCGTGCTCAAGCTAGAGCTAATAGCGCGCAAACTAAAAATCGCGGCGCAGTGAGCGGGGGAGGCAAGAAGCCGTGGAACCAAAAAGGTGGAGGACGCGCGCGCGCAGGAAGTATCACTTCACCTATCTTTGTAGGTGGGGGAGTTTCCCATGGGGCGACCAATGAGCGTAATTACGATCTTAAGATTAATAAAAAGCAGAAAAAGCTCGCGTTGGAATACGCTTTGGGGCAAAAGGCTTTAGCAGAGAAGTTACTTGTAGTAGATAAAGTAGACATCATTAGCAAGAAAACTAAGGACGCATACGCGTTCTTGCAAGGCTTAAAGCAAAGGGATGTGCTTGTAATCACAGAGCAGCTACAAGAGCATAACTATCTTGCTTTTAGAAATTTAAAAAGTTGTTATGTGGTAGAAACAAGCGAGGTCAACGCCTATCTCGTCGCAACCTATAGTGCAGTTGTGGTGGAAAAAGCGGTGTTCGAAGCGCTTGTAACAGCTTAAAGGAGAGTGCATGGCAGACATCACCGATATCAAGTCCATACTTTACACAGAAAAATCCCTATCCATGCAGGAAAGTGGAGTTATCGTAGTGCAAACCGCTGTGGGCGTGAGTAAAAACCAGCTCAAGGCGATTTTTAAGGATTATTTTGGATTTGTACCCTTGAAAATCAACGCACTTAGGCGACAAGGGAAGATTAAACGCTTTAGGGGCAGGTTAGGACAAAGGGTTGGCACGAAGAAGTTTTATGTCAAACTTCCTAAAGATGCCAATATTACTGCATTGAGCGCATAAGGATAGAGCATGGCAATTAAAACTTACAAACCCTATACCCCCAGCCGTCGCTTCATGAGCGGTTTGGATTCTAAAGATATTAGCGCTAAGCCTAGTGTGCGTAAGCTTTTGATTAAGCTCCCTGCGCACGCGGGTAGGAACCACAGTGGGAAGATTACTAGTCGCCACAAAGAAGCTGGAGCCAAGAGGCTTTATCGTATCATCGATTTCAAGCGCAATAAATTTGGTGTAGAGGGTAAGGTAGCTAGTATTGAGTATGACCCTTACCGCAACGCACGCATTGCTCTAGTAGTTTACCCTGACGGAGACAAGCGCTATATCTTGCAGCCTAGCGGGTTAAAGGTGGGTGATGCGATTGTTGCTGCTGAGGAAGGTTTAGATATTAAGATAGGCTTTGCAATGAAGCTTAGGAGTATTCCCATTGGGACTATTGTGCACAATATTGAAATGCACCCGGGGGCAGGGGGGCAACTAGCTAGAAGTGCGGGCATGAGTGCACAAATTATGGGTAGAGAGGGTAAGTATACGATTTTAAGAATGCCTAGTGGCGAAATGCGCTATATCCTAAGCGAGTGCATGGCAAGTATTGGTGTGGTAGGTAATGAGGATTTTATCAACACTAGTATTGGCAAAGCCGGGCGTAACCGCTATAAACGCGTCAGACCACAGACACGGGGTAGCGCGATGAACCCGGTAGATCACCCTCATGGTGGTGGTGAAGGTAAGACTGGCTCTAGTGGGCATCCCATGTCACCATGGGGTGTTCCAGCTAAAGGCTATAAAACAAGACGCAAAAAAGCAAGCGATCGTTTGATTATTTCAAGAAAGAAGGGTAAATAGCGATGGGAAGGTCAATTAAAAAAGGTCCTTTCGTTGACAAACATCTGATGGATAAGACGCTCAAACATAAAGCCAAAAAGGACAATAGACCCATTAAGACATGGTCGAGACGTAGCACCATTTTGCCTGAAATGATTGGTTTAACCTACAGCGTGCACAATGGTAGGATTTTTATCCCCGTTTATATCACTGAAAACCATGTTGGCTACAAGCTAGGCGAATTTGCGCCTACACGCACCTTCAAGGGACACAAAGGCACAGTACAAAAAAAGATAGGTAAGTAGACATGGCACATTATCACATAAAGGAATGCAAATGAGCACGGCGTTACTGAGGTACAGCAGGCTCTCGCCCACCAAAGCTAGATTGTTAGCTAGACAGGTTCAGGGCATGAACGCGGAAGTGGCAATTGCACGCTTGGAGTTCACTCCCAATAAAGCTGCGAGAATTCTTTCCAAAGTAATTAGCGCAGCAGTTTACAATGGTGGGTATGATTCTAAATCTGTCGCTGTGCTCTCTTGCCGTGTCGATGCTGGACCTGTTCTTAAGCGCCACATGCCCCGCGCTAGAGGCAGAGCAACAGCAATTAGAAAACCCACAACCCATATTCTAGTTAAAGTAGGTAAGCAAGGGGGAGATAAGTAGATGGGTCAGAAGGTTAATCCAATTGGTTTAAGGTTAGGGATCAATAGAAATTGGGCTTCTAGGTGGTTTCCCGGAGCTAGCGACACGGTGGGCAATATTGAGGAAGATTACAAGATTCGTAAATTCCTAAAGAAAGAGCTCTATTATGCAGGTGTAAGCGAGATTGTGATCGAGCGCGCAGCTAAGAAGTTGCGCATCACCGTGGTAGCTGCTAGACCCGGTTTAATTATTGGTAAAAAGGGCGTAGATATTGAAAAGATCAAGCTCTCCTTAAAAGAGTTGATTAAGAAAGAAATTTCTGTCAATATTAAGGAGGTTAAGCGTCCCCAAGCTGATGCCCAGCTTGCTGCCGAGAATGTCGCTACTCAGCTAGAAAAACGCGTGGCGTTCAGGCGGGCGATGAAAAAGGTCATGCAAACAGCAATGAAATCAGGAGCAAGAGGGATTAAAGTGCGTGTTTCAGGGCGTTTAGCGGGGGCTGAGATCGCGCGCACAGAATGGTACATGGAAGGGCGCGTACCTTTGCATACCTTGCGTGCTAAGATCGATTATGGCTTTGCAGAGGCAATGACTGTTTATGGAATCATTGGTGTCAAAGTTTGGATCTTTAAAGGTGAAGTTTTGCAAAAAGGTATCCAGTCTGAAAAGCGAGAAGAGGAAAGTGACGAGAGAGTCGGCAGACGCACTAAAAGAGGGAGAGAATAGTCATGTTGATGCCTAAAAAGACCAAATACCGCAAACAGATGAAGGGTAGAAATCGGGGGAAGTCTGCGCGTGGCGTAAAACTTGCCTTTGGAGATATTGGAATCAAGGCCGTTGAACACGGGCGTATTGATTCGCGCCAAATTGAAGCTGCCAGGGTGGCAATGACTCGCCATATTAAACGCGCAGGAAAGGTGTGGATTAGAGTTTTTCCTGACAAGCCTTTGACTGCTAAGCCTTTGGAAACTAGAATGGGGAAGGGTAAGGGTTCTGTGGAAAAATGGGTGATGAACATCAAACCCGGGCGCATTGTCTATGAAATGCTAGGTATTGAAGAGGGTTTAGCTAGAGAAGCTTTGAGTTTAGCACAACGCAAGCTCCCATTTAAAACAAAAATTGTAACCAAAGAGAGTGAAAATGAAATTTACTGAACTAGCAGACAAAGATAGGAAGGAGTTAGAAAAGTTGCTTAAAGACAAAAGAATTGAGCTCTTTGAACTAAGGATTAAGCTCAAAACCATGCAACTCAATAACCCTAGCGAGATTAGGAGGGCAAGGAAGGATGTTGCGCGCATTAAAACAGCCTTGTCTGCTCTTGATCATGCGTTGGTTGAAAAGAGGTAAAAATGGAAACTAAGCAACCCCACAAGCGCACCATTCAAGGGAAGGTTGTCAATAAAATTGATGCCTATAGTGCCGTAATTTTAGTAGAGAGAAAGGTCTTGCATACAAAATACCGCAAGATTGTCAAACGCTTTAAGAAATACACTATTGATGATAGGCAGAATGCTTCTCAGGTGGGGGATTTTATAAGTGCGGTGGAATGTAAGCCTGTCTCTAAAACTAAAACCTTTGCGCTGAAAGAAATTTTGGTGAAAGGAGTTTCATGATACAGAGCTTTACAAGATTGGTTGTGGCAGACAATAGCGGGGGCAAGGAGATCATGTGTATCAAGGTTTTAGGAGGAAGTCATAAACGCTATGCGAGCGTGGGCGATGTCATTGTCGCTTCTGTAAAAAAGGCGATCCCCAATGGGAAGGTTAAAAAAGGGCAGGTAGTTAAGGCGGTGATTGTGCGCACTAAAAAGGAAGTACAGCGCCCCAATGGCTCTTTAATTCGCTTTGATGACAATGCCGCTGTGATCTTGGATGCTAAACGCGATCCGGTAGGGACTAGGATCTTTGGACCTATCAGTAGGGAAGTGCGCTATGCTAACTTTATGAAAATCATCTCACTGGCTCCGGAGGTGCTCTAATGAAGTGCAAGATTAAAAAAGATGATATGGTTAAGGTGATCGCCGGAGATGATAAGGGCAAGGTCGGCAAAGTGCTAGCTGTTTTTCCTAAAAAATCTACACTTTTAGTAGAGGGTTGCAAGATGGTTAAGAAAGCCATTAAGCCCACCGATGATGACCCAAAAGGCGGACATACCCTTAAGGAGATGCCTATTCATATCTCCAATGTCAAAAAAGAGAAGGAGTAAGCGCGATGGATGGCTTGAAAAACTTCTATGAAAAAGAAGTGAAAAAGAAATTGGCAGAAGAGCTAGGGATCAAGAATCCCATGTTATTGCCTAAGCTAGAAAAGATCGTGCTGAGCGTGGGTGCGGGTGCGCATGCTAAAGATGCCAAAATCATGCAAAACATCGCCCAAACTCTTTCCCTCATTGCCGGGCAAAAGGCAGTGATCACCAAAGCTAAAAAATCCGTAGCAGGTTTTAAAATCCGTGAAAACATGGCCGTTGGTGTGAAAGTTACGCTCAGAAATAGGGTCATGTTTAACTTTTTGGAAAAACTTATTGTGATTGCTTTACCTAGGGTGAAAGACTTTAGGGGTGTGTCTAGGAATGGTTTTGATGGGCGCGGAAATTATGGTTTTGGTTTGAATGAGCAGTTGATTTTCCCAGAGGTAGTTTATGATGATATTATGGTAACCCATGGGCTCAATATTGCTATTATCACTTCTACAAACAACGATAAGGAGGCATTTAAATTGCTAGAGTTGCTCGGAATGCCCTTTGCGAAAGGGCGCTAATGGCTAAGAAATCGATGATCGCAAAAACCCATAGAAAAGCAAAGTTTAGGGCGCGTGCTTACACGCGTTGCAATATCTGTGGAAGACCTCGCTCTGTCTATAAGGACTTCGGCTTGTGTCGCGTGTGCTTGAGAAAAATGGGTAATGAAGGCTTGATTCCGGGTCTTAGAAAAGCTAGTTGGTAAGGGGTCATCATGGTAAATGATATTGTTGCGGATTCTTTAACACGCATTCGGAATGCAAGTATGCGCCGTTTGGAAGTTACAGAGCTTTATTACGCTAAGATTGTGGTGTCTATCTTGGAAATTTTCAAGAGTCGTGGATTCATCGCCAATTACCAGGTAGTAGAAAAGAGAGGGAAGAATTTCATCTCTGTAGAATTAGCCTATGATGATAGGGGACGAGCTGTTATTAGTGAAATTAAACGATTAAGCAAACCAGGACGCAGACTTTATAAACAGGCTAGTGAGCTTAAACGCTTTAAAAACGGGTATGGGGTGATTGTGGTTAGTACCAGTAAGGGGGTTATCACCAATGAGGAAGCCTACAAACAGAATGTGGGCGGTGAGGTGCTTTGTAGCATTTGGTAGGAGTGTGGCATGTCAAGAATTGGTAAAAGAGTGATCAAAATTCCTAATGGGGTACAGGTAAGTGTAGAAGGTACTTGCCTGTATTTTAAAAACAATAAGACCGCCCAAATATTAGAGACACATGGACGTGTGGGAATTGTATTGGAGAACGATTCCTTGCGCTTTGAACCTGTGGGCGATAGCGCGCAAAGCAAAGCGTTTTGGGGAACTTATAACGCTTTAGCTAATAATGTTGTTGTGGGGTTAGATAAGGGATTTAGCAAGGTGTTAGAAATTAATGGAGTGGGCTACAAGGCGGCTTTGGGGCATAAAGTCTTAGAGCTCACATTAGGTTTTAGTCGTCCGGTTAAGCATCCTATTCCTGAGGGTGTGGAGGTGGTTGTAGACAAGAATACTATTACGCTTAAGGGGAGTAGTAAGCAACAGATAGGGCAACTTGCTGCAGATATTCGCGCTTATAGACCTCCAGAACCTTACAAGGGTAAGGGTATTAAATACAGCGATGAAGTCATCGTGCGTAAAGCCGGCAAAACGGCTAAGAAGTAAGGAACAATCATGACAGAAAGCGTTTTAGAGAAGAAAAAACTTCAAAGAGCCAAGCGCAAGTTGCGTGTGCGTGCGAAAGTCTTTGGCACATGCGATAGACCGCGCGTGAGCGTCTTTAGGTCTAATAGATATTTTTATGCCCAAGCCATTGATGATAATGCACACGCGACTTTAGTGCATGTAGATGGCAAAAAACTAGGCTTAGGAAATAAGGTAGAGGATAGTCAAAAGATCGCTCTAGTTTTTGCCGAAAAACTCAAAGAGCAAGGTATCACTCAGGTAGTCTACGATCGCAATGGATATTTATACCATGGTGTAGTGGCAGCGTTTGCAGAAACATTACGCACTCAAGAGATCGCGCTTTAAGGATGGCTATGCAGATCAATAGAGAAGAATTTTCAGAAGTGGTGGTTAATATCGGACGGGTTACCAAAGTGGTCAAAGGTGGACGGCGCTTCCGCTTTAATGCTTTGGTGGTTGTAGGAAACAAGAACGGCTTGGTAGGCTTTGGTCTAGGCAAGGCTAAGGAAGTGCCTGATGCCATTAAAAAGGCCATTGATGATGCTTTTAAAAACATCATTGAAGTTAAGATCAAAGGCACAACCATTGCCCATGATATTGAATGTAAATATAACGCAAGCCGTATTTTGCTTAAGCCTGCTTCTGAGGGGACGGGAGTGATCGCCGGGGGGTCTACGCGCCCTATGATTGAGTTGGCAGGCATTAAGGATATTTTGACAAAATCTTTAGGCTCGAATAATCCTTATAATGTGGTGCGCGCAACCTTTGATGCGCTCTCTAAGATCAAGGGATAGGAGTTTTTATGGCATTAGAAAAATTGCATCCGGCTAAAGGGAGTGTCAAGCAAACCAAGCGTGTAGGTCGTGGGCAGGGTAGTGGCATGGGTAAAACTGCAACTAGAGGAGGCAAAGGGCAAACTGCTCGCACGGGCTATAAACAAAAACGTGGATTTGAGGGAGGGCAACAACCCTTACAACGCCGTTTGCCTAAGGTAGGTTTTAGGAGTCGCACTAAGGGATTTGTTTATGCGATCAATGTAACCAGGCACAAGGAGATTTTTGAGTTGGAAACTTTGAGTTTGGAACTCATTAGGAAAGTGCACCCTTTTCCTTCTTACATCGAGAAAGTTAAGCTTATTGGAGCAGATGCCAAAGATCTCGCTTCCAAAATCCAAGATGAGAGAATTCGCACTAGCGGACAACAATAATGACCAAGGCGATTGCGACCAAGATTTTTATCACTTTGGGGTATTTGTTCCTCTATAGAGTGTTAGCTTACATTCCTATTCCAGGGGTAGATTTAGCTGCAATCAAAGCTTTTTTTGATAGCAACTCCAGCAATGCCCTGGGACTCTTTAACATGTTTAGTGGTAATGCAGTATCCCGTTTGAGTATTATTTCTCTAGGGATTATGCCCTATATTACAGCTTCCATTATCATGGAGCTCTTGAGTGCGACTTTTCCTAACCTTGCCAAAATGAAAAAAGAGCGTGATGGCATGCAGAAATACATGCAAATTGTACGCTATGCTACTATTGGTATTACGATTATCCAAGCAATCAGTGTTTCGTTTGGACTACGCTCTATTGGGCATGGGGCTAATGGGGCAATCATGGTTTCCATGCAAACTTTTTTGGTTCTAGCCACGTTTTCCATGTTGACAGGCACGATGTTGCTCATGTGGATTGGCGAGCAGATCACCCAAAGAGGGGTGGGTAATGGTATTAGCTTGATCATTTTCGCGGGTATTGTCTCTGGCATTCCTTCGGCGATTGCGGGAACTTTCAATCTAGTGAATACGGGCGTGATTAATGTGCTAGTCTTAATTGGGATTGTGCTCATTATCTTAGCGACCATTTTTACAATTATCTATGTAGAACTGGCTGAGCGACGTATTCCCATTTCTTACGCCCGCAAGGTGATGATGCAAAATCAAAATAAACGCATCATGAACTACATTCCTATTAAGCTTAACTTAAGTGGAGTGATCCCTCCTATTTTTGCTTCCGCGCTCCTAGTCTTCCCTTCTACCATTCTGCAGGCTTCGTCCAATAAGGTTTTACAAGCTATTGCAGATTTTCTTAACCCCCATGGGTATGCCTATAATATTCTGATGTTCTTGCTTATTATCTTCTTTGCCTATTTCTATTCCTCCATTGTGTTTAATGCCAAAGATATTGCAGACAATCTCAAGCGCAATGGTGGGTTTATCGCGGGCTTGAGACCGGGAGAGGGCACTTCTAACTTTTTAAATAGTGTGGCAAGTCGTTTGACTTTTTGGGGTTCTCTATACCTAGCCATTATCTCTACCTTACCATGGATTTTAGTTAAGGCGATGGGAGTGCCTTTTTATTTTGGAGGCACAGCGGTGCTTATTGTTGTGCAAGTTGCCATTGATACTATGAAAAAAATAGAAGCCCAAGTTTACATGAGTAAATATAAAACCTTGAGTGCTGTGGGCTTTTGATGGCGATCGTAATCCGTAGTCCAAAGGACATCGATGCCTTGCGCAGAGCAGGAGCGGTGGTAGGGCAAACCCTCGAACTTCTACGCGAAGAAATTCGAGTAGGCATGAGCTTGTTAGAGTTAGATGCGCTGGCAGAGGCGCATATCTATAAGCTCAAAGCCGAACCTGCCTTTAAAGGTCTTTATGGTTTCCCCAATACGCTTTGTACCTCGCTAAATGAGGTGGCTATCCATGGTATTCCCACAGACTATAAACTACAGAGTGGCGATATCATAGGCTTAGACTTAGGAGCGCAAGTACAGGGGTGGTTTGGAGATGCAGCAATCACTTTGGGGGTGGGAGAAGTGAGCCTCAAAGATCATGCGTTAATTGCTTGTGCTAAAGACACCCTTGATAAAGTGATTGCAAGCTTAGAAGTGGGCATGCGCTTTAAGGAAGTAAGCCAGCTTCTAGAAACTCTCATCAGAAAAAGAGGGTTTGTGCCCCTGAAAAAGTTTTGTGGACATGGTATTGGACGCAAACCTCATGAAGAGCCCTCCATTTTTAATTACTTGGAGCCTTCTAGCAAACCTAACAGCGGACCTAAGATTAAAGAAGGTATGGTTTTTTGCTTAGAGCCAATGGTTTGTCAAGAGAGTGGTGAACCTAAAATCTTAGAAGATAAGTGGAGTGTGGTATCTGTAGATGGATTGCGCACAAGTCATTACGAACATACGATCGCAATGGTGGGCAAAAAAGCGCAAATTTTAACGGAGGCTTGATGGCAAAAGATGATGTGATAGAGGTCGATGGGAAAGTGATCGAATGTTTACCCAACGCCACTTTTAAGGTGGAATTGGATAACAAGCATATCGTGCTGTGTCGCATTTCAGGTAAGATGCGCATGCATTATATTCGTATTGCGCTGGGGGATCGGGTACGCTTAGAACTCACTCCCTATAGCTTAGATAAGGGGCGTATCACTTTTCGCTACAAGTGATTAAGTTAGTTCTAACAAAAGATAGTTAGAATAAGAGTTTTGCTTAGATTTAAGGAGAAAGAATGAAGGTTAGACCCTCTGTAAAAAAGATGTGTGATAAATGCAAGGTGATTAAAAGACGCGGTGTGATTCGCGTGATCTGTACCACTCCCAAACATAAACAAAGACAAGGATAGGCATGGCAAGGATTGCAGGGGTAGATTTGCCCAAGAAAAAACGCGTTGAATACGCTCTAACCTATATCTATGGCGTGGGCTTGAAAAGCTCTAGAGATATTTTACACAAGGTAGGAATCTCTCTAGATAAGCGTGTGCATGAACTTAGCGAAGATGAGATTTCCAGCATTACTAAAGAAATCCAAGCGGGCTATGTTGTGGAGGGGGATTTACGCAAAAAAGTGCAGATGGATATCAAGGCATTAATGGATTTGGGAAGTTATCGGGGCATAAGGCATCGCAAAGGATTGCCCGTGCGTGGTCAAACTACAAAAAATAACGCACGTACCCGTAAGGGCAAGAAGAAAACCGTGGGCAGCAAGTAAGGAGAGTGCATGGCAAAACGAACCGGCATTAAAAAGAAAATCGTTAAGAAGAATATCGCTAGGGGGGTGGTCTACATCGCTGCTTCTTTCAATAACACCAACATCACTGTTACGGATGAGATGGGCAATGTAATTTGTTGGGCAACTGCTGGAGGACTTGGTTTCAGAGGGTCTAAAAAATCTACTCCTTACGCTGCCCAACAAGCTGTGGAGAGTGCAATGAGCAAAGCCAAAGAACACGGCATTAAAGAAGTGGGGATCAAGGTGCAAGGACCTGGAAGTGGGCGCGAAACAGCGATCAAGAGTGTGGGGAGTGTTGAGGGGATCAAAGTGCTTTGGATTAAAGATATCACACCCTTGCCCCATAATGGTTGCCGACCCCCTAAGAGAAGACGCGTATAAGGAGCATACATGGCAAGATATAGAGGCGCAGTGGAGAAGTTAGAACGTCGTTTTGGGATTTCCTTATTCCTTAAAGGCGAACGTCGTTTAAGTGGCAAGAGCGCGTTGGACAAGCGTGCCTATGGACCTGGTCAGCATGGACAAAGACGCGGTAAGATCTCAGATTATGGCTTGCAGTTGCGTGAGAAGCAAAAAGCCAAAGCGATGTATGGGATCTCTGAAAAGCAATTCCGTTCTATTTTCACAGAAGCTAACCGCATGGAAGGTAATACAGGAGAAAATTTAGTGCGCCTGTTGGAGCGTCGTTTGGACAATGTGGTCTATCGTATGGGTTTTGCAACTACACGCAGTTTTGCGCGTCAATTAGTAACGCACGGGCATGTTTTGGTAGATGGCAAGCGCATGGATATTCCTTCTGCCTTCATTAAGAGTGGGCAAAAGATCGAAATCAGAGAAAAAAGTAAAGAAAATGCTCAAATTGTGCGTGCGGTGGAATTGAGCAATCAAGTAGGGATCGTGCCTTGGCTTGATGTGGATAAAGACAAAAAGTTTGGTATTTTTACCCGCTATCCTGAAAGGGACGAGGTAAGCTTGCCCCTTGAAGAAAGATTGATTGTTGAACTCTATTCTAAGTAGTAGGTAGCAGTATGAAAGTGATTAAAGTAGCGCCACAAGCGCCTATGAATATCAGTGTAGAGAGGATCAGCGACAGACAGATCAAAGTATATGTTTCTGCTTTTGAAGCAGGTTATGCTATTACCCTAGCACATCCCTTAAGACGACTTCTACTCTTGAGTTCCGTGGGGTATGCGCCTATCGGAATCAAAATCGAAGGTGTTGCCCACGAATTTGATTCCTTACGCGGTGTTGCTGAAGACATGACCTTATTTATTGCCAACCTTAAAAATATCCGCCTAGTAGGAAAGCACTTAGACAATGCCCAAAATGATCAGGTTGTGGTGCATTATTCTTTTAAAGGACCTGCTAAATTGAGTGGACGGGATTTAGAGAATGATGAGATTGGCGTTATCAATCATGATGCTTATCTGGCCACCATCAACGAAGATGTTAATTTAGAATTTTCACTCATCGTGCAAAAAGGCATGGGTTATGTACCTTCTGAGAGCATTCGAGGTTATATTTCCAGCGATTATATCCCCTTAGATGCTTATTTTACCCCCGTTAAAAGAGTGGTTTACAACATCGAAAACATGCTTGTAGATGGCAATCCCAACTTTGAAAAGCTCATCTTTGAAATTGAGAGTGACGGACAAGTAGACCCTCAGCGTGCTTTCCAGGATGCCATTAAGACCATGAACGCTCAGATGCACATTTTTAACACCAATATCGCCGATTGTAAAGGGAATACCCATCTAGAAGAGAGCTTAGAAAGAGACCTTGTGATGGAAATTGAGGGCTTGAGTTTAAGCGCGCGTTGTTTTAATTGTTTAGATAAAATCGGGCTTAAATATGTGGGTGAATTGGTACTTATGGATACCTATGAACTCAAAAACATAAAAAACCTGGGCAAGAAATCCTATGATGAAATCGCCGAGAAATTGGAGGGATTGGGCTATCCTGTGGGTTCTGAACTCGCAGCAGATTTTAGAGCATCTTTGCAGGCAAGATTAGATAAATTAAAAAATGAGGAGCGTTAATGCGGCATCAAAATCGCTTTAGAAAATTAGGTAGAACTAGCGCGCACAGAAAGGCGTTGTTAAAAAATCTTGCCATTTCTCTAATCGAGCACGAGAAGATTGAAACTGGTGTATTTAAGGCAAAAGAATTGCAATCCTATATTGAAAGGCTTGTGAGTGTAGCTAGGAAGGGTGATTCTAATGCTCACCGCTATGTTTTTGCCTACTTGCAGCATAAGCACGCAACTCATAAGCTGGTTACAGAATTAGCGCCAAAGTATGCAGAGCGTAAGGGTGGCTATACCCGTATCCACAGGAGCGCGATCAGAAAAGGTGACGCTTCCGTATTAGCTTCTATCGCATTTGTTTAACATTCTTATCACTCGTGCACTATAAGGGGGGCTTAGTTTTAAGTTATTTGGGATATGGTGAGTTGCCCAAGCGCTAAGGGCATTTATGTCTTCAGACTGATGTTGCTCGTAGGGAACAAGCATCCGTGTTTGCTCTCTGTGTCCCTAATCTAATAAAAGCGTAACTTTGCGCACTTCCTGCACTGGATACAAATGTATGGGGGATGTCATATATAATTTTTCAAACTCAGAAAGCGCAGGGACATTTAAGTTTTTTTAAAAAGAAGGGATTGTCTTAAACGCCCCCTCCTCCCTTTGGGGACCTGACCATCCGAAAGAGCAAAGGGTTATTTATTGCCTTTGTATTCGGGATGGTTTGAATTGAGCTGATTAGAGCGGTTGTTTTGCGCATCTCTATAGGCTTTATTATTCGAGTTGCATTGGTTGGCGTGGTGATCCCGTTCGCTTTTGCTTTGTGCCATCGTTTTCTCCTTTCTGTTGGGATGCTGTGATGCTAACATATATATATACCTTAAGAGGTTAAAAAAAGGAGAAGATGTTGATCTCTTTCATATGTGCAAAAAATCTCAGAGTGCAGAGTCGAATCCTTGAGCATGCACTTTTTAAATTTAATTTCGCCAAAATACTTAAACTTCTCTTTATCTGAAGCGCGTTAGAATACCCCCTGCCTTTCATCAATTCACACACGCCCCGCCTTAAAGTGATCAAGTAGGGGGCGTGGCGGCAAACTTTAAGGAGACATCTATGATCACCATGAAAGATTTATTAGAGTGTGGGGTGCATTTTGGGCATCAGACAAGGCGTTGGAATCCTAAAACCGCGCGTTTTATCTTTGGGGTGCGCAAGAATATCCACATCATTGATTTGCAAAAAACTTTGCGCTACTTTCGCTATACCTACAATGTGGTGCGCGATGCCAGCGCAGAGGGCAAGACTATCATGTTTGTGGGCACTAAAAAACAGGCTAGCGATGCGCTTAAAGAGTACGCGATGCAAGTCAATGTGCCCTATGTGAATTACCGCTGGTTGGGCGGCATGCTCACCAATTTTAGCACCATTAGAAAATCCGTGCGCAAGCTAGAAATCATGGAGGACATGGAGACTAGCGGGCAGATAGACCTGCTCACCAAAAAAGAAAAGCTAATGATCTTGCGCAAGAAAGAGAAGCTTGAAAAGTATTTAGGCGGGGTGCGCCACATGAAGCAAATGCCTGATATGATGTTTGTGGTAGATGTGGTGAAAGAAAAAATCGCGGTGGCTGAGGCTAGACGGCTAGGTATCCCCATTGTCGCCCCCCTAGACACCAATTGCGACCCGGATTTAGTGGATTACCCCATCCCGGGCAATGACGATGCGATTCGCTCGATTCGTCTGTTCTGTAAAGAGATGGCAGAGGCGATCACAGAGGGGCGCGAATTGGTGGGCAGACCCCAAGAAAATCTTGAAGAGGTTGAACATGTGAGCGCGCAAGAGCGTCAAGAGGTGTTAGAAGAGGTGTATCAAGAAGGAGAACAAGATGAGTCAAATTAGTGCCGCGCAGGTAAAGCAATTGCGCGAAATGACGGACGCACCCATGATGGATTGCAAAAAGGCGTTGGTAGAGTGTGGGGGGGATTTGGACAAAGCCATCGAACACCTGCGCCAAAAAGGCTTGAGCAAGGCGGTTAAAAAAGCCGATCGCGTGGCCTCTGAAGGCGTGATCGCCCTAGAAGTGGATGCCCAACAAGCCACCATGCTAGAAATCAATAGCGAAACGGATTTTGTGGCTAAAAACGATCACTTCAAGGCGTTGGTGTCTAAAAGTTTAGAAGTGGCTAAGACACAGGGGGTAGAAAGTGTAGAGGCGTTGTACCAAGCCCCTGTAGAGGGGCAGACCTATGAAGCCTATCTGCACAGCGCGATCGCCAAAATTGGTGAAAATATTGTGCTGAGGCGTTTAGCCCAGCTCAAAGCAGGGGGGCATGAAGCCTTGAATGGGTATTTGCACGCCAACCACCGCGTGGGCGCGATCGTTAAAATCGCCCACACAAACCCAGCTCATGCTCATAAACTCAAAGAATTAGCCCGCCAGATTGCCATGCATGCCGCAGCGATGAAGCCAGTTGTGCTAGATTATCATGCCTTTAGCCCTGAATTTATCGCACAAGAGAAGTTAGCTTTAGTCGCAGAGCTAGAAAAAGAAAACGAGGAGCTCAAACGGCTGGGCAAACCTCTAAAACACATCCCCACCTATGTCAGCCGCGTTGAGCTCACCCCTGCTGTGTTGCAAGCTCAAGAAGAGGCGTACAAACAAGAGTTAAAAGAGCAGGGCAAGCCGGAGAAAATCTTTGATAAGATCATCCCGGGCAAGATGGAGCGTTTTATCGCGGATAACACCCTTTTAGATCAACGCTTGACTCTACTAGGGCAGTTTTTTGTCATGGACGATAAAAAGACCATCGCACAGGTGCTAGAAGAAAGGGGCGCAGAGCTAGAGGACACTCTGAGCATTAGCGCCTATGTGCGCTTTGAGGTGGGCGAAGGCATTGAAAAGAAACAAGAGGATTTTGCTGCCGAAGTGGCAGCACAGATTAGCTAATGGATCGCTATCTTTTTACCTCTGAATCGGTTACAGAGGGACACCCGGATAAAATGGCAGATCAGATCAGCGATGCCATTTTAGACTACATCATCGAGCGCGACCCGCACGCGCGCGTGGCATGCGAAACCCTCTTAGCCAATGGCTTTTGCGTGATCACTGGTGAGCTTAAAACCCGCGTCTATGCCCCTATGCAAGAGATCGCCCGGGGCGTGGTGCGCGACATTGGCTACACGGACGCGCTCTATGGCTTTGATTACCGCAGCGCTGCCGTGCTCAATGGGATTGGCGAACAAAGCCCAGACATCAATCAGGGCGTGGATCGCCCCGATGGCGAGGTGGGGGCAGGCGATCAAGGCTTGATGTTTGGCTATGCATGCGATGAGACCCCCTCTTACATGCCCCTAGCCATTGATTTAGCCCATGCTATCACGCGCGCGCTAGCCCAAGCTAGAAAGAGCGCAATCCTGCCTTTTTTACGCCCCGATGGCAAGGCGCAGGTTACTATCCAATACGAGGGACACAAACCCGTAGGGATCAATACCATCGTGGTTTCTACCCAACACTCCCCTGAGATCGATCAAAAACGCCTTAGAGAAGCCGTCATTGAAGAGATTGTCTATAAGGTGTTGCCTAAAGAGTTTCTCAATGACAACATCACCTACCACATCAACCCCACCGGTAAATTTGTGATCGGCGGACCACAGGGCGATGCGGGTTTGACGGGGCGTAAGATCATCGTAGACACCTATGGGGGGAGTTGCCCGCATGGCGGGGGGGCGTTTAGCGGCAAAGACCCCTCTAAGGTGGATCGCAGCGCGGCGTATATGGCACGCTACATCGCCAAAAACTTGGTGGCAAGTGGGGTGTGCCATAGAGCCACCGTGCAACTCGCCTATGCGATTGGGGTGGTAGAACCCGTGTCTGTCTATGTCAACGCGCATGGCACAAGCGCGTACAGCCCTGAACAGCTAGAGGCTTGCGTACGCGCCCTTTTCAAACTCACGCCCAAGGGGATCATGCAAAGTCTCAATCTCTTACGCCCCATTTATCGCCAGACCGCCACTTATGGGCATTTTGGACGCGAGGGCTTTAGCTGGGAGAACACAGACAAGGTAGAGGCGATTGTAGAGTATTTTAGAGCCAAGTCTTTAAAGGCATGATTTAGGGGATTGCTTTGGATTCTCAAACATGCTAGCGCCTCCTTTCTGTAACCAACACGCTTGAGTCTCAAAACTGCCCATAACGCGCACCACTCGCTCCAATCTTTAGCAAAAGAGGATCGCTATACTAAGGCGCCCAAAAGCTGGCATTGTTAAATCACCCCTAATTAATTATTTAAGTCTAGCTTTTTCTTAAAAGAGAAAAACCCAAAAATTGTTAGCACATGGCAAACCAAAACCTCTGTATACTTTGAGTGTGTGGCAAAGTGTCACAATGATCCAAGACGAATAAATAGAATGTTTGCACGATTAAAGGAAGCTTTTAAAACTCTAGACTTACTCTTTTGTGCTAGAATTCAGCACATTCTTACAAGGAGTTTTTATGTCTGTTCCTGCTCTCACTTCGGAGTCTTTCCATGCGCTTTTACACCGTCGTTTTGCATGTAAAAAATTTGATCCTAGTTATCATTTATCCAAAGCATTATTAACAGAGGTGCTTGAAGCTGCTAGGCTTGCACCCAGCTCTTATAATACCCAGCCTTGGGAATTTTTGGTCTTACAGGGAACACTTAAAAATAAACTTTTGCCTCATGTAAGCTACAATGCACAAATGATCCAAGATGCAAGCGCCCTAGTTGTGGTGGGTTACATGCACCCTAGCAACCTCAACGCGCACTATCTAGCGGATTTTTGTAATCCCCAGTACCATGAAAGAGTGGTCAATGGAATCTCTACTCTGTTCAAGGAACGACTCAAAAACGACTCTGTCTTAATTGACGCTTACCTAAAAGAGCAATGCTATATCGCCGTAGGACAGATGTGTTTAGCGGCTACACTCCTGGGCGTAGACACATGTATCATTGGAGGCTTTGATCCCCAGGGTGTTAAGCAGGTATTGAGCGCACATCTTAACCCCCCTAAAATTGCCTGTTTAATTGCGCTCGGCAAGGGGGCTATGCCTGTTACACGCAAAGCACGCAAAGCTAAAGAAAGTGCAATCAAGTGGCTTTAAGATACTCATGGTTGCTGGGGTTGTTGCTTTTGAGTGGGTGTTCTGATCAGCAGCACAAGGGAAAGGAAAAAGAAAAACCTGCCCCTAGTTCTCAAAAAGTGCACACATCCGAACTTCCAACTTCATGGCAGTTTGTCGACCAGCATGGCAAGAGTGTATCGCTCAAGCGCATACAAAATGGCTTGGTTATTCCTTCTAAAACACCCCTGCCTACTTTAGTGTTATTCTTGGGTTTACAGCCCAAATTTGCGCCCTATGTTGCCTTGCTCAATCATTTGCGGAGTATAGAACATGGGGTAGGATTTATAGGTATTTTGGATAAACATTACCCTCAAGAACAGGTCGATGCTTTTAGTAAGGCACACACACCCCAATTTGCGTTGCTTAATCCTGTGAGTGATGTGTCTAGCTTAGGAGTCGCTTTACAAAGCAAGACATGGGCACTGCCCTATTTTATGCTCTACACCAAAGAAGGTGCATTATATCAAAGTTACCATGGTGCGATTGTAGAAGAAATGCTTGCTAAAGATATTCAAGACTTACTAAAAAGGTGAGTTGTGTTTAACTTTTTCAAAAAGACCATGCAGAATGTCGCTTCTTTGCTTAAAAATAAGAATGCGACTTTCAGCAGAGAAGAACTGGAAGAAATTTTAATCGGCTTTGATGTGCAATACGACCTTGTAGAGAGTTTGCTAGCACACTTGCCCGACCAAGTTAAGCGCAACCACTTAGAGGTGGCATTGGTGCGCTTTTTGCGTAAAGAAAGTTACTATGACAAGGTTACACTGAAAAGTATAGAAACTAAACCCCTTGTGACGCTCATCGTAGGGGTTAATGGTGCTGGCAAAACCACTACTATCGCCAAGCTTGCTCAGCAATACTTGCATAACCAACAAAAAGTGCTTTTAGGGGCGGGCGATACTTTTAGGGCAGCTGCAACTAGACAACTACAACTATGGGGTGAGAGATTATCTTTAGATGTGATCAGCGCTGCACCCAATAGCGATCCAAGCGCGTTGGCTTATAACACTATTCAAGCTGGGATAGCGCGCGGCATGGATCGTATTTTGATCGATACGGCGGGGCGTTTGCATAACCAAACTAACCTAAAAAACGAACTCATCAAAATTAGCAGAGTGTGCACAAAAGCTTTGAATGGTGCACCTTATTATAAAATCCTTATTTTGGACGGTACACAAGGAAGCTCAGCGTTAGAGCAAGCCAAGATTTTTCATGAAAGTCTAGAGTTGGACGGGGTAATTGTAACTAAGTTGGACGGCACGAGCAAGGGGGGGTGTATTTTGAGCATTCTCTACGAATTGCAATTACCTATTTTGTATTTAGGCATGGGAGAGAAGGTGGCTGACTTAGTTGCTTTTGACGAACAGGCATATATCCAAAACTTGCTAGACGCGATCTATGGCTAGGCACACACGCGTCTTTGAATGCCAACATTGTGGTTTTACTAGCCCAAAATGGCTGGGCAAGTGCAACAATTGCCAAAGTTGGGAAAGCTTTATAGAGCTCAACACAGCCCAACAAGAAACGCTTAAACATACCAAAACTTCTTCTGGTAGCGCGCCTGTCCCTATTACAGAAATCGAACACGAGCGTATCACGCATTTTAGTTCGTTACAAAGAGAACTAGACATTGTACTGGGTGGAGGCATTGTGCCCGGGGGGCTGTATTTGATTGGGGGTAGTCCGGGTGTGGGCAAATCTACCTTGCTTTTAAAAATGGCAGGAGAATTAGCCAAATCGGGCAAAAAAGTCCTGTATGTGAGTGGTGAGGAGAGTGCGGGACAGATCCGCTTGCGTGCAGAGCGTTTAGGTTGCTTGCATATAAATTTGTTTCTACTAAATGAGATTCAGTTAGAGCATATTAAAGCGCATTTACGCGGTTATAGTGTCTGTGTCATCGATTCGATACAAACCCTTTATTCTAATGCGATCGGGGCGGCTCCGGGCTCCATCTCACAGGTGCGCGAAAGCACTTTTGAGCTCATGCGTTTAGCTAAGCAAGAAAATAGCGCCATTTTTATCATCGGACACATCACTAAAGAAGGCTCAATTGCTGGACCTAGAGTACTTGAGCACATGGTAGATAGTGTTCTTTATTTTGAAGGCGATCCTAGTAAAGAGTTGCGCATCTTGCGCAGTTTTAAAAATCGTTTTGGGGCAACTAGCGAGGTGGGTATTTTTGAAATGCGCCAAGAGGGTTTAGTGAGCGCTAAAGAAGCATCAAAGCTCTTTTTTTCTCAGCAGGAGAGTTTAGCAGGGAGTGCTTTGAGTGTTGTTTTGGAGGGGTCTAGGGCGTTAATTTTAGAGATTCAGGCTTTAGTGTGCGAAAGTAATTTGCATAACCCTAAAAGGTTAGCAACGGGTTTTGATACGAATCGCTTACACATGCTCTTAGCTCTTTTGGAAAAAAAGCTAGAAATTCCTTTAAATCGCTATGATGTCTTTATTAATGTTTCTGGAGGGATTAAAATTAATGAAACCAGCGCGGATTTAGCCGTGATTGCGAGCATACTTTCTAGCTTAAGGGAACGCCCCATCAGCAATAAAACCACCTTTATTGGAGAAGTGAGTTTGAGTGGATCGGTGCAAGAAGTGCCCAACATGAACATCCGTATTAAGGAAATGGAAAATTATGGCTTCCTAAAAGCCATTGTGCCCAAAAAACCTAGTATGAACACCCCCATTACTTGCTATGAAACAACGGAAGTGTCTAAAATTTTAGAATGGATGTAAGAGGTATTAAACCTTTTATGTTAGCATGCCTGCCCACCACGATACAAGGAGAGTGTATGACAGAAAAAGTATCCACTAGAACCCAGTCCCTATACAATAACCCTAACTTGAGCAAAAAAGATGTGCAGGTGGTTGAGAGGATTTTGAGTAAAAATGATCTCAAAGCCTTAGAGATGAAAAAACGCTACGAATCCGATGGACTGTATGTGCTCAATTTCATGAGCTCACCGGGCAGCGGTAAAACCACACTCTTAGAGAATTTGGCAGAGTTTGAAGATTTCAAATTCTGTGTGATTGAGGGAGATTTACAGACCAATCGCGATGCAGATCGCTTGTTAAAAAAGGGTGTTTTTGCTCAACAGATTACTACAGGCGAAGCTTGCCACTTAGAAGCGGCGATGGTAGAGGGCGCATATGATATTCTTAAGGAAAAGGGCGTGCTTGAACGAAGCGATTATCTCGTTATTGAGAATGTTGGCAATTTAGTCTGCCCTTCTAGTTATAATTTGGGTGCAGCGATGAATATTGTTTTGCTTTCCACACCTGAAGGCGATGATAAAGTGCTCAAATATCCCACCATGTTTTTGTGTGCTGATGCGGTGGTAGTGAGCAAGGCAGATTTGGTGGATGTCTTTAATTTTAGAATCGCACAGGTGCAAGAGGATATGGATAAGCTTAAGCCGGACACACCCATTTTTACACTGAGCAACAAAGACTTGGAGAGTTTGCGCGCTTTTAAGGATTTCTTGGCTAGTAATCGGGCGTGCAATTACCAATCTACCCATGTGTTTTAGGATTGCACTTTGTGTTTAGCCATCCCTTCTAAAGTGATTGCCATCAAAGACAATGTGGCGTTGTTGGAAACAATGGGCGTGCAGAGAGAGGCGAGCTTAGATTTAATGGAAGATGAGGTGCGTGTAGGGGATTTTGTGCTCCTGCATGTAGGTTTTGTTATGGGCAAGATTGACGAGGAAGACGCGCTAGAGTCCTTAAAGCTTTATGCGCAGATGATCGAGGGTATAGATGATGCTTGAGGCGTTTAGGCAGAAAGAGACGATTTTAGCCCTCATTAAAGCTATTAACGCATTGGCGCGCCAACTCCCTCAGGAGTATACTCCACTCTCTATTATGGAGGTATGCGGGGGACACACCCATACTTTAATGCGTTATGGATTGCTTTCTCTGTTGGATGCGCGCTTGAATTTTGTACATGGTCCCGGGTGCCCTGTTTGCGTAATGCCCAGGTTACGCATTGATCATGCACTTGCGCTTGCGAGCATGCCTAATAGCATTTTAATAACTCTAGCGGATATGCTTAAAGTGCCCGGTAGTACAGGAAGTTTACAAGATTTACGCGCCCAGGGTAAGTGTGTGCGTTTTGTTTATAGCCCTTTGCAAGCTCTACAGATTGCTACAGAAAACCCCACCAAGCAAGTGATCTTCTTTGCTATTGGGTTTGAAACCACCACGCCCATGAGCGCAAGTTTACTTAAAATAGCCAAAGAGCGTGGTTTAAAGAATCTCTCTATACACAATAACCATGTACTAGTGCCTCCTAGCGTGCGCGCTGTATTAGAGCACTCTTCAATCCGCGCGCTCATTGCCCCTGCCCATGTGAGTGTTGTTACTGGTGCACAGATCTATCAGCCTCTCGTGCAAGAGTATCAAATTCCTATTGTAGTCTCTGGGTTCGAGCCTGTAGACATGTTAGAGAGCGTATGGCGTTTGCTCAAGCAAATATTGGATTGCAGGGCAGAGCTAGAAATTCAGTATAGTCGTGCAGTGTCCATGCGGGGCAATCTTAAGGCGCAGGCACTTATTAAAGAAACAATGCAAGTGCGGCATAGCTTTGAGTGGCGGGGATTGGGTGAGATTGCCCATTCTGCCATGCAAATGAGTCCAGCGTACCGGGATTGGGATGCAGAAGTGGTTTTTGCCACAAATCTGCCTCAACGCGCCCACCAGGATTCTAAGGCTTGTCTGTGTGGCAATATTCTCAAGGGCATTGCTAAGCCTTTGGATTGTACACTTTTTGCTCAAGCCTGCACGCCTACCCATCCCATAGGAGCGTGTATGGTTAGCTCTGAGGGCGCATGCGCAGCGTATTATCGCTATTCACTTGACATTGATTCAAAATTAGGGTAGAATCGGACTTTTGTTGGGGTATAGCCAAGTGGTAAGGCAGCAGGTTTTGGTCCTGCCATTTCCGAGGTTCGAATCCTTGTACCCCAGCCATGACGCGGGATAGAGCAGTCCGGTAGCTCGTTGGGCTCATAACCCAAAGGTCGGTGGTTCAAATCCATCTCCCGCAACCAGTTTTTCTTACGAGCTGATTTTTTTTAGATTTTTTGCTAGGATATCGACTACGCAAAGCTCAGTGCACTTAAGACTCCTAAAATGCTTGCCACTTGCACCGTAAAATCCCTAAGCTTTTAACTATAAGAAGTGTGTTTCTCTATAGTTAAAATTAGGAAGACCCGTGGCGTGGATAGTCCACACGTGCCAAATAAAGCCCCTGAGGGGGAGCGGGGATATTATGATAACGGTATTGGGCGTGGATTTGAGCTTGCAATTGTGCCAAGCTCAAATGCCCTAAAGAATACGCTAAAGCCGCACCTACTATCAAGCGCACTTGTGCGCGTAAAAAACTAGGTGCGCTAATGTATAGCAACACACAGGGCACACCCCAAAGTGTACGCGTACGACACTTAGCCCGATAAATTTGTCTTTGTGTGTTGCGAAAATCCCCGCTTTGCTTGCTAAAAAACTTAAAATCGTGCATACCTACAAAACAATCCAAAGCCTCTTGCAGACGCACTAGATCCCCATAATCACAACAGGCAATATAACGGCTTAGAAAGGGATTGTGAAGTGCTTTAGTGAATACATAGCAATAAGTGCGCATGGTTGCATAAAAGCGTGGGTGAAAATCTAAAGGTACGGATTCTATATGCTTGCATGCAATATGTGGAGTGATCTTGGGAGGAAGATGCCTTTGTAAAGTCTGTAAACTTAAGGACGCACAAAAAGAAACCACTTGGGCTAAGGCATGCACGCCTTTATCTGTTCTACCCGCACATAAAAGAGGGCTGGTAATACCCAAACCCTGCAACGCACACTCTAGAGCACCTTGCACACTAGGTAAATTAGGTTGTTTGGCATAACCATGAAAAGCACTTCCATCATAGGCAATCACCATCTTAAAACGACACATCAGTAAAAACGCACCACCACACGCCGATAGAGCGCATACGAACCTAGCATCCAAAGCAGAGGTAAAGCGATTGTGCCTACTAGGGGCGCGTCTTGACTGATAATATGCATGATTAAGAAATACAGCCCTACGGCAACCAAAACATAAATATAAGAAAGATTTTTAGCATAACGTGGGTTAGCAATTCCAAAAAGGGGAATCAAAAACAAACTCGCTAAGGGGAAAAGCGCGACGAGTACCGCTTGTGTAAAACGTCGTTGTTGGTTTTTATCTGGATGTGCCCCAAAGGCTTTTTTCCAATAACTCACATAGTCATGCCCATGCAAATAAGCCGAATTGGAGCGTGCAGAAAATACAGGTCTGTTTTTTAAAATAAGCTCTTTAAAATGCACTTTGCGTATCTGATCTTTAGCGGCAAAATAGGCATTGCCATGGTCTAATTCTAATTCAAAAAGCCCTTGTTGATTGCGGATTCTGCCCTCTTTGGCGATGATAAAACTCTCTGTTACCAAGCCTTTATGTGAAAAGAGCACTAAATCGCTAAAAACCCCATTCTTGCTCTTGCCCACATAAACCAACCAATCACCTAGCTTTTGCCCAAATTCCCCCGCTTGGATATTCACATCCACACGCTCTTTTTTGTCGCGTAAAAAGGAGTAATAAGCGCTCTTAGAAGCGGGGACTAAGATGAGTGAAAACACCAATAAGATCGCGCTCACCACCACACACAAAGGCAGAAAGGCTTTCACTAATTGTTTGGGGGCAACCCCTAGAGAAAAGAAAACAAGCAATTCGTGATCGTAAGAAAGTCTAGCCAGCCCAATCACGCACGCGCCAAAAAAAGTAATAGGAATGATGAAAAAAATTGTTCCGGGCAAGAGATATAAATAGAGTTGCAAGAGATCTAAGGCACTAAGCTTAACAACTAAAGTTACCGTGGCGATGCTAATAAGCATCACAATAGAAGCGATAAAAAAAAGCACTAAAAAGAAAGAAAAAAATACTTGAGCTACAGCATTGAGCATATAGCCTTTGGCAATGTGCATAACCCCCCCTAAACCCCCCGCTCAATCCCATCTACAATGGGCACAAACAAACAACTATCTAGTATGCTTTCCACTTCTAAACGCCCTCTTTGTTTGATAAAACGGGTGATTTTTTGATCTTGTGTGCCCATAGGCGCAACCAAGATTCCGCCTTCTTCAAGCTGATCTACAAGTGCTTTAGGAATATGGGTTGCACACGCCGAAAAGAGAATACGATCATAGGGGGCATAATCTTGCCACCCTTGCTGTCCATCACCTAATTTGGTGTGGATATTAGTTACTCCTAGTCTTCTAAAACGTTCTTTGGCTTCTATTAAAAGTTTTTCAATACGCTCAATGGTGAACACACGCCGAAAAAGTTTAGAAAGCACCATGGCTTGATATCCGCTCCCACAGCCAATTTCTAGCACACTATCCACTTGATAGGGTTTAAGAAACTGGGTCATTTTAGCCACGGTCAGAGGTGAACTAATGAATTGATCTGCGCCCATGGGCAATGCATCTAGATTATAAGCGAGTTGCTTAGAAGGCACAAATTTTTCGCGTGGAATCGCACAAATCGCCTCTTTGATTTTATCCTCTAGGGGGAAACGCTTGGCGATACTTGCACACATATGGGCGTTTTGAATGCGATGCATTAAAACCCTTCAAAGCTCAAAGTGCCCTTAGCGTAATTGCTCACTCGTGCCTCAAAGAAATTGGAACGTTGATCGTTGAAACTAGCAAACTGATCAACCCATCTAATGGGGTGTTTAGTGTGATAAAGTTTGGGCAAACCCACCGCATGCAAGCGCGTATCTGCTAAATATTCGATATAGGCGCGCAAATTGATGGGGTTAAGGTCCAAAATTTCCCCCTGTGTGATGATACGTCCCCACGCGCTTTCCAACTCTACGGCTTGGTGGAACATCTCTCTAACTTCCTCGATGAGATCGGGAGTAAAAAGTTCTCTTCTTTCTTTTTTGAGGGCGTTGATCATGTTTTGAAAGAGGGCAAGGTGAGTTACCTCATCGCGTTGGATAAAACGAATCATCTGAGCAGATCCTAACATTTTGCCACTTCTAGCTAGCGCGTAAAAAAAGCTAAACCCGCTGTAAAAGTAAATGCCTTCTAAAATTTGGTTGGCAAACAACGCTTTAAGTAAATTACGCTCTGTTTGCATGTGCGCCAAGTCCATATAGATCTGAGCCACACAATCATTCTTGTTTTTCAACGCCTCATCGGTGCGCCACATCTCATAAATTTCATCGCTATTAGCACTAATACTCTCTACCATCACTGCATAGCTATGACTATGCAAGGCTTCCTCGTAGGCTTGACGCACTAAGCAGAGATTGATTTCAGGGCTGGTGATGAAAGGATTAATATTATCAATGAGGTTATTAGTCTGCAAGCTATCCATAAAAATAAGTTGAGCCAGTGCGCGATCATAACCAATTTTCTCTTGGGTGCTGAGCTTAAGATAATGGGTTTTATCCCCATGCATACCCACCTCTTCAGGAAACCATGTGTTGTGTAACATGGTCTTCCATATCTTATGCGCCCATTGGTATTTAATCTGATTGAGATCGAACATGCCAGTTGGATTGCCTCCAAAAATACAACGCTCTTGAGCCAATTCTATGGATTGGGGGTTGTAAATTTTTTTGCGTCCGAGCACCTCTGATTTTGTTTTCATAGCACGACCTGTATTTTTTGCGAATTGATTTATTGCCCAACTTATAGCATAGACTAACTTAACCAAATGGAGAAAATTTTGATAGAAAAGTCTCAGGAAATCAAATTTTTAGACACAGAAGGCATGATAGTAGTGTATAAAGGTGTAAGTTTTCTGTTATTGCTTTTGCGCTATCATGGCGTGACTATGGTGGGGCTTATTCGAGATAAGGTTAGCGTTGGTTCAGTTGTGCGGGGTCGTGTTAGTTTTTGTCTCCGACGCTCGGGTGCTCCATGCTGAATTTAGGATTTTACAATAAGAGGGATTTGATGGAACTACACCTAGCCAAACAAAGTAAAAAGCATGCTAGTAAGAGTTTGAAGGTGCGCTTGGAGGATTTGCTTGCAAAATACCATCACCATGATGAACATATTTTTTATTTTGCACCCAGCAACACCCATAAGGATATGCTTGCGGCAGTAACATCGTTGGAAAAGCAAGGCTACAAGGCGTATTTGTCCGAGGTGCGGATTAGCACAGATGACAAGGATTTTATCTACGCTTTACATATCATCTAGGAGTTAAGATGTCTAGCATCTCCAAGAAAACACTCTACATTGAAACAATGGGTTGTGCGATGAATACGAGGGATAGCGAGCACCTTGCTAGTGAGCTCGGGAAGGTAGGCTACACACAGATAGATAACCCTGAAATTGCTGATCTGATCTTGCTCAATACTTGTAGTGTGCGCGAAAAGCCCGAACGGAAATTATTTTCCGAGATTGGGCATTTTGCTAAGATCAAAAAGCCCGAGGCTAAGATTGGTGTTTGTGGGTGCAGCGCAAGCCACATGGGCGCGCAGATTTTACAGAAAGCCCCAAGTGTAGATTTTGTTCTGGGGGCGCGCAATATTTCTAAAATCAGTCAGATTATTCACCAGCCTAAAGCTGTAGAAGTTGCGCTAGATCACGACGATAGCCACTACATCTTTGAACGCAGCCAGAGCACTCTCAAGGCTTTTATCAATGTTTCTATCGGATGTGACAAGCATTGTAGCTATTGTATTGTGCCTCATACACGGGGCAGGGAAATTTCCATTCCTATGCGCTTGATTCTCCAAGAAGCACAGCGCTGTGTGGAAAATGGCGTGAAAGAAATTATACTTTTAGGACAGAATGTCAATAATTACGGTGCGCGTTTTAGTGGTACACATCCCAAAATCGATTTTAGGGGTTTGTTGGAGTCTCTATGTGCACTTGAGGGTTTGGAGCGTATCCGTTTTACTTCCCCTCACCCCTTACACATGGATGATGCCTTTCTAGAGTGTTTTGCGCATCACCCCAAAATCTGCAAGAGCATTCACATGCCTTTGCAAAGTGGCTCCAATACCATTTTAAAAGCAATGAAGCGGGGTTATACTAAGGAATGGTATTTAAATCGTGTGGAGAAGTTGCGCGCACTGGTGCCCGATGTGGGTATTGGCACGGACATTATTGTAGGGTTTCCTGGCGAGACTGAGGCGGACTTTGCGCACACTTTAGAGGTTGTGGATCGCGTGCAATTTGACACACTCTATAGTTTTGTTTATTCTCCACGCCCCCTAACACCAGCAGCGCATTTAGAAAATCAAGTTCCCGACACGATCGCCAAAGAGCGTTTGAGCATGCTACAACACAGACATCAGGAACTTTTGGCGCAAAAAGCCAAAAATGAACTTGGCAAGGTTTATAGAATTTTGGTAGAAAATGTGAGCGAAGGAAGTGCGCAGGGCAGAAGCGATCAGGGAAGACTACTAAGCTTTGAAGCGCAAGGGGTAAGTGTGGGTGATTTTATAGATGTGCAGGTGGTCGCGCACCATAAGGGAAGTTTGCAAGCCCAGCGTTTAGGGGCCTGATTTGTGTTGAAACGCTTGCGCAATGGTGTCGTTTTAAGGGCGCTTCCCGTACTTTTGTATTGGATTTTACGGCTTTTATTTAAAACGTGCCGTAACCGCTTTTATTTGGCACATAGTCTCAAGGATACTTCCTTTATCGCGAGTTTTTGGCATGGCGAAATTGCTATGCTCCCCTTCGCATATTTGCGTTTAAAGCGAGGTTCTAACCTTCATGTGGTCGCTAGCCAACACTTTGATGGTAGTTTAGCGGCTAAGCTTTATGAATGCTTTGGTTTCCACGCTATCCGCGGATCGAGCAAAAAGGGTGGGGTAAAAGTCCTAATTGAAGGAATCAAGTGTTTGAAAGCGGGCGCAGATGTGGGACTAACTCCAGATGGTCCTAGGGGGCCTTACCACAGCGTTGCAGATGGCGTGGTGGCGTTGGCACAAAAAACAGGTATAGGCGTGGTGGTGTGTCGCGTAATCTTTGAAAATGCCTTCACTTTTAACACTTGGGATCGTTTTCAATTGCCTAAGCCCTTTTCCAAAGTGCACTATTACATGCTTGAGCCTTTTTTTATCCCTAAGGATATGGAACTTGAGCAGGCAAAGGCGCTTGTTGCGACGCGCATGGGGGAATGTGGTTAATGTTTAAGATATTCTTTTATGACACGCTTAAAGAATGGTTTTTTTCTAATGTATTCATCTGCTTTAACTTAGATCATGAAATGCTAGTGGGGCGTATTGAACACCTCAAGCGAGGTAAAACCTTAGAGGTGATCAATAAAGCCTATGCGGTCAAAAATGGGATTATTCCCATCAAGGCACTCAAGGATGCTAGAGACTTTGTGCGCGCCTATCCTTTTACCTACTTATGTGGTATGGCTAAGAGCTTGGATCAGGGAGTTTGTAAAAAAGAATACCTAGAACACTATGCTCCTGTCCCTAAAAAAGAATTGGTGATCTTAGAAGTGGATCGGCATTGCTTTTTTATTCCTAAGTCTTCCTTGCAAGAGGATCTTGCAAATTTTAAGATTGTTCTACAAGAAATGGACTACCTATTTTCACCCTTTTTGCTTATGTATGGATGTATCCAACCGGTCCTTGAAGAGGGCGCTATTCTTTATGCCATGCTGGAGCATTCTAGGCTTTGTGTGATCATCATGCATCATAAGCAGATTTGTTATGGTAAGTTCTACCACCTGGAAGTTCATGAAAGTTTGCATGTTGCTTCACAAGAAACTCAAGAGGACTATGAGCAGGAGGAAGCCCTATTAAAATCTTTCTTGAGCTCTATGGAAGCCAACTTGGCACAAATGGATAATACTGCTAATGAATTTCAAAAGAAGCCACCCCTAGATTCAGAAATACCCGCTGATATACAAGATCCTAAGATGTTTATAGAAGACATGGGGCATGTGTCTGATATCACCCGACTTATACAAGAAAGCCTGAAAGATGCCTACCAACATCCTATTCATCCCCTTCAAGATTTTGTAGAAAAAGTATGTATTCTAAACACTTACCAAATCAATAAACGCATGTTGGAAGTCTTACAAAATGAGCTTATGCTAGAAGTGTCGCACATGCCAATCTCTATCGTGGAACAAATTAGCATCTTTGCCAAGAGGGAGCAATACAATGACACGTTATAGTTATAGCAAACCCTCTACCAAATACATGGTTAGCTTGCACACCAAAGTTTGGATATTTTACATGCTGTTAGCTGTAGGTTTGAGCGCTTGGATGGGATATTTCTTAGAACAAAGAACATTCATATCTGCCCAGCAAAGCAAAATATTTCAAGTAGAAAGTTCTATCTATGGGCGGGAGACCAATATTTTAAAGGCTAAACACCAAGAGATTAACAAAAAGCTCAAGGAAATGGCACACAGAGCGATCTACACGATCGATATTGAAAATGCCATCAAGGGTGTTTTGGAGATTATCCCTGACTTTATCACGATCCACTCTATCACAATCGATTACTCCAGCCTTACCATCAAGGGAATTGTGCCCTCTAAAGAGGCATTCCAAATGTCGCTCCAACAAAGATTGAATTCTATTTTTGAAAATAGTCAAGTCGTGTTTTACCCTATGGGCAATGGATGGTTTAAGTTTATCTCTAAAAATTCTTCTACAACACCCTTCATTGATAAGAATGGAAATTGATGGATACAGGCACAGAGGAAGTCCAACAAGAAAATCGCTATGATAGCAATCTTGCTTTTGAACGCCTTGTTCGAGATTCGCTATTTTTTCTCATATTTGTCGTTGTCGCCGGCCTTTCTGTACGCCTTTTGGTGTGGGAATATGTTGATGAATTTCGCGTTCATCATGGCGAAGAGCTCCGAAAGGAGTTGGTGGCTACTCATAAGCAAAATAGTTTTCTTGCGGCCTTACAAAATTATTCTGCCTTCAAACAAGAAAGTGCGATCAGGCTCGCCCACCTCAGCTATCAAGCTAGCGCTAACCAATTAAACCAACTCCTAAACCAATACTTTAACCATATTCAAATACAAGCTAAAACCGAAGATCGCCAAACCCAAGATCGGATTATCCATGAAATTCTCTATATCAAGGCGCATGCCAACTCTTTAAACGATCTGTATGCTTTTTTGGATGGCATGCGCAAAATCAACGCCTATATTCAAATCGCTCTTCCTATTAATATCACCAAACAAAAACAAATTTTTGCATTAGAGTTTAGAGTGCATATTGAATACCAAAGTGGCGATCTATGAACGATTCTTTTAGTTTCAAATCTGAGGCGTGCGCCTCTTGTGGAGCGCGTTGCTGTATAGGCACGGGTTATGTTTTTGTCAGTATTGCAGAGATACAAGAAATCGCTACATTTTTAAAAATGCCCTTAGATCATTTTGGGATACACTACCTTAAACGCGTCGGAGATGCTTACAGCTTGCTAGACCAGCACATGGATAAGGCTTGTGTGTTTTTAGACATGGAGAGTAAGCGGTGTCGTATTTATCCTGTGCGCCCCAAGCAATGCCGCACTTATCCTTTTTGGGAGCATTACAAAGATGCTCAAGAAATTGCTTGTGAGTGCCCCGGCATTGTGCTCAGCACACCCAGAGACGCATAAAACATCTCGCTTTCAAGGAGAAAAATGAACAAGATAGCATGTCTTAGATGGCGCAATGGAGCGTTAGCAGCGGTGTTAGGCAGTGTTCTCTTTGCCCATGGGTTAACAGAAGACCAGCAGATTCTCATCACTTCAGACGCATTTCATCGGGGCGATTTTGCCACCGCTAAGCAAGGATATTTGCAACTCTATAAGGAAACTAATAACATCCTTTATGCAAAGGAGGCAGCTATCTCTGCAGCAAGTTTAGGGGATCTGAGCACGGCTGTCAAGTTGGCCATGCTCTATAAAAAGATCACCAAAGACAATAAGGATATTTCCATCAACAAAATTTTAGTAGATGGTTATATCCAAACCGGACAAACTGATAAGGCGATCGCGCTCTTGGAGGATATCCGCCGTGAGGACAAGTCTCTAACATTGGATAGTGTGCTAGGCTCTCTTTATTTGAGCCAGAAACGCTATGATAAGGCGTTTTCCTTGCTCAATAAACTTTACAACCAAACCCATAGCGAAGATAGTTTAGAAAAACTCGTAACTATCTATTTTATGCAAAATAGTCGCCAAGAGGCGGTGGGCTTGCTCAGTTCACACCTCAAAAATTACGGCTGTTCGCCTGATTTATGCCAACGGGTTTATAACACCCTCGTACAACTTAACGAACTACAGCAGGCTAAAGATATTTTTGGCACTCTCTATGAAAAAGAGCCTATTGTGCAGAATGCTCAACTCTACATCTCCATACTGATCGCTCTTAAGGAGTTTGATAAGGCGCAAGATGTTGCTGAACGCTATCCCTTCGATCGCCGTTTGCTCCTAGATCTTTACACAGCACAAAAAAAATTCGCTTTAGCTGCTAAACAAGCCAATCTCATTTATAGAGAAAAAAAAGACCCCAGTTTTTTAGCTCTAGAAGCCATTTACACCTATGAGGAGCTCAACACAACCCATCCGCTTAGAAAATATGAAGTGATTCGGATTGTTAAAAAATTGGAGCGTGCTATTAAAGAGCGCGCCCAAAATCTTGCGCGCACTAAGGAAGCTTTGAATGTCCAAGATGCTTTTTTTTATAATTTTCTAGGTTATTCCCTCATCGATCATGATTTGGATGTTAAAAAGGGTATTACCTATGTTAAAACTGCCCTAAAGATAGAGCCCGACTCTGTGTTTTACATGGATTCTCTAGCATGGGGATACTATAAGCTAGGTAAGTGTATACAGGCGCAAGAAATCTTTGCCAAGATCGACAGCACGGCAATCAGGTCTCAACCCGAGCTCCAAGCCCATGCTAATAGCATTGCCAAATGTCACTAGATAGAAACGCACTTGAGCACTACCTAGCCACTAAGGAAGCCCTCACCCCCTTTGATGTGCTGGGTAGAAGCTTAGCCTATAACCCCTATGTGCCTAGGCTCGATGCACAAGCCTTAGCGCGTTCAAGCACAAATCCACGCCAAATTTTACGCCTCGATGCTAGCATGGAGTTGGAAGTTTTGCTTGCTCAAATAGAACATGCGCATGAGCATATCCATGCGCTTCTTTTGGATTTCACACACCTCTACACACAGGGCGTGCCCGCGTTAGAAAGTTTAGATTTGCTAGGCTATGTGCGTCGCTTGAGTTCTAAACCCCTGATTCACCAAGATTATTTTCTGAAACCTTACCAACTCTTAGAAAGTGTGGTACACGGAAGCGACGCAATTGTGTTGAATGTGCAACTTCTAGGAGCAGATTTTAAGAGTATGCACGCTTACGCCACACGCTTGGGTTTGCTGAGCATTGCGGAAGTGTCTTCCACGCAAGACCTTAAAACAAGTATCTTAGCCCGATCGCAAACACTTTATCTAAGAGGTGATTTCAAACCCCTCTTAGAGCTCACACCCCAGCGTAAGACTATCCTTAAAGATGCAGACCCGGCATGCCCTGATAACACTTATGGGGTAGATAGTCTAATCATCTCCTGATCTTGACAGCTAGGGCTGGCAACCCATCAGGGCATGCGTACGCCAAATTTAAAAATTGTAGACATAATTAGCAAAGGCCGCCACAGTACGCCTAAATGTGGTGCTCGCTTTCATCCCACCTCCTGTAACTGTGGCATAAGGATCGTTAATAGTAGGGATACGCACCCCTAACTCAAAGCCCTGATGTTGAGTGAAATTAGCTCTAAACCCAATATTGACAAGAAACTGCACATACGTGGGGGAAAAAGTACCCTTCACCCCATCAGGGAGATCTTTCATCTGTTGTTTATAAAACTGATTCATGCTGACACAATTAGTGGGATTGCCCTGAGGGTCGGTTTCTTGCCATACGCATTGCCCCTTATAAGAACTTTTACCCATCAACCATGAGCTTCCCCCTAACATCACCCCTGCGAAGACTCCATAAGTACGCTCTGCATTCTCGTAAAAATTATACAGCATATCCACACCTGCGCCATAGAACAAATTTGCAGCAGGTTGTTTGATTGTGGCCCAATAGGAATTTCCACTATCATCCTCATATTGCTGCTTAAACGAACCACTTCCGCCCTGTCCGCTAAAAAAGCCATAATAGCGCAAACCAAAAATCTTACTTCCGCCGAAGAATTGTTTATAACCGATCTGAATGTCTGCTCCAAAGAGATTCCCGTTGTAAGAAGTTTTAGTGCTGGTAAGCAAACCGGCCTCTACCGCTTCCTGTGGAGCCTTACTAAGACCTGTAAAGTTAGAATATTGGAAACCCGCCTCTGCAAATACGCCATTTTCTTCTGCGCTCAGGGGGGACAGAGAGAAGAGTGTGAAGGTGCTGGCCAAAAAAGCTAGTGTGCGTACGCTACGCTTGTGGCTTGTGGCTTGTGGCTTGTGGCTTGTGGCTTGTAAAAAAACATAAGAATCCTTTCGCTGATAAAATAGACTCAAATTCTAGCACCTCCCACTAAACTTGTCAAGACTTTCTGCCTCATGGGCAGTTATAACACAAAAAAGCCCTATATCTCCATAGCTAAAGCTAGGGATCTTACGGCGCGAGCTGGAAAAAAGCAGGTTATGGGATGACAAAGACGTACAAATGTGTCAAAATACATGCTGGACTAGAGTCCAATAAAAAAAATATATTTGAAAAATGCGTTGATAAAATTTCCTCCCAAGAGAGTTCTCACATGTTTACAAAACAGCCTGTGTTAAAGCGCGTCCAAGTTGACTTCTGAAAGACTGATTAGGCAAAATTTTCTCTACAATTCTACCTTTGTCAAGTAAAATGATCTCATCGCAAAAGGTCTTCGCAAGACGCAAATCATGGGTGATGAATAAAAAACTTATCTGTCCTTTAAGTTCCTTTAAAAGTGCGATGATTTGGTGCTGCAGCACTAAATCAAAGGAAGAGAGCGACTCGTCTAAAATTAAAAATTTTGGATAAATAGCACATGCACGTGCTAGACAAACCCTGCCCAACTCCCCGCCACTTAAGAGAATTGCCCTCTTATGAAGATATTTTTGAGGGATGTAAAACATGTCGCAAGCTTGTTTAACACGCTTTTCTAACTCTACACCCTTCAATTTTAGAAGACATGTAAGCGGTTCTGCCAAAACCTCAAAAACACTTAAAGTAGGATTAATACAACCAATGGGATCTTGAAAAACCATTTGGACTTTTTGGTAAAATGCGCGCCGCTGCCTTAAAGAAGACATGACTACGGGTTGCCCAAAAAATTCTATAGAGCCACTAGTAGCCCGGATAAAGCCCATCACAATATTGGCTAGGGTGCTTTTCCCAGAGCCAGAAAGTCCCATTAAACCTAGCGCATTGCCCTCTTGGACACTTAAACAGATGTCTTTTAATACAGAAAAATTCCCCCTGCCGCCAAAAAGTGAAAAAATCTCATACTGATGATGCAAATTAGTGATTTTAAGGGCTGTCTTCATCGATTTTCTCCGTTATGAAGGCTTTATAAGCATCTACTAGCAACTTTGTCTGCCCCGGTTTGGGTTGTTCAAAAATATGGTTAACGCCACCGCTTTGTATAATTTTACCTTCACTGATCACTAAAACATGGTCAGCTACGCGTCTGACCACCCCAAAATCATGCGTGATAAGCAAAAATCCAACTTGTTTTTTCTCTTTTAAATTGATGATAAGTTCTAAAATTTTGCTTTGCGTTACTAAGTCTAGATCGGTGGTCGGTTCATCAGCGATAATGAATTTAGGTTCTTTAAGTAAGGCTAGAGCGATCATAGCGCGCTGGAGCATGCCCCCACTGAGCTCAAAGGGGTATTTATTGAGCACACTCAAATCCAAGCAAACATCATGCATAGCCTTTTCGATCTTAGATTGAAAATGTCCATCCCATTTACCAATAGCTTGAAGACTTTCTTTAGCGTGGACACCAATTGTCATCAGAGTGTTAAAGGCAGTACGCGGATTTTGCATGATAATACTCAAATGACTAGGGTTGTAGGGCTCTTCGCCAAGACTGATGTGAGAGTTTCCCTTAAATCCGGAGGGCAAAAAACCAAACATGGACATGGCTGTGAGACTTTTACCGCTGCCGCTTTTGCCCAACATGGCTGTAATCTTTGCGCTCTCCAATTCAAAAGCCAGATTGACAAGTTCCATACTTTTGTTAGAAATATTAACTCTAACGCTTAGGTTCTTCGTTTTCATGGACAACCTCGCTGCAATCAAGTTTATCGCGCAAATAATCGCCAATGATGTTAAAACTCATGACGCACAAAAATAGAGCCCCACCGGGGTAGTAAATTAACTCCGGATAGGTAAATAGAAAATCTTTAGCATCACTGATCATGATCCCCCATTCAGGCGTGGGGGCTTTAACCCCTAATCCTAGAAAACTAAGCCCTGCAATATGGAGCATAACATGCCCAATATCTAAAGTAGCCACGATAATGCATTGGGCTAAAATGGGCTTAAGCATGTTTTTTTTGAAATTCTCAAATCCAGATGCGCCACACATCTTGCTGACTAGAACATATTCTTTATTTTTGAGATTTAAGACGATCGAACGCACGATTCTAGCGTACCATGCCCAGTGGGTGAGTGCAATAGCAATGATGATATTGCTAAGACCTGTACCCAAAAGCCCCACTAAGAACAAGGATAAGACAATGGTCGGCATCGCAAAAAAAAGATCGCAAAGACGCATGAGTGCTTGATCGACTCGCCCTCCCATAAATCCGGACACACTCCCCACCAAAGATCCCACAAGGATAATCAGCATGAGGGTTAAAAACACACAGCTTAGAGAAATTCTTGCTCCATAGATGAGTCGAGAAAAAATATCTCTACCTAAGTGATCTGTACCTAGCAGATGTTCCTTTGAGATGGGTAAAAATTTTGCCAACAAATCAATCTCTTCGGGTTTATGGGGAGTCAAATGGGGCGCAAAGATGGCTAAGACAAGCACAATAATAAGGATTGAAAAGGCTAAAAAGATGGGTATTTTTTGCATTGTCATTTATACCCCAATCTGATCCGCGGGTCGATCCAAACATAACAAAGATCAATTATCAAATTAGAGAGAATAAAAATAACTGCCATTAATAACATGAAAGCTAAGATCACGGGATAATCATTGTTGATAATTGCGCTCACGATAAAACTACCCGTACCAGGATAGGCAAAGACATTTTCTACGACAATCGCCGCCCCCACCAATTCGCCAAAATGCATTCCAATCGCTGTTACAACGGGCAAAAGGGCATTTCTTAGGATATGACTCAAGACTAACCTTGCCCCTTTTATGCCACGCATCTTGGCATAGCCTACATGTCTCGCATGCATGTTTTCTAACATATTGGCTCTAATAAGTCTTGCACTAATAGCAATCGACATAAAACTGATGGCAAAAGCAGGCATAAGCAAGTGGCTAATTCCCCCCGAACCAAAGGGGGGTAACCAACCTAGTTTCACAGAAAAAAGACTAATGAGTAAAAAGCCTAGCCAAAAATTAGGGGTACAAACCCCTAAAAAAGAGAAAAATCTGATCAAATAATCAATGAATTTATCTTTAAAGACGGCAGAAAGTACACCTAAGGGCAGAGATAGTCCCAAAGTAAAACAGAGTGCCAAAGCAATTAGCTTAAGACTATTAGAAAAATAATAGATTATATCTGGTGTAATTTGTCGCCCTGTTATATAAGAAACGCCTAAATTGAATTTCGCAACATTCTTAAGCCATAGGTAATATTGCTCTAAGAGTGGCTTATCTAGTCCAAGTTGCGTTTTTGCAACCGCTAGGGCTTCATCAGTTGGAGCAATCCCAGAGGCATTTAAAAAACTCATCGCCGCATCTGTGCCGTTGAGTCTTAACATGAAGAAAATAATGAAAGAGACTGCAAAAAGCATTGGCAGGACGAGCAACGCCCGCTTAAAAATATACTTGCGCATTGATAGCTAGTGTTTGGGATACATCTGTTCAAAGGGGATAATATTGGGCAGATTCAAAGCGCGCACCCCTCCAACTTTTTTATTGCTGATAGCGATATTGGTCTCGTAGGAGATGGGGATATAAACCGCCTCTTTGTGTAGAGTTGTTAGGACGCTTTTAATCAATGCGTCTTTTTCTTGTGGGTTAAATGTGGTGAGCATTTTGGAGATTTTGCTATCTATGACATTCTTAAGTGCAAGTCCAGATTGTGCCTGATAATCAGCATGAGAAGGTACTCTCATAGAAGCCAAGAACATTTCAGGATCGTAAGGAATGCCCCAAGTGCGGTTAAAGACGAGATGAAAATCCCCGCTTTTTTGTTTTTTGTAAAACATACTACTTTCACTAGCTTTTAATTGTAGCTGCGCGCCTAGCTTTTTAAATGTTGCTTGAGCAATCTCAGCGATGGATTTAAAAATAGCATTGCTACCCTCGTAGACAAAATCTAAACTAAGTTTTTTGCCATTTTTATAGCGGTAGCCATCCTTGTGTAAAATCCAGCCATCTTTTTGCAAGAGGGCGTTAGCGGCTTTGAGATCAAAAGGAAAGGCTTTAGCGTCTATATTGCAGTGTGGGAGGTTTTTGGAAAATAGAAAATAGGCGGGTTTTTGTGTATCAAAAAACACACTCTTTGTGATTAGGTCTTTATTCAATGCCATGTTTAATGCTTTGCGCACACTGAGATCGGAAGTGGGAAACTTATTTGAGTTGAGCGCAATCACTAAAGTATTGGTTGGTTCGGACAAAGACACATTAAAAGTTTTTTTCAAATCGTGCAGAGTATCTAGAGGGATTTGCTCGCTTAAGTAGATGAGATCGATTTCCCCCGTTTTCAAGGCAACAATCTTAGTATTGGGGTTGGGGATCACTTTACCCACAATTTTATCATAGTGGGCTTTCTGTCCCCAGTAATGTTCATTTTTTACAAAGGTATCGCTCACACCTAACTTACTGCTCTCTAGTTTGAAAGGACCCGTACCTACCGCTTCCTTAATACCATCTTTACTTTGTCCATTGATGAGGGCGCGAGGAGAAACAAACCTAAAAGGGCGGATCAAACTGAGTTCTTTAAGGGTGGGTTCATAGGCATTTTTTAGGTTTAAAGCGATGGTATAAGGGTCGATCACTTCACAACTTACAAGAATATTTGCTAGTTCCAGCCACTTATGCCGATCGATGTTGGATAAAACCGCATCAAAATTAGCCTTAGCAGCCTGCGCGTCAAATTTAGAGCCGTCTGAAAAATAAACATCATTTCTGAGCTTAAAAATATATCTCTTGCCATTATTTTCTATGTGCCAACTCTTGGCTAAATGAGGCTGAACATTGCCCTTTTCATCGTATTTTGTGAGAGACTCATAAAGCATATTTTGGGCAAACATCTCGTTGGGAGAATACAGGTGTGGATTAAGCGGTCCTACATTCTTGGAGGTGGCAAAATTTAAAGCACTGCCCGATGCACAAGCACAAAAAGCCACTGCCATAAAAATCTTTCTTAGCATACACAGCCCTTATTGTCGGAAGTTGTGTGATTGTATTTGAATTAGTATTATTTGTCAAGAATACTATTAATAATTATTTTAAAATCGTGAACGATTCACCTTCCTATGCATTGCCTATACCTATTTACCAAGAGATCACCACAACAATGTTTTATACTTAAGATTAATAGAATAGGTTACTCGGCAATGAGGTAAGATTTTGAATAAAAGCGATTGGCGATTTTGGTTAATATTGGTGTTTTTGTTTTTGGGTGTATCTCTAGCATGGTATTTTGTGCATTCTAAAGTTAACTTGACAGACCCATTAGAAAATACTGACTCCATAGAAAGCACAGCTAAAAAAGAGGCAGATCAAGATTATTCTCAGGCTAAAAAAGCCTACAAAGATAAAGATTATAAAAAGGAATTTGAGTATTTTAAGAAACTTGCAGACATGGGAGATTCTAGAGGATATAATGGACTTGGAGTCATGTATAGCAATGGCGAAGGTGTAGGACAAGATAAGCAAATGGCTTTTCAGTACTTCCAAAAGGCCATAGGTATGGGAAATGCTAAAGCCTACGCCAACTTAGGAAACATGTACGAAAATGGCGATTATGTCCGTCAAAACTATTCTAAAGCCCTAGAATATTACCAAAAAGCGGCAGATATGGGAGAAACTTTGGGTTATTTGAACCTAGCCCTCATGTATGACAAGGGGCATGGTGTCCATAAAAATTATCACAAAGCTTTGGAATATTATCAAAAGGCCACGGATAGTAAAGATAATGATATTCGTGCTTGGGCTTACAACAATCTAGGAGTGATGTATGAATATGAAAAGGGAGTTACCAAAGACTATTCTCAAGCCTTTCAGTATTATAAGAAAGCTACAGAGATGGGGAGTGCTACAGCTTACAATAACTTGGCTAACTTGTACAAATACGGCAAGGGTGCGGTGAAAGATGAAAAGATGGCACAAGAATATTATCAAAAAGCTTGTAATGCTGGATATAAGAGCGCTTGTACAGATTCAACTTTATGGCAACAACAATTGACGAAGTGGTTATCAGAGAATTGGAAAATCCTCATAATTGCTGTAGTGCTTATAGGATACTTACTAGAATGGCTTATCAGAAAACTTAGGTTTTAGGCAGATCTGCACATATTTCTTTCTATTCGTTTTAAAATAACTTATACCACTCGCACCGCAAGGTCTCCAGCTTTATCTAGACAGATTAAGAGGCGCATGCTCTTAAAGCATCACAAAAAGACAACCCACTCCAAAGTATTGGTTCATATAATGTGAACATAATGTACATAATAAGTTGTATGAAAGTCCCTATCAAATACAAAAGTAGCAATAACAAGGTTATCTATTCTTGCAATAGTATATTATCTAGTGTCCCCAATACAGACAATACAGGAGAAAAGTCCTTGTAGATCAGGTGGAGATAAGAAAAACAAATTATTTTAGAGGGCGCACAAGAGTTAGAGAGTTAGGGAAGGAAACAGATAAAGACCATGTCCATGTCTTAGCAGAATAATCCAAGCTTTACGCTGAATATCTCAATTGTCTTGACACCCCCTTCAAGCCTAGAATGGGGATTTATTGTTTAGCTATTTAAAAAAACTGCCCTCTTTGACCTTCTATCAGCCATGTATGACTTTAGTGGCGTTTTTCAATTTGCAGGTTTTAGACTTTATTACAATAAGAGTTCCTAGCCAAAGCGAATTAAATGCCGGAACATTTGGTGGAGCTAGCCAAGCACTCCAACAGTAAAACAAAGACATGGCAGGATTTTTAGACATCATAGGTTACTTTATCATCATTATTTTAGCTTCCCTGATCTGTTTCTACCTTGTCAAGCGCATTCCAGATTTTATCAATGGCATTTTTAACACAAGTGGAGGTGTGGGCGCATCACTGAGATGATGTAAAAGATAGGGATGACAGCAGGGGGTGTAGTAGTGGGAGGGTCTATGGTGATGGCAGCTAATAAGATCACTCAGGCTTGTCAGAGTGCAGGAGGAGAGTTAGCAGGCGTGAGAGCAGGACTAGGAGCTCTAGGGCAATGGGAGTAACAGGGGGAGTTAGTGCTGTGGTTGATAGAGAGTCTATTAGTGCGGGAGTGAAGTCTGGCGTGCACACGATCAAGAATGCTTTGGGTGGGGGATATAATCAAAACAGCAATTCTGAATCTGCGAGTCATAATGTGGGTGGTGGCAGCGCTAAGGGTGGCGAAAATACAGCTAGAAATGTTTACCTCCTAGTGCTATACAAAGATGGCAAATGGATTAGAAAGCGGTGTGGATTATCTCAAGAAAGACAAGACCTGTAAGTCTTATGTTGAGCGAAGTATCACGGAGAACCCTCTAAGTCTTCATGGTAGTGGGATTCCTCATTTTCCCACCACTACATGGATGAATTGGAGTTCTGAAGGAGACAAGATAAAATTCATTAGGTGTTATAGGCTTTTTGCTCAAAATCTCACTAAAAATCAGAGTTATGAGCCTCTAGGTAAGTTACACAACGAGTGCAAAGACCAAATAGATGCTATCAGTGCCTAGTCTCCGCTAGAGTTTCCCCATTGCCATATAATGCGTCCCTGAGCGTCCCTCTTGACTTTTTCCAACACGGAGCACTGCACACCTTGACATATAGAACTCTTGCTCTTGGCATTCTTCATGTTGTTTGCGTTGAGACTATCACTAACAGCATGTGCGAAGCGATCTTGACCATGAGGTTTGATTGCATTTCCATTGTCTTATTGAGAAACAATAGTTGGTTAGTGATTTCTCTAAGATACGCGAGGGTAAGGATTTTAATCTTCTGATTATAATCTGCTAGCACTTGAGACTGCGTGTCTTTATCCTTAGCCCCTGCTAGAGCCTTTTGAAACTCTTTAGTGGCTTGATCGAGCTCATTAGAGAGCTTATCTTTAGTGAGTAAGATAAGCTCACAAGTTTTGGTGTTTGGGTTTTCTCTGCAATACTGAATTTTTTGTTTGTTATCATTGGCGTTTTTGTCTGTTACCCCCAGCTCTGCTTTGAGGGTGTCTAGTCTAGCAATCAGAGGTTGGATTTTCAGTTGGAGAGTGTTTTTCTCTTTGATTTTTTGTTGGACACGCAAGAGAGCTTTTTAAAACCTAGTCTTTCTCACTGCTCCCCAGTCTCCGTGCATAATCGCTTGGCTTTCATCAATGCTGTAGTTTTGTTCATTGACTTCGGCTTCATATTTGTTTAACTGCTCACATAGGATTGCTCCCAAAGCCCGTCCGCTCAACTCCCCCTCTAAGCTCTGCAAGTTGATGCGAGCTTGCGCATCTTTAATCAACGCTATCTGTTCCCCAGCCTGAGAAATGGCTGTGCTCAGATTGTGGAAGTCTAGGACTTTATTGTGGGTAAGCTTGCTCATATCTAGCCATGGGCATTTTTTCTCTAAGTACTTATCTCTCAATCTACCCCTAATATCAAAATTCTCTACAGCTGGCTTCAAGTCTTCATAATTAGCCTGAATGCTAGCAATTTGGCTTTTGAATTGATCGAGCAATCTCATCGGGTTAGCAATGGTGATAGTAGAACCACTGATGAGCGTATTTGCCTTTTTCATGAGATCATTGACCTCATTCAACTGAACGATTTGCTCTTGGGCTTAGAGATCATCTCTTCGTATTTTCTAATCCATCTACAAGTTTGCCTATCATGGTGGTTTGTTGGCTATTAGTAGTGGCTAAGTGAGCATTTGCCTCAGCATCATAGGTGAGCATGCCAGAAGCTAAGGCATTGGAGATAAGAGCGCTAGAGGGAATAAGGAAAAAGAAGGGACTATAAGCCCTTCTGAGCATCTTAACTCTCCTCTCTTTCCATTATACACCCCCGTCCTTAAGTTTTCAAAAGCGTGTCAAACACACAAGCGACCTTTTTATTGTGCTCTTGGATGGCGTGGATATAGATTTTAGTGGAGAGCAAAGAGTTATGTCCTAAAGCTCTGCTAGTGAGGACTAAATCCTGTGTTTCTTGATAGATCAGCGTCGCAAAGCTGTGTCTAAAGAGGTGTAAGCCTGTGCCGTATGTTTGACAATGTTTAATCTTAGAACATTTGAAAATTTTAGCAATGAAGTTTTTGAGCTGGCAAGTCCTTTGGGATTGTAAAGAAACACTCCATTGAAGTGCTGTAGCCTTTTGGTATCATGTATCCAATCGTGCAACGCCTGTTCTAAGATAGACTTACGAATATAGGCTTTTCTCTCTTGCTTGTTCTTGCCCAGTACGAGAATGGAGTAGTTCTGCTCTTCAAGCTTGATATTTTTGATCTCTAGATTAAGCACTTCATTTTTTCTAAGACCTCCTAGTATCACAAGCAAGAGAATACATTTATTGCGTTTTTCATAGCTAGAGTGGGGTTGGTAGTTTAGCAGTGTTTGGATAAAACTTATTAAGTCTTGGGCATTCAAGTGTTTGGGTAAAGTTTGGGTTCTTTGTGCAAAAGCAAGGTTTTTTAGAGGGAAGTCAAAGTTGTATCCGCGTTTTCTACTAAATAATCAAAGAATTGGCGTAGATACATCACATACTTAGCCATAGAGCTAGATTTTCTGATTTGAGCTAGTTCAAAGAGAAAGCTAATCACTTGCTCCTCTGTGAGACTTCTAAAACTCTCTAGTCTAATATGGGTTTTAAAATGTGTGAAAAACAAGAACAATATGCGCATCATCAAAATATGCTTAATCCCTTGATTGTAAAGAGCTTGGCATTTTAGAATGTCTTCTTGGCATTGGAGCACCTTAGCCATATCCTCTAAAGCCTGCACAGGCGTGAAGCTCTTGATCTTGTAGTGTAAAGACACAGGTATCTCCTAGCTAACAAAATAGACTGAAATTTTAGCGCGCTCTACTAGGATTATCGAGGGTGTTTAACCCATATATCTTAAAAGCGCAAGGCAACACTGACATTGACTAATTGGAGTTTACCCCAGCCATTTTTAGACTGAATAGGGGATTTGCGGTTATCTTTAAAGGTCATGGAATAAGCCGCGCCCATATCGAGCAAATCATTAAACATAGAATAACGCGCACCTACACCTACCACGTAACCATTGGCATCAGGAATTCCAAAAGCATTTTGAGGCACAGGAGTCTCATCGTATGCTCCGGAAGCCATCGCCCTAAATTTCTGCCCTACACCATAGGTCAAGCCAAGACGGTAAGCGTTGGTATCTTTCCAACCTCGTCCAATGGCTACAGCATTGTAATCCGCTCCGCTCATCATGGCTTGAATGTATTTCACCCGCTCGGTTTCGTTCTTGCCAATCTGATTTTTCATAGATCCACCTACATGGCTGAAAGCTTGGTTTTGGTATCGAAATTCAAATTTATCGCCGTAACTCCAAAAATTACGCTCATAGACAAACTCCATTAAAAACACTCCCATTTGTTGGGCGATTCCCACGGAGAGTTGCGCAGGCAAATCTGTAGAAAGAGTTAGTCCTGCATCCATATCTGTTGTAATTAAGGGGCTTTGAGCAGCACCTGTACGCGCCTTTGCTTGGAGTTTGCCTTTAAAATCAATGTGTACTGGAGAGCGGTAGGTGGCTGCAATGCTTAACCCCTCATCGCAAAAATAAAGAGGTTTAATTTGCAAGGCAGCGTTCCAGCCAAAGCCCCATCCTTGCGTCGAAGAGCTTTGATCGACAGCAGTTGTGCCTTGTGAGTGCACGACAGCCCCCGGAATTTTCATGCTAGCCTTGTAAGGCACATAGAGAGAGTTTTTAAATTTGCCCATACCCCACAAAATCCGCCCACCTCCACCTATAGAAAGCCATTCAGCAACTTTGAAAGAGAGCACGGGGTTAGCCTCTAACATAAAAATAAAGCTATTATCCAAGAATTTTCCCCCTTCGCCATCCCAATTAAGCGTCATGCCTGAGGGGGCTGTAAAAGAAAAACCCACATTAAACCCATGCCAAAAGGTTGAAGACTTGTAAAAGATTTCAGGAATCACGGCGTTAACAGCATGTGCGCTACCTTCTGCCGCGCTAGGGCCGGGGGGAATTTGTGGCGAGAGCCAGTTAACTCCCCAACAGATACTCGCTGTCCACCAACTATCTGCTTGGCATGTTACTTGTGTGCCCTGATCTCTGCCAATTTGTTGCCTAATCTTTGTAAAATCTGTTGTGAAATCAAAGCTAGGCACATGGAGCCAGTTGATCGCCAATTCTAATTCGTGCTTATTGCTAAATTTTCCTAACCCCATATTTGCTGGATTATATAAACTGCTATCTGCTCCATTTGCGCCTGCGATGTATGCAGAACTGAGCGCAATAGAATTTAAACTATGTTCATTCAATTTAAATCCATTGGCCTCCAATGTGGCTACCACGCCTACTAAGGCAAGAATTTTCTTCATAAGTGTCCTAACATGCAGTGATTCTGATATTATAACGCATTGTATACCTACAGGTGTGCATCAAAAATCTTTTAGACTCTTTAAAATGCAGGGTCAAACTTCAAGAGGTGGCAAATTTAGCAAGTGCGTAATAAAACCCGAAGCTTAAAGCAAGTTTTAAAGCAAGTTAAGGAATATAGATCGAGTGTTAGGGCGGATCGCTCCGCCCTCGCTGATTAAGCCGCGAGATCAAAACGTCTCGTTATGCTCTTGGTATTGGGCAATCATCACTGATCATTAGGAGGTTTCTTGTGTTACACAAAAAGAGCAATATTAAAAAGGATGAGGAGAAATTCGTCTTTAGAGCAGATAGTTCATCTACACCCATTTTTGGCAGCCATGAAAGCGATGTCTTGTTGCCTCGCGATAAGATAGGTCAAAAAATGATGGATCCGCGCATCGCTTACCAGTTGGTCTCCGATGAAATGATGCACGATGGCAACCCGCGTTACAATCTTTGCACCTTTGTCCAAACCTATATGGAAGAGGAAGCTAGAAAGATCATGCTCGATTCTATGGCTACTAACGCCATTGATAAGTCTGAATACCCACAAACCACCGAGATTGAAAAGCGTTGTGTGAATATCATCGCCAATCTTTGGAACGCCAATCATCAAGAGGATTTTATGGGCACTTCTACCGTGGGTTCTTCAGAGGCGTGTATGTTGGGCGGGATGGCGATGAAATTTCGTTGGAGAAAACGCGCACAGGCTCTAGGTATTGATACCACCAAGCAAAAGCCCAATCTCATTGTTGGCTCTGGGTATCAGGTCGTTTGGGAGAAATTCTGTGTTTATTGGGACATTGAAATGCGCGAAGTCCCTATGACAGACATCAATGATCTCACCATGAATCCACAAAAAGCCATCGCGCTCTGCGATGATTACACGATAGGCATTGTGCCCATTATGGGGATCACCTACACGGGCATGTTTGATGACATTGTAACTCTAGACAAGCTTTTGAGCCAATACAACAAGAGCGCTAAAATCAGTGTGCCCATCCATGTGGATGCTGCCTCTGGGGGGCTTTATCTCCCCTTTATTAACCCCGATTTAACTTGGGATTTTCGCCTAAAAAATGTCGTCTCCATCTCCACCTCGGGGCATAAATACGGGCTCATTTATCCGGGGATTGGCTGGGTGATGTGGCGTGATAAACAATTCTTGCCCGATGAATTGGTGTTTGAAGTGGCGTATCTAGGGGATTTTGAGCCCACTTTTCAGATCAACTTCTCTCGTTCGGGTTCGCAAATTTGGGCGCAGTATTATTGCTTTGTACGTTGGGGCTTTGAGGGCTATAAAGCCATTCATGAGAGAACGCGCGATGTGGGGCTGTTTTTGGCAAAGGGCATTAAGTCTTTAGGGCTTTTTGATATGATCAACGAGGGGCAAAACATCCCCATTATTTGCTGGACTATGAATCATCGGGCGCAACAAGAAAAGCATTGGGATCTTTACGATCTAGCCGATCGCCTCCGCTTTAATGGTTGGCAAGTCCCTGCTTACCCGCTCCCGGCAAATTTTAAAGATGTGTCAGTGATGCGTATTGTGGTCAGGGCGGATCAAAGCATGGAGCAAATGTCGCTCTTTTTAAAGGACTTAAAACAGGCGATCAAGGAGCTAGACGCGACAAATCTAGTGAGCCACAAACGCCAATCTCAAGAGGGTAAGATCGTCCCAGTGGGTTATACACATTAAAAACACAGCATCTGAAGGCTTTACTAGAGACTTTTTATTTTTGACAAAAATATAAAGGTGTCAAGAAATGGGTAAAGAGTTGTAGGTTTTAGGGAGGGAGGGGGATTCTCTAAACACAATCTTCAAAACGTCCTGGCATCATAGGATAATGTATAACAGAGAAAGGATCAGAAGGGGTTTTAAGGCGGGCTCGAGCGGAGGCTTTAAGCCATCAGCCCAAAAGAGTATTAATCTCCAAACACACGCGCAAAAATGCGGGATACATGGCGCAAGTAATAATCTATCTCAAAGCACCCCTTAATCAAGGCGCGATCCACCTCTTTTAAACGCGGCTCGGCTAGCAGGTGCTCTAAAAAACTCGCTTGCTTACCCTGTTGCAAGAGTGCCCACACCTGCATGGCATTTTCTTGCACAATGGCATAACTTTCCGCCTTGCTAAAGCCCAGTTTTGGCAATTCTAAAAGAACGCGCTGGGAAAAGACCAGCCCGCCTGTACGTTCTAAATTCTTGCGCATGTTCTCTGGATAGACCACCAAATTCTCTAAGAGAGTGGTGAGTCGGTGCAAGAGAAAATCTAGGGTGATAAAAGCGTCCGGGAGCACGAATCGTTCTACCGAGCTATGGCTAATATCACGTTCATGCCAAAGGGCGACGTTCTCCATCATGGGGATGGCATAGGCACGAATCATGCGCGCTAGCCCGGTGATGTTTTCGCTCAAAACCGGGTTGCGCTTGTGGGGCATCGCAGAACTCCCCTTCTGCCCCACGCTAAAGGCTTCTTCAGCCTCGTAAACTTCGGTGCGCTGGTAGTGGCGGATATTGATGGCGATCTTCTCACAACTGCTTGCCAACAAAGCTAGAGCGTTGCACACCCTTGCATGCCTCTCTCTAGAGATAACCTGGTTGCTAATTTTAGCCACACCCAAGCCCAATTCTTGGCAGACCAATTCTTCTAACTCAAAGGGGCTATGTGCCATGTTGCCCATCGCGCCGCTGATCATCCCCACGCTCACCTCTTGAGCCACCTCCTGCAAAGCTTTAAGGTGCGCGCGCATGTCATCATACCACAACGCCCATACCAGTCCAAAGGCAATGGGCTCGCCATGCACCCCATGGCTTCTGCCCACCATCACCACCTCTTTAAACTCGTAAGCGCGCGCTTTAAGCACGGCTAAAAGGGCGTTAAGATTCTCCATGATAAGGGCTAAACTTTGCTGGATGAGCAGAGCTAGGGCGGTGTCAATGCAATCGCTAGAAGTGATGCCATAATGAAAAAAACGCTCCGCATCGCCTAAAGTTTTGCTGACCGCTTGGATAAAGGCGATGACATCGTGTTTAGTAGCTTTTTCAAAGGCATGGATATCTTCTAATTGAAAGCTGGCTTGTTGGATCTGATCGCAGGTCTTTGCGTCCATCAATCCCAAAGTATGCCAAGCCTTTGCAACCGCCTTTTCTACCTGTAGATAGGTTTCAAACTTATGTTGCTCGCTCCAAAGGCGCGTCATCGCCTCACGAGCATAACGCGCTAACATTAAACTTTTGCCTCTTCTCTGCGCTGCAAATACTCCCAACGCGCATCCACATCTTTTTGCAACGCCTCAATGATGTGTTCATTTTCCTTTTTAAAGAGGTGGGCAAAGCGTTTTTGGGGTCCCAAATAATCGCGCACGGGTAAAATATTGCGCGGACGATAAGTGATTTTGAGCTCCTGCCCGTGAAAAACTTCAAAGAGGGGGAAGATGAGACAATCCACAGCCAAATCAGTCATCTCAATGGCTAGGCTAGAGTGGTATTTCCACTCCGTGGGGCAGGGGCTAAGGGCATTGATAAAGCAAGGCCCCTCTGTGTCTAGCGCAGTTTTGATTTTCTTGTTCATGTCCTTCCACTTATTAGGGGCAAGTTGGGCGGCATAAGGGATTCCATGGGCAGCCATGATCAAAGTCAAGTCCTTTTTGCGCTCTTTTTTGCCAAAACTCACCTTGCCCGCTGGGGTGGTGCTGGTGCTCGCCCCCATAGGCGTACTCCCGCTCCTTTGCCCCCCTGTGTTGGCGTAGTTTTCATTGTCCAAACAAATATAGGTCATATCATGCCCGCGTTCCATACAGCCACTGATAAACTGAAACCCAATGTCGTAGGACGCACCATCGCCTCCAAAGGCAACAAACTTAGGGCGTTGCCCGGCGTATTTACCCTTGCGCGCTAAAGCCTTATACATGCTTTCTACTCCGCTAATGGCTGTCGAGCCATTCTCAAAACCGATATGAATCCAAGGCACATCCCATGAAGTGTGGGGATAGACAGCAGAACACACTTCTAAACAGCCTGTAGAATTACCCAAAACAATAGGACCATCGACCGCGTTGAGCACCTCGCGTACAATAATCCCATGCCCACAGCCCGGGCAGAGTAGGTGCGAACCTTCGAACTTTTCAGCCGATTGGCTAAAACTTTTGAGTGTTTTAATTTCTTTAACCATGCACTCTCCTTTTAAAAATAAGACAATTCGGGTCCATTAAGCCCGATAAATTGTTGGGTAGGATGGGTGAGCCCACCTTTTTTGGCGTCTTGTGCTAATGCCTCAAAGATACCATCTAAATCTGCTTGGGTTAAGTCTCGACCCCCCAGTCCGTAAATGTAATTGCTCAGTACGGGGCGTTTGGATCCCGGAGCTTGGTAGAGGCTTGCGGCAATTTCATTGAAAAGCGCGCCCAACGCCCCAGAGGGTGAACTGCGATCCATCACGGCTACTGCTTTTGCGTTCTTGAGCGCATTGGCGATGAGCTCAAAGGGGAAAGGGCGCAGTACGTGCGTGGTAACCACGCCCGCCTTTATGCCCTGTTCGCGCGCTTTCTTAGCTGCCACGATTGCCGACTCCCAAGTCGTGCCCAAAGCAAAAATGATCACTTCCGCATCCACCACTTGGAAAGTTTCTACCAAATGGTATTGCCTCCCGGTGATCTTGGCAAAATCGTTAAAAATGCTCTCTAAGATCGTACTAGAATGCATGATGGCATGGTGTAGCTTCGCCTTATGTTCAAAGTGCCATTCTTCTTCTGCCTGCGCACCAAAACTTACGGGTCTATCAAAGTCTAACAAGGGGTGCACTCCCACATAATCACCCACGAATTTATAAGCGACTCCATCGCTCAAGGGGCGCACATTTTGTACGGTATGTGAAGAGAGAAAGCCATCTTGATGCACCATCACAGGCACACGCACCTCTTGGTGCTCGGCGAGTCTGAACGCCATCAAGGTAAAATCATAGACCTCTTGGGGGTTAGAAGTACACAGGCTGACCCAGCCACTATCTCTACCCAAATACATATCTGAATGATCGCAGTGGATATTTAAAGGGGCGGCCAGGGCGCGGTTGGCTACATTGAGTACAATGGGCAGGCGCATTCCAGCAGCTTGGTAAAGCACTTCGACCATCAAGGCAAACCCTTGTGAGCTGGTAGCTGTGCTTACTCTCCCTCCAGCTGCTGCTGCGCCCACGCACGCACTCATTGCGGCATGCTCAGACTCCACAAGTACAAACTCCCCATCTACATAGTCATTGTCCTTAAAAGAGCCGTAGTTTTGGATAATGGGCGTGGAGGGGGTGATGGGGTAGGCGGCTACCACATCCACTTGGGCTTGTCTGAGCGCGTGCGCACTAGCGGTACAACCATCCCATGCCTCTACTTCATTCAAGTGATAATTAGAACCCATTGTACCCCCCTTCTGTGCGGTAGCTTTTCTTTTTGATACCCGGGGCTTTTTGGGGCCACTTGGTGAGCGCTTCTTCTACGGGTTCTAAATTGTCAAACATCAGCAGAGATTTAGGGTTGGTGGGGCAGACATCCACGCACACCCCACAGCCTTTACAGTGTTCGTAATCTACCCCGCTCATTTTACCCTCGCGGGACAAAATAGACGCATCAGGACAATACACCCAACAATTAAAGCAATTGATGCACACCTCTTTATTGTGTACGGGTTTCTCCACGCGCCAATGAGAGACGCTCGCTTTAAAAGAGCTTTCTTCTGTATAGCTACGCTCGTTATTGTGTTTGCCTAGCTCATCCTGTCCTTGCTTTTTAAAGGGGAAGAGCACACCTCCGATCTCAAATTCTTGCCAATTTTTCATTGAATATCCTTTATTGCACTTGCGCGTACGCGTGATCGATGGCAAGCATGTTCGCATCGATCAAAGCTTGGGGCATTTTCTTGCCTAAAACAGCTCTGAAAGTATTTTTGAAGAACTCTAACTCTAGCATGCCAGAAACTTTCATCAGAGCACCCAACATAGGCGTATTGGGGATGGGACGCTTGATAGTATCCATAGCGATTTTAATACAATTGAGGGTGTAAACCTTCTTATTGGCTAGATTGGGCTTTTTTTCGAAAAGCTCTTCTTTGGAAAGGTGGGTTGTGATGATGTAAGTCGTATCGGGTTTTTCGTTCTCAGTGATGTCCGCAATGAAAGTCAGACCGGGATCGATCACCAATACATAATCCGGTTTCATAAACTTCTCATGATTCAAAATGGGCTCTGAATCGATGCGGTTATAGGCTGTCATCGCCGCCCCGCGCTTAGCCGAACCATAGAAAGCAAAGCCTTGCACTTCCTTGCCTGTGGTGGTGAGCACATCAGCTAAACCCTTAGCTCCTGTAACCGCGCCCTGCCCGGCCCTAGCATGCCATCTAATTTCTAGCATTTAGTTCTCCTTGTGGCATCATATGTGTTAAATTGCGTGAGGAATTATACAGGATTTTGAGTAAATCTTGGTTAGTTTGTGCAAAATATAGGAGTTTTTAAGAATGAAATTTTCTCAAAGTGCCTTGTTTTATAACGTAAAATCTCTAGGGGTATGCTTGCAACCCCTTTTGCCTCTGCACCGCTTAAGATGTCAAGCCCACACCCAAAGGTGCCTATCCCAACTAAAAACGCTTTCTGTAAGCACTTTAGAAGTATTAAAACAGCGCTTAACAATGGTGTGCACCTTGCCTCCTCAGACTCATCGCAAAATCCACACACTTTCCCCGCATTTAGACTTTGTACAAGGCATTGCTAAGGGAAGCCGTTATTACTACGACTTTATGACGCATTTTAGATTTTTTCCAAAGAACTTGCGCTACCATCTAGAATATGGCGATGTGAACTACAACTTATTAATTCCTGCTTTTTGTAAGAGTAGACCCATCCCCACTACTCAATATTCCTACAATGTACTCTTTCCTCTAGATACAAGGCGGCATTTCAAGTATATCTTTCCTACTTCTCATCTCCCTTTTGAGGCTAAGCAAAACACGCTTTTTTTCAGGGGTGCATGTATACAGCCCCATCGCATCGCCTTTTTAAAAAAGTTTTTTGATCATCCCTTGATGGATATAGGACATGTAGGCATTCCCCTAGCTCCTCTTACATCTTTTATCAAATCTAAAGCCAGCATTGCTACACACTTAAAACATAAGTTTATTCTTTCACTGGAAGGTTACGATGTGGCTAGCAACCTCAAATGGATTTTAAGTTCTAATTCTATTGCTGTAATGCCCAAACCCAAATTTGAAACTTTTTTCCTAGAGAGTCGGCTAGTGCCCAATGTGCACTATATTCCGATCAAAGACGACTATAGCGACATAGAAACGCAATTAGAATTTTTCACCACCCACCCTAAAGATTGTTTAGAAATTATCGCCAATGCTAATGCTTATGTGCGCGCGTTCTTAAGCCCTATGGAAAACTTGATCGTATTTTTAGTGTTGCGCAAATACTTTTACGCAACCCAACAGATTCAAGTTTCCCCATTAGAACAAAGTCTCTTTGTTTAGCTCATCTGCGCTTGATCTTGAGTGTTTTGTAGCCAAATGAACACTTCCACTACACTAGAGTAAAGTTCAGGTGGGATAGGTGTATCCAAACGCACATCTAACAAAGATTCGACTAAAGCCTTATTGCAAAACAAAGGTATATTAAAAGCTTTTGCCTTGTCCATAATAGCACGCGCAATCACACCTACCCCACTAGCGACCACTTTAGGCGCGCTATCTTGAGAAACATTATAGGCAAGTGCGACTGCTTTAGGGAGTGCCATCAATAGCCCATCACAATGTGATCGAAATCCTGCCAGGTAGATTTAGCATGGTGTGTCGATCCTTTTAGCAAATGTGCTACAGAACGCACTAACATATCACTTTCCAAATTAACGCGCCGTCCCGTTTTGTAGGTTGCAAAAAGCGTGTTTTCAAAAGTGTAGGGGATGATAGTTAAAGTAAAACTATGTGCATGCACTTCGCTAAGCGTAAGACTCACTCCATCTAAGGCAATAGACCCCTTAGGGATGCAGAGCTGGAGAAAATCAGCAGAAGCTTGTACTTCCACACAGACTTGGTTGGCGCTAGGCTTGATAGCTACAATCGTACCAATGCCATCAATGTGTCCTTGTACAAAGTGTCCATCTAAGCGTGAATCAAGTCGCAGAGCAGGTTCGATATGCACGCGCTCCCCCAAAGCGTAATTCTCCAAAGCGATTTGCTCTTGAGTGTGCGCACTCAATTCTAAAGCGAAACCCCCTTTAAAGAATCCAATTGCGGTTAAACACGCCCCATTAACGGCGATGCTATCGCCTAGTTCAGGGCGATAGGAACTAGATATCTCTAAAACATTACGACTAAAGGCTTTAATAGGAGCAATTTGGTGGATCACACCACTAAACATGTTGGGCTTCCTTAAGGCAGATTTAAACCATATCCTCTAGGATTATAATATAATTACCCCAAAATAAGTAGCCCAAATTTGCACGAGGAGTTGATGTTGCAGTGGATAGATACGCATTGCCATTTAGATCACCACCTCTACTATAAAGATGTGGAACAGGTTTTAGAGAACGCGAAACAGGCAGGCATAACGCATGCCATCATTCCCGGGGCAGACCCTAGAGATTTACAAAGAGCTTTGGAGTTGTGTACGCACTATGAAGAGCTGTATTTTGCCGTAGGTGTACACCCCTTGGATTTGGAGCGCTTTGATCGTACAGAACTAGAAAACTACATCCGACACCCTAAGTGTGTAGCTGTAGGAGAATGTGGGTTAGATTACCACCGTCTGGATTCCCAAGATGTTTCTACAAAAGCGCGCCAAAAAGAAGTGTTTTGTACTCAAATTGAACTGGCTTTAATCCATCAAAAGCCTTTGATTGTGCACATTAGGGAAGCTAGTCAAGATGCTTATGATATCCTCAAGGGGCACCAAAACTTACGCGGGGTATTACATTGTTTTAATGGCGATGCTATTTTGCTAAAACTTTGTGAAAACTTTTACTATGGTATTGGAGGCGTGGCAACCTTTAAAAACGCCCAACATCTACAAAATGCCTTGCCTAAAATTCCTTTAGAACGTTTGCTTTTGGAAACAGATGCCCCCTATCTAACTCCTCATCCCTTCAGGGGTACACGCAACGAACCCAAGCACACTACCCTTGTTGCCCAAAAGCTCGCTCAAATCTTGAGCATAGAACCCGTACGCCTTGCGCACATCACCAACACTAATGCCGCGACTCTTTTTGGACTTGCACCTCTTACTAAGGTATCTTAATGGCACGCGTTTTAAAAATTGTAACTACCCTATTAATGGGGTATGCCCTAGCCCATGCCCAACCCATCAACACTGCCCTTAACCTCAAACCTTTAAATGGTTTTGGGGTTGATGCAGAATTTTTAGCCAATGTGGACAATTCCCAAACTTTGCAAAGCGTGCGAGAGGCTTGGGATAAGTTTGTGCAACACTATGACAGCAATGGTGTCTTTATCCCCACGATCAAGAGTATGTTAGCTCAAGCGGATATCCCCACAGAGTTTTTGTTTTTAGCCATGGCAGAATCAAATTTTTCTACTCGCGCCTATAGCGTTAAAAAAGCCGTAGGTATTTGGCAACTCATGCCCGATACGGCTAGGATGTTAGGCTTGGAAGTAAATGCCTACATTGACGAGCGCCGCGATCCCATCAAAAGCACCAAAGCAGCCATTAAATACTTGCGTATACTTTATAAAAAAACAAAACAATGGTATCTAGTCGCGATGGCATATAACTATGGACCCAGAAGGGTGCTAGAAGCGATTCAGGAAGCTGGTAGTGATGATATTAATATTTTGTTAGATGATGAAAGACGCTTTATTCCTAGGGAAACTCGTGGTTATATCCGTTCTATTTTGAGTTTAGCAATTGCCTTTAACAATTTAGATGCGCTGAAACATAAAGAATATTTGCTTAACCGCGGAGCACGTACCAGCTTAGCAAGCCTAAAAATTCAGGGGGGTACTTTGCTTTCTCATGTGGCGCAAGGGGCGCGTCTTTCTTTAGCACAGCTCAAATCTTATAACCATCAGTTCCATTATAATTTTTTACCTCCGGGTAAAACCTACATGGTCTATATCCCCTATGAGAATCTTGCGCATTTCAAACAAAATTATAAACCCAGCCACCCGCTGAGCGCTTTGATCATCCACAAAGTCAGGCCTAGAGAAACGCTTTATTCTATCGCGCGTAAGTTCCACACCAGTGTAGGACTTATCAAAACAACAAACGATCTCAAAGGCACGCGTTTAAGTCGCAATCAAAAGCTCGTCATTCCCATCTTAAGCAAGCAAGATCCCTACAAGGGTTCCAAAAAAGTTGCCCAAAATGAATACTAGAAGTATATGGGCAATGCGCCTGATTACCCTATGGTTGCTGTGGGGCTGTGCACAGGAGCAAAGGGGAGATACACGCCCTTTATTTTCTCATCATGAGAGTTTGCGCGCTTATGACGATGCGAGAGATTTTGGCGTATCAGAGCCTCCCCGCAGACATTCCTTTTGGCATAAACATAAAAGTCCAAAAGAAAATACCTCAACCTCTCCTCAAACCTCAGAATCTCCAGCCAATGTACCTGCTACCAGCTTAACAGCAGGCATGCGCGACTCTGAAGCAATTCAGAGAGCTACAATGCGTCCCTATCGCGTGGGAAGCAAAATGTATTACCCCACGAAGGTCGATGTAGGACAAACTTTTGATGGATATGCAAGCTGGTATGGACCTAATTTTCATGCTAAACGTACCAGTAATGGCGAAACTTACAATATGTATGCGCACACCGCTGCTAATAAAACTTTACCCATGAACACCATTGTCAAGGTTACCAACAAAGATAATAATAAAAGTACAATTGTGCGTATTAATGATCGTGGTCCTTTTGTGGCTAACCGTATTATTGACCTTTCCAACATCGCTGCCCATGATATTGACATGGTGGGTAAAGGGGTTGCACCCGTAAAATTAGAGGTGCTAGGGTTTGGAGGAGTGATCTCCAAACAATATCAAAAGACCCTAGATAAAGCTCCCCAAGCACATGCACTTAAACAAGAATTTAAGGTAGGCGAAAGTGAGAAAAGTGTGAGCGGAGGACATTTTTCCCTACAAGTAGGCGCATTTAGAAGCCAAGAGGGAGCACAAAAAGCACAAACAGATCTAAGAGCCATGCTTAAGAAGCCCTACAATGCTACAATTGTACAAGGTAGCAAGGATAATCAACCCATCTATCGGGTTTTTATTCAAGGATTTCAAAGCGAAGCGGAGGCTAACGACTTTGCTAAGAGCATGGATAAACCTAGCATGTTGGTGCGCGAATAAGTGCGCCCTAATGCGTTATGGGTGTTTTTCATGGGTATGAGTGTTGCGATGGGAGGGTTTGTAGTGTTTTTTCTGCAACCACGCGCAACTGCCATTTTTGATCCGAAGGATTTTGCCAAAATCGAGGTGCGGGGTTTTGAAGCCTATCAAACCAACTCTAAGGGAACGGATTTGAGTATTCAGGGAGCTAAAGCATTGCAATACAGCAATCGCGAAGTACTTTATGATTTTACCCTGAGTAAATACGATCCTCAAGACAAAGTACAAGAACAGGCTAAGGGGGAGGTGATGGTACACCAAAAGGAAATGTACACTTTTCCCAAAGGAGTACTTTATATTACCAGTAGCGGACAGAGTTTTTGGAGTCAATATGGAGTTTACGATCACAGCAAACAAGTTTTTCAGGGAAAAGGGCATTTTACTTTAAGCGGACCTGAAGGTGATATTAATGGAGAAGATATCTTTTATAGCCATGCCCAAGGTCTTTTGCAGGCAAAACGCGTGCACGCGATCATTGACTTAGAGAATAGTAAACATTCTAAACCTCATACGCCCAATGCGAAGGGTTTGAAATTTTGAGATGGTGGGTGTATGGAGTGGCTTTTGTACTTTTGCAAGGCGCACCTATTAAAGAAACTCTAGAAGTGAGGGCAGATAAATTTGTCGCCAATGAGAGAAAACGTATCACCACCATTGAGGGACATGTGCACATTAAAAAGGGTAAAGATACCCTGAATGCCAATAAAGTTATCATCTACACCAACGCCAAGCGTAAACCCATCAAATATGAGGCTATGGGTGCGGTGCAATTCCACCTTGTTACCCAAGATGGGCGCGAAGTGGAGGGGCATTCCGATCGACTCATTTACGATGCAATCAAGCAAGAATACCGCCTTTTGCAGAACGCTGTGGTGAATGAAGTGGGTAAGATTAATTCCATCAAGGGGGAAGAGATTATTTTGAGTAAAGAGCGCGGTTATGCCGATGTATTTGGAGGCAAGGATAAACCGGCTACTTTTGTTTTTGACATGGACGACATTCAACAAGAACAGAAAAAACAAAAGGCACAAAAAAACACACAAGAAAGACATGGGACCCATTAAAATTTTAGAAAGTACCTTTTTGAGAGCGGCAACTAATTTAGCGCAATGTCCCCCCCCAAGCCTGCCAGAAGTTGTGTTTGTAGGGCGTAGCAATGTGGGTAAAAGCACCTTGATTAATACCATCCTAGAGCGCAAGATTGCCAAAAGCTCAGCCACTCCGGGCAAAACTCAAAGCGCAAATTTCTTTAACACGCGTTGGAAGATTTCTCCTGAAGAACAAACTTTAGATTTCGCCTGCATCGATCTACCCGGCTTTGGATATGCTAAGGTTTCTAAAGAGCTCAAGCAACAATGGGCTAAATTTTTAGGTGCACTCTTAACACAGCGTGCCTCCATCAAGCTTGTGCTACACCTCGTTGATTCTAGACATTTACATCTTGAAACAGACAATCAGGTACGCGCCTTTTTAGAAAGCTTCTTGCGCCCCGATCAAACACTGCGACGCGTTTATACCAAGTTTGATAAACTTTCTAAAAATGCGCAACACGCCCTTTACAAAACCCAAAATGCTCCTTTAGTCAGTGCGCAAGGAGTGTTAAATCCCAAGTTTGGTTCGCTACTCAATATACAGCAGACGATCCTAGAAGCTTTATTTTCTAAGAGAATCCATGCTTAAAACCCGGTTTTCAGCAACTTTAATTTTGGCATGGTTGGGGTTTTATCTTTACAGCAACTTAAGGGATATTTACGCATGGCTTCCGCCTATGCTAGGCTTTCTCTTTGCACTTTATAGACACACTTTGATGCAAGAGAGACCTTCAGCGCGTCTTTTGATCTGCATTTTTGCCTGTCTTGCTTCTGTAGAGCTCATCCACACAGAGCCCTTAGGGGTACTGATCTTGCTCTTTACCCTCTATGAAAAATTCATTGTACAACGCTTATTGCGTGCTTTCCAAGAGACTTTTTTTGGCGATCTAGCGCATGCGTTTTGTATCTACACTCTCTACTTTATGTTTCTTGCCATGTTCCACCATAACTACACTATTATTTGGGGCGATGTGCTCAGCTATAGCGTGTTAGAGTTTTTGCTTTGGAGAGTGTATGCAAGGGCTTAGAGTGCGGTTTGTGCTTGGCTTGTTAGGCTTGGTATGGGCTGTGCTAGTGTTTAAAATCTTCATTCTAACCATTAAAACCAATGATTATTTTGAACAGCTTGCGTTGCGCAACATGACTAAAAAAGAAATCTTGGTACCCACGCGCGGAATTATCATGGATCGCAACCACGAACTGCTTGCCATCAACCAATTAGGTTTTAGCGTCTCGCTTTCTCCCGCACTCAAGAGCAAGGTGGTCAAGGAAAAAATAGCGCTCTTAGCGCACTATTTCCCCGATTTGGACAAGGACGATGCGCTGGACAACTACCAAAAACAAAATTCTCGCTATAACCACAATGCGATTCCAATTCTAGATTTTGTACCCTATTCTGCTATGCAAACCCTTTATGCTAAACTTCTACAGATTCCTGACATTGTGCTAGCTCCTGCCAACAAACGCCATTATCCTAACAACGCGCTAGCCTCCCATGCTATTGGCTATTTGGGTGCAGCAGATACCAAAGACATTGCTTCTAATCCCACTAGTCAATACACCCACACCATCGGAAAAACGGGATTAGAAAAGGAATATAACGATCTCTTACAAGGTGAGCTAGGCTATAAGATTGTCAGTGTAAACGCGCTTAACCAAGAACTCGAGGTGCTTGAAAGCAAAGAGCCTAAAACCAATAATGATTTGGTGCTGAGTTTAGATAAACGCCTGCAGCTTAAGGCGGACGCATTCTTTGCCCACAAAAGGGGGGCGATTATTGTGATGGATGTGTATAGTGGAGAGATTTTAGTAGCGGGTAGTTATCCTGAATATAATCTTAATGATTTTATTGGGGGTATTAGCGTTACAGACTGGAAGAACTTGCAAGATGATCCGGGTAATCCCTTGCTTAACCGCCTGATCAACGGGCTTTATCCCCCCGGTTCTGTGGTCAAAATGGGCACGGGACTAAGTTTTTTAGAGAATTTACCCATGAACGAAAACACTATAATTCCTACACCCGGCTATATTGAAGTGGGCAAGCGTAAGTTTAGAGATTGGAAGCCCGGTGGACACCAAGAAGCCAATCTCTACAAAGCCATTAAAGAATCCGTGGATGTATATTTTTATAAGTTCGCTCTAGATTTACCCATTGAAAAGCTCACGAAAACTTTTTCTCAAATGGGTTTTGGTAAAAAAAGTGGAGTAGATTTGCCCAATGAGTTTGTCGGTATTTTGCCCGACCCTAGCTGGAAAATGAAACGCTTTGGCACAATTTGGAATGTGGGTGATACATTGATCACTTCGATTGGGCAGGGTTCTTTTTTAACCACTCCTCTGCAAGTTGCCAATTATACCGCCCTTTTAGCTTCAGGCAAATTACCCACCCCCCACTTTTACCGCAATGGGGATTTCAAACCCAAAGATGTGCTCAATTCTTTCCAAAAATCTAAACTGGCAGTACTCAGAGAAGGCATGCGTGAAGTTTGTGGCGAACAAGGTGGTACGGCTTATAAAAGCACACGTGGGGTGAAAGTGAGCCTAGCATGCAAAACGGGCACGGCGCAGGTGGTGAGTATCGATCAAAACACCACCACACGGATTAAGGAGAGTGAGATGGAATACGCCCAACGCTCGCACGCATGGATCACTGCCTTTCTCCCCTATGAAAACCCTCAGTATGCTATCACAATTTTAGTTGAACATGGGCAGGGAGGAAGCAAGAACGGACCTCTATTAAAAGAAATGGCTAACGCGTTGGTAGACTTGGGCTACATCAAGCCTTAGTAAAAGCAACGCTACCATGGGTTGCAAAGTTCACCTATACCGGTTTCATTCAATGGTTGGCTTTGCGCACCTGTGTGATGCTCTGCCCTCCTAAGCCGTAGTTGTCTGTGTCTATTTCATCAATAATCACCACAGTAGATGCCCTATTTTTATGCAAAACGCGCACTAATACCTCCGTAACTTCAGCAATCAACGCCTCTTTTTGTTCCTTAGTGGGGCCATCTTCTTTAGTGATTTTAATATTGACAAAGGGCATGGTTTTCCTTTAAATTTAAAAGCTCTCCACTTGAGAATATCTGCTTATTTCAAAGACTAGGTACATTAGATATATCTTTAATCAAGCTCTATTAATCTCTTTGTACAGGTAAAAATAGATTCTTAAACTTAATTTAAACTTAATTAAACAAATTTAAGTGGTGCTAAAGACGTAGGTTTAGTGGGTGTTATAATGGCATCCTTTGGTTTAGCAAAAGCGATCATATCTTGCCAATTCTCTAGCGAGTTTTGTGAATTACCTAATTCCTGAGTCATTCAGGTGCAGGGTTATAGTGGGCACAAGTCCCATCGGCTGCTAAAAATGGCAGTAAAGCACTTTGTGTGGAGAACGATGAGAACTATTACATATCACCAGATAGAGAGTATTAGACTTTGTTAATGGCGCACTAAAATGGTACAAAAGCGGACAAGAAATTTATGCCCCCAAGGCGTGGAAAATGTTAGGTTGGGCAGAGATAAGACAATCTACTACCACATCCCGCGTCAATTCTTAGCTTTTGAAACCATGTATCTAAACTCCGGACTATGAAGTTTACCAAATCCCTACCACTCATGTAATCTAAGTGCGTGCGGGGGTTAATCTGATCGCCCTTGTAGGGGGACTTGATACCCCCAAAACCTACCCTTGATGTTCCCCCTAACTCACGCGCCTAAAGCCCTAATTGGGACAAAGGGGGCAAGGGGGGGGTTAGAGGGTAGGGGCTCACCCTGCCAGCCTCTTGAAAAATCCTTAGATTGAGGCGTTAGCAGATCCCCAAGGGGGGGGTGTTTACCTTGAGCCACACCCTCCAAGAGCCGAATTATTTAAGCCAAATTATACAAGAGGAGCAAAACATGATATTCCAACGTAGCGGCATTCTATATGCGGATTTGCGCGTCGATGGCAAGCGCAAGAAAATTAGTCTCAGGCTTAAAGACACCCCCCAAAATCGCCTCAAAGCCCTTGAGCTCATCCCCCATGTTCTGAAAGTCTGCCAGGCTAAAAGCATAGAGGGGCTCCCCATCGAGCGGGTGATGGAAGCCTATTTGGAGCGCAAAAAGGGCTTACGCCCCTCCACACAGCGCAGCCTATTTATGCGGCTTCGCGTGGTGTGCAACATGCTTACTAACAACGATCTCAAGTTCAACATCGCCCAGTTAGACAAAGAGCACATGCAAAACTTCTACAACGCGCTCATCAACAAGCACTACACCAAATCCCACTTAAAAACGCTCACCTTAGTGCTCAAAAGCTTTTTAGAATTCGCCCTTGAGAGCGAATACCTTCCCAAAAACCCCTTTTACTCTCAAAATATCACCAACACAGCTATCTCTGAGGAAGTCCAGCCCTTCAGCCTCCAAGAAATACAACAAATCCTAGAAGCCTGTTCTGATGTGCGCCTAAAAACTTATCTCACAATCGCCTTCTTCACAGGGGCGCGCACGGGCGAAGTGCTCGCGCTCAAGTGGTCCGATGTCAACCTGCAAGAGAACACCCTACATATTGCGCGCACCCTTAGCCAAGATGGGCAGTTCCTCCCCCCTAAAACCCGTAATGGCATCCGCTCCGTAGACCTACTCCCCCCCGTGCGTGCCGCGCTTATCCACTATGCTAAGGTCCATCCTAACCTAGGGGAATTCATCTTTATTGACCCTGATAAAGCGCGCGGGGCTGAGCGTCCTTTATGGCGGGCGTGGAAGCGTCTACTAGCCCGTCTACATATCCCCTATCGCCGCCTCTACACCACACGCCACACCTTCGCCTCTCTCATGCTCAAAGAAAAGGAGGAACCCCTGTGGGTGAGTAAAACCCTGGGGCACAAAGACCTGAATGTTACTTTTGCGCACTATGCGAAGTTCATCCCGCAAAAAGACATCGCCCGCGCCCAGTTCTTAAACTCTAGCGCGCTCGCTTGGGTGCGTCAGCTCACCCCGGAGCGCACCCCTGTACACATCCCCCAAAAACCCAAAAAACCTAAACTTAAAAAAAAGGTGCGCTATGATCGCTAAAACGCTTACCCCTAATGCCCCCTTTGCCAAGCTCTCAAATGCCTTTGCGCAAAACTCTAATCTCTCGCTTGAAGCATTGGGGTTACTCAGCTATCTACTCTCTCTACCCCACACTTGGCAGGCGCGCACAGAACACCTATGCCAACGCTTTAACATCTGTTCTAAGACGCTATGGAAATATCTAAAAGAGCTCATGCGCGCAGGGCTCTTACACATCACCCGCTTTAGAAATAAAAACGGCACATTTGGAAAGATCAAGGTATTAGAAATCACAGATGCCCCCCTTATGGAGCCTAAATTAGAGCCTGAAGCGTGTTCACCGCAAGGAAATTTTTTACCCGTGGAGGAAAACCCCGCGCAAGCCCCTAGCGCACGCACTCCAGAGCCCTATCAACCACAAGGAAAAAAGTTCCTCCCTATAGAAAGAAACATGATAAAGAAACATGGAGAGAGAAGCGCGCGCGCGCAAGAAGAAGATTTGAAGAAGAATCTGCTCTCTTCACAGACCCCCCCCTCTCAAGAAGAAGCTTCTAAAGTAAAATCTTTCTTTCAAAGCTTTCTTCCCTCTTGCTTTAACTTGGACCTTAGCGGGCTAAACCCTCAAGAGCAAGAAGCCTTTCATCGTTTCATTACCTATCGCTCTGAGCGCGTCAAGGTTACATCTTCAATGAAGAAGGCTTTACTTGCCAAGATGCTATCTTTAAAATCTCAAGGTTTAGACTTAGTAGAATGTGTGGCGTTTTCGGTGCGCTGTGGCTTCCTAGACGTGTACGCCCCTAAGAGTCATACCAAAGAGAGGGACAACAAAGCCCGCGAGATCCTAGAGGCTCTGATGAACACTTACGAGGGGCTCACCTATGACAACATCGGGCGTTATCTTTTTAAGCTTTGTGAAGCGGATGTTGTGGAAGAAGAGGAGGAAGAAGGCGATGCCTAAACTCCCCAAAGTGCATACAGGTAGCTTTTTTTTAGAATTTCGGCTTTTGGAATTATTGGACAAGGTCGCCCAGCTAGAAGGGCAGAGTCGGGGCGTGATTGTGGAGCGCGCCCTGCGTTTTTATTTCGCACAAAGGGGTATCTATGACATCCGCACGCAATGGAAGAAGTCCAAAGCGCGCTTGTACAAGAGTGCGCAAAAAGTTTATGTTACACCAAAGCGCCATCACGCGCTTACATCGCGTTGCCAAAAAGCAAAGAATCAGCCAAAACGTCTTGTTGCAGCGCGCCCTCGTGTTGGCTTTCGCCCAGCTTCAAGAAGAAAATCTTTTTGTCCATCATGTTTTGCACAAGCACCAAGACTATTTGAGCACCTTAAAGGAGAGACATGGAACTAGAAGCGACGATCGTCCATAGCGCGATCAATTTCCCCGAGTACCTAGAGGATTTCCTTACAGAAGTGGGGCTAAAGCATTTTGAGCGCGCGCATGTGCGCATACTAGAGTGCATCTTAGGGCTACTTGCGGCAGGGCAGAGTGTGAGTTTAGGCGCACTTAGGGTGAGTTTGGGCGAGGAGTTTTGTACAAGCTCGGCGTTCTTAAACTTGCTACAAACCGAGATCATGCCCGACTACTACAACGCGCGGGAATTGTTGATCCAAGAGTGGCGTTTAAAAGCTCAAAAGCTCTTGGGCGCTGAGCTGATCAAGAGCGCCACGAGGGGGGAGATTTTCGATGTGGAGATCCTCAATAAGCATATGGGCTTAGAATTGCGCCATGAATCCAAGACCTTAAGCGCTTGGATCAAGGAGATCACCGCCGCCCCCCCCATTGAGCGCGTCGCAACAGGCATAGATTTTTTAGATCAGAGTTTTAAGGGGGGGCTAGAAACAGCAACT